>NZ_BAAIHC010000001.1:0-542565 GCF_054652575.1 Silvimonas sp. JCM 19000 | reverse complement strand
AATCACCTGCCACGGAAAAAACACTCGCTCATTTGACAGCGGCCAGAACAGCGCCACGCCGCTGCCGCCGTCGGTGCACATATCCAGCAAGGGGTGCGACACCGTCGCCACAAACACAAACAAGCCGGCGCGCAGGCGGGTAGTGTGCAGTTTGCGCGCGGCCCAGAGTGCCAGCAGTGCGATGACCAGGGCGAAGCAGATCGAATGGGTAAAGCCGCGGTGGCTGTAGGGCGTGCCGAAGGGGATGCCGAACAGCAGTCCGGCGGTGTCGGCGTCGGGCAGCATCGAGGCGATCACGCCGGCGATGAGCAAGCGGCGCGAGATGATGCGGCGGCCGAGGGCGATGCCGGTGGCGAGCGGGACGGCGGCGTGTGTGATGATGGTCGGCATGGCGGGCGTGGGCGCTGAGGGATGTGTCGGCAACATAACATGCGCGATAGTAAAAAACGCCACGCGGCTAGCGTGGCGTTTTGCTTGCGGCTATCGCAACAGGGCATCTTTTGGCAACGTCGGCATTGGGCCGTGTTCTATCGGTGCCGGCGATCAATCCGGCAGCATTTTGCCAAGCCAAGCCAAGCCAAGCCAAGCCAAGCCAAGCCAAGCCAAGCCAATCAATACGATGCCAACTCACCGACCAATCAATACAACGGCGCGCTAGCCGATCAATATCAGCGACTTCCCCGCCGGCCCGATCAGTACAACGGCGTGCCCGCCGCGTACGCCTTCTTGAACGAAGCCCAATCCAGGTTCACCTGGTCCGCATACCCAAACGCAAAGTTCACAATCTCCGTCTTCAGCCCGGACTGGCTGGTCACCGCATTCAGAATCTCGGTTTCGATGGCGTACGGCACCACGCTGCTGTCGTAATCCTGGTCGGCCAGGGCATGCGCGCTGGCCAGGGCCTGGCCGATATAGGTCATGGCGGTATTCAGTTTGCTGGCGCTAGACAGGTCGGTGTAGTCGAAGTCTTCAGCAAACGGCGATTTTTCATGCACGTAATAGGGCACGCCGTTGATGCTGGTGTAGCCAATCAATACGTCGGCGTTCAGCACTTGCGCTTTGGCGCTGCGGGCCACGCGGTCGCCTTCGTTGTTGGCGTAATCGCCGGTGTTCAGGGCGGCCGGGTTGGCGATGGCAACGTCGCTGGTGGCTTCCTGTTTCAATTCGATAATCACGTCGTCCGAGGTCGAAGTCGACGGGCCTTCCAGCAAGGCGTAGTAGCGCAGGCGACCCAGGCTGCCGGTGCCCGAACCCAGCTTTTGCCGCACATCCTTCACCGTGTAAAAGCTGGCGGCATATTGCTTGCCGCTCGAAATCGTCGAGACATAACTGGCGACGGCGGCAACCACGGCGTTGTAGGTGGCGGTGGCCGGTTTGACCAGGGTGGACGAGGTCAGCAACGTGCGTTTGCTGCTGCTGACCGAACTGTATTTGGAGAGCAGATCACTGCGTTTGTCGTCTGCCGCCGCGCTGATCACGTCTTTGACCACGCTGCTGGTGTTGCTGCTGGTCAGTTGGAACGATTTCTCAGTGCTGGTGCCATTGAACGCGGCCAGTTGCGTCAGATAAGCCGCCACCAGCGTATTGATGGCGGTGGTGATGTCGGCGTCTTTGATGCCGTTTTCGCGGCCGGCCAGCACCACGCTGGTGGCGGCGCGGCGCAAGTCCCACACATATTGGCCGAGGTAGCCGGTGTCAAAGTCGTTAACGCCGAATACCGTGTTGCCCGCGCTGTCTTGCCATGCGCCAAAGTTGCCGATGTGGGTATCGCCGCCAATCCAGGTATGCGCCGTGGCATTGGTGGTGTAGGCCGAGGCGGGCAGGGTGTTCATGTCGTGATAAAAGATGTCGGCGCTGCCGCGATAGAAGGAATACGCGCTGCTGTTCATGGTCGACATTTTGGTGACCAGGTCGGCACTGTCGGTCGTCGCGTAAATGTGGTTGTAGTTATAAACGTCATTCACCACCCATGTGTCGCGCGTGGTGGCGGCGTGGCTGGCAGCGGCCAGGGTCAGCGCCAGCAGCGCGCTCAATGTTTTGATTTTGATCATGCAGGTCATCTCCACCGTGTTGTTGTTGAGTTGGGCGCCCGTTGCGAGCGGCGCTATTACGCCCTGGGCAGATGACAGGCTGAAGACGTCCGGATGGTCAGTTGTACATTTGTATTTGCGCACACTTGCTGACGCGATGCTGGTTTTGCATTACGCTGGATTTCACTCGCTATAACTACAAACAGAATCTGCTTACATGGGCAAATCTACGCGTCGCAAGGCGCAACGGGCAGACACCCCCGTTGCGAACGCACCGCTGGAGTCAACCGGCACGTCCGCCGCACCCGCGCCACCTGTTGCGGCGGCTAAGGCGCATTGGTGGTTATGGTTATTGGCGGCGTTGGTGCTTGCAGCGCTGGCCGGTTTCTGGGTGCATCAGTTCCGCAGTCAGGATAGCGGCCCCGCTGCGCCTGCCCCCACGTCCGCCCTGCATGCGCAGTTTGTCGACGAGCAAAAGTGCGTGGCCTGTCATAGCGCGCAATTCGGGCAGTGGAAGGATTCGCATCACGCCCAGGCGATGAAGGTGGCGAGCGCGCAAACCGTGCTCGGCAATTTCAATAATGCGACCTTCGATTACAACGGCGTCACCACGCGCTTTTACAAAAAAGGCGAAGAATTCCGCGTGCAGACCGATGGCCCCGATGGCAAGCCGGGCGATTTCAAGGTCATCCATACCTTTGGCCTGGCACCGTTGCAGCAATATCTGATCGAGATGCCGGGCGGGCGCATGCAGGCCTTGGGCATTGCGTGGAATGTCGATAAAAAACAATGGTTCCATCTGTATCCGCACGACAAGCTCACCGCCACGGATGAGCTGCACTGGACCCGTCCGGCGCAGAACGCCAACTTTATGTGCGTCGAATGTCACGTCACCAATATGAAGCGCAATTACAGCGCTGTGGACGACAGTTTCAAATCCACCTGGCATTCGCTCGGTGTGGGTTGCCAGGCGTGTCATGGCCCGGCCTCCAACCATCTGGAATGGGCCGCCAAAACGCCACATCAGGCCATCAAGGGCGCCGGGTTTGAGGTGCCGCTCAAGAACGCGCCGCAGACCACGGTGCTGGAAACCTGCGCGCGTTGCCATGCCCGCCGCGCGCCGCTCGATGACGGGTTCAAGCATCAAGACCGCTTGGGCGACGATTATTCGATGAGCTTGCTGACGTCGCAGTTGTATGAGGTCGACGGCCATTTCAAAGCCGAGGATTTTGAGTCCGGCTCGTTTGCGCAAAGCAAGATGTTTATGAAAGGCGTGACCTGCGTCGATTGCCACAATCCGCATACCGGCGAATTACGCGCCCAGGGCAATGCGGTGTGTTTGCAGTGTCATAACTCCAGCGGCCCGATCCAGCGGCCCGGTCTGGATACCGCCACTTTGCAGCCCAAGGATTACGACACGCCCGAGCACACGCACCATCCCAAAGGCAGCCCCGGTGCGACTTGCGTGGCCTGCCATATGCCGGGCAAGTTTTATATGGAAATTGATTTCCGCCATGACCATGCGCTGACCATTCCGCGGCCGGACCTGAGCCGCGAACTCGGCACGCCGAATGCCTGCAACGAATGCCACAAAGACAAGACGCCAGAATGGGCGGCCAAACAGATCGAAAGCTGGTTTGGCAAGCAAACCCATCCGCCCGGCTTTGGCGAAATGATGGCCAGCCTGCGCCACGGCAAGATCGGCGCGGCCGATCTGCTGAGCACGCTGGTGCTCGATCCGACCATTCCACCCATCCGGCGTGCCACCGCGCTGGAAGAAGCCCCGCGCTATCCTGGCAATGCCACCACGCGCGTGGTGACTTTGGCGCTGAAGGATGCCGACCCACTGGTGCGCGCCGCTGCCGTCGATGCCAGCGGCATGTGGCCGCCGCAGGCACGCCAGCCTTTGCTGCTGCCTTTGCTGACTGATCCAGTGCGGCAGGTGCGCATCAGTGCGGCACGACAGCTGGTGGATGTGCGCGATCAGTTGGGTGCGGATCGTCCGCGCTGGGACAAGGCCATCGCTGAATATCGGGCCGTGCAGACCAGTCTGGCCGAGCGCGCCGAAGCGCAAACCAATCTCGCCAGCCTCGATCGCGATCTGGGCCAGCACGATGCCGCGCAACAGGCGCTGGCGCAGGCGCTCAAGCTCAATCCGGACTTTTTGCCGGCGCTTACGCTGCAAGCCGATTATTTGTCGGCCGCCGGGCAGGATCAGCAAAGCGTGGCCTTGCTGCAAAGCGCGCTGGTCAAACATCCCGACTCCGGCTTGCTGTACCACGCACTGGGTCTGGCACAAATCCGTGCCGGCGATCGGGTGGGGGCGCTGGCTTCGCTGCAAACCGCATGGCAGAAGTCGCCCGACGACGCCCTGTATGGCTTTGTCTATGCCATCGCCTTGCACGATACCGGCGACATCAAGGGCGCGATTCGCCAACTCGATGCCGTGATGCAAAAACATCCCGAACATCGCGACAGCGCCATGACCGCCGTGCGTTATCGCATCGAAGCCAACGACAGCGCGGGAGCCCAGGCGATTGCGCAACGCTGGCTTGAAATCAACCCCGGCGAGCCCTCGCTGGCCCGCACAGGCAAGGCGGGCGGCACTGGGCAGGGCGGCTGAAAAACATTGATTTCGTGGTGTGATCAGCCAGGATAAGGCACACGCTTTCATCAAGGAAACGCAACATGCAACAGCTGGCACAACGAATTGCACAGCGGCTTCTGCCCCTTATGTTGGGTCTGTGTCTGTGCGCATCGGCATGGGCCGATAGCGTACTGCCGTCATGGAAAGACAGTGCTGCACGCAGCGCCATCATCGCGTTTGTGCAGGCCACCACCACGCAAGGCTCGCCCGACTTTGTTGCGCCCGCTGAGCGCATTGCCGTGTTCGATAACGACGGCACTTTGTGGACTGAGCAGCCGCTGTATTTCCAGGGCGCCTTTGCCTTTGATCGCATCAAGGCGATGGCACCGGATCATCCGGAATGGGCTACCAAAGAGCCGTTCGCCTCGCTGCTCAAGGGCGATTACAAAACCGCACTGGCAGGCGGCGAAAAAGCCCTCGGTCAGATCATCCTGACCACGCATGCGGGCATGACTGCGGACCAGTTCAACGCCATCGTGGCCGACTGGCTGCGCACCGCCAGGCATCCACGCTTCAAGCGGCCGTATAACGAGCTGGTGTATCAGCCCATGCTGGAAATGCTCGGCTATTTGCGTGCCAACGGCTACAAGACCTTTATCGTGTCTGGCGGTGGCGCCGAGTTCATGCGCGTGTTTGCTGAGCAAACCTATGGCGTGCCCCCGGAGCAGGTGATAGGCAGCACCATCAAGACCCACTTTGAATTGCGCGATGGCAAAGCGGTGATTGTGCGCGATCCGGACATCGATACCATCGACGACGGCCCCGGCAAGCCAGTGGGTATTGCCCGTTATATCGGCCGTGCACCCATCATCGCGTTTGGTAATTCCGACGGCGATTTGCAGATGCTGCAATACACCACACAGAGCAGCAGCAAAAAACGCCTGGGCGTGCTCATTCATCACACCGATGCCACGCGCGAGTTTGCCTATGACCGCAAATCCATCAGTGGCAAGCTGGATAAAGCGCTCGATCTGGCCCAGCCCAGCGGCTGGATCGTGGTCGATATGAAGAACGACTGGTCGCGCATTTACCCGTTCGAGCAATAAGCCACCCATACCGGAAACCCGATGGCCCGTCGTTCTGCCCGCACTTTGCCGCCCCAGCTCCGCCCGGAGATCGCGCGCACAACCGCCGCCGTCAAGCCGCGTGCGCGTGACCACGCGGCCATGCTGGAATGGCTGTTCGCCGCGCTGTTATTGCTGTCCGGCCTCAGCGCGTTGGTGTACCAGGTGGTGTGGATCAAGCAGCTGGCCTTGGTGGTGGGGGTGGATGTGTATGCCGTTACCACCGGCGTTAGCGCATTCTTCCTCGGGCTGGCTGCGGGTGGGGCCTTATGGGGCAAACGGGCCGATGGCAGCGCGCGCCCCTTGTGGCTGTATGCCGCGCTGGAACTGGCCGTCGGCATCAGCGGCATGCTGGCGACGTGGTTGTTCAGTCTGGCGGCGCCATGGTTTGTTGCCCTGCAAAGCCATGTCGGCCTGTTGGCGTGGGCCTTGCCGTTTGCCTTGATCGGGCTGCCCGCGCTGTTGATGGGCGGCACGCTGCCCGCCTTGATCAGCGCCGCTGCGCCACTGGCGGCGCGACTGGCGCATGCGGGCGGGCGTTTGTACGCCGCCAATACCCTCGGGGCGGTGGTCGGCGCGCTGGCCTGCACCTTTGTGCTGATTCCGACGCTGGGCGTGCAAGGCACGGCGTTGGCCGCGGCGACGCTGAATGTGCTGCTGGCCTTTGCCGCCTATGCCTTGTCCCTGCGCTTGCCGTCACGCCCCCAGCGGCCAGTCGCCACGGCAAGCGCACTCACCGCGCACAGCCCGCAGCAGAAGCTTGCCATCGGCCTGTACGCCATCGCGGGCGGTGTGGCGCTCGGTTACGAGATTGTCTGGTCGCAGACCATCGTGCAATTCATGAGCACGCGCAGCTTTGCCTTCAGCATCGTATTGGCCACTTACCTCAGTGGTCTGATGTTGGGCAGCGCCTTGTATGCACGCCATGCTGACCGGGTGCGCCAACCGTGGCTCTGGTTTGGCGCGCTGATTGCCGCCGCCGGTTTGCTGGCCATGTTGCAAGTGGCCGGGCTGGGTAGCTGGCTGCTGGCGGCGCAGTCGCATCTGGCGGCGTGGGTGCGCGCGCAAGGCGGCAGCGATCTGCAAGCGATGTGCGCGCGCTTTGTTCTGGCCGCGCTGTGCGTGGTGCTGCTGCCCACCCTGTTGCTGGGGGCGGCGTTTCCGGCGGCTTTGCGGCTTTGTGTGCAGGCTGGGCAAGCAGGGCGCGATGTCGGCCGGGTACTGGCGGTCAATACCGCTGGCGGCATTGTGGGCACCTTCGTCACCGGCTTTGTGCTGGTGCCGTGGTTGGGCCTGGTGCACACGCTGGCGGTGCTGGCCGTGCTCGCAGTCGGCGTCGCGCTGGTGGCGGCGTGGCAGCAGCCCGCCCGCGGCCCGCGCTTTGCCATGGCCGCTGTGGCGTTGGTGGTCCTTGGGCTTGGCGTCCTGACTCCGGCCGATAGCCTGGCGCGGCTGTTAACGGCGGCGCGCGGCGGCACGCTGGTGTCCTTTGAAGAAAGCCCCAGCGGGACGGTTGCGGTGCTGGAGCAGCACGGTTTTCGTCGTCTGTATATCGCGGGCGTTTCCAATTCCGGCGACGTGATGGCGTCGCGGCGCTATATGCGTCTGCAAGCCTTGCTGCCCTTGCTGGTGCACAACGGCGAGCCCCAATCCACCTTGGTGATTGCACTGGGCACCGGTATTACCGCGGGTGCCATGACGCAATATCCCGGCCTGCAACATCGCGTCACGGCCGAACTGTTGCCCGAGGTAGTGCGGGCCGTGCCCTTGTTCCGCGGCAATTACGACGTTACGCATGCGCCTGGCGCCGAGATCCGCATCCACGATGGTCGCCACGAGCTCTTACGCAATCCGCAACGCTATGACGTGATCACACTGGAACCCCCGCCGCCCTCGGCTGCCGGGGTGGTCAATCTGTATTCGCGCGATTTTTATCAGTTGGCACGCAGCCGCATGAATCCGTACGGCGTGTTTGCGCAATGGCTGCCGATTGCCACGCAAAACGATGAGGACACGCGCTCGCTGGTGCGCAGTTTTATCGATGTGTTCCCCAATGCCTCGCTCTGGACCACCGAACTGCACGAAATGCTGCTGGTGGGCTCGGCCGAGCCACTGACGCTGAATGCCACGCAGATCAGCGCGCGCTTCAACCAGGCCAGCGTGCGCCAGGCGCTGAGCGAAGTGGGCGTGGCCACGCCCGCCGCTTTGTTATCCACTTGGGTGACCGATGCAGATGGATTACGCCGCTACGTCGACAACGCCCCTGCGGTGACCGATGACCGACCGTTGATCGAATACGCCACCTGGGTACGGCAGCGTGAAATCAGCCGTGTGTTGCCGCAATTGCTGGCATTACATGTGGAAGTGCCTTTGCCCGATGCCAGCCCGGGCTTGCGTGATGAGATCGAGCGACGGCGGCTGGCCTTGATGGATTTCTACGCTGCCGGTCTGGCCGCCTATGCCGGTGACCGCGATACCTGGTCCAGCGCCTTGCAGCAAGCCTTGGCGGCCGACCCTGACAATCGATATTTTGTACAATTTGAAGGCGGCAATTAGATTTCCCTGTGCTATAGACATCTGACAGTCAGTTTTTGTCAGAATAAAAACCACGCCCGTTTTCCGAGGCCGCTGACAGCAACCGGCGACGACAACCGCCCGGCGCATTTAGCCGAACACCCGCCTGCTGGGCGGTGAATGCTGTTAATCCACACTCGGGAGAACCTGATGCATAGCACTGCGTGGTTCAAGCAAGGACTGGCCGTTCTGGCCATGGCGACGGCGGGCTTGTTAGCCGCATCTCCTGCTGCGCAAGCGGCACAAACTGCCAAGCCCAATATTCTGGTGATCTTTGGTGACGACATCGGGCAGACCAATATCAGCGCCTATTCGCACGGCGTGGTTGGCTACAAAACGCCCAATATCGATCGCATGGCCAAAGAAGGCATGATGTTCACCGACTATTACGCCGAGAACAGCTGCACGGCCGGGCGTTCGACGTTTATCACCGGTCAGGCCACCTTGCGTACCGGCATGTCCAAAGTGGGCGTGCCCGGCGTCAATGTCGGTTTGCAGAAAACCGACATCACCATCGCCCAGGCGCTTAAGCCGTTGGGCTATGCCACGGGGCAGTTCGGCAAGAACCACCTTGGCGACAAAGACGAGTTCTTGCCCACGGCGCACGGCTTTGATGAGTTTTTCGGCAACCTGTATCACCTGAACGCCGAAGAAGAACCGGAGCGCCCGTACTGGCCCAAAGACCCCGCCTTTAACAAGCAGTTTTCCCCGCGCGGTGTCATCCATTCGTATGCCGACGGCAAAATCGAAGATACCGGGCCGCTGACTTCCAAACGCATGCAGACCATCGACGACGAAACCACCGCCGCCGCCATCGCCTTCATGGACAAACAAGTCAAAGCCAACACGCCGTTCTTTGTGTGGATGAACACCACGCGCATGCACTTGTTTACCCATGTACGCCCGGAGTTTCAGGGCAAGAGCGGCATGCCGGGCAATGAATACGCCGATGGCATGTGGGAACACGATCAGGATGTCGGCAAGTTGCTGAAAGCGGTGGACGATCTGGGTATCGCCAACAACACCATCGTGGTGTACACGACGGACAACGGCCCCAACCAGTTTAGCTGGCCTGATGCCGCCACCACGCCGTTCCGCAGCGAGAAAGACACCAACTGGGAGGGCGCTTTCCGCGTGCCGGCATTTGTGCGCTGGCCGGGGCATATCCAGCCGGGACAAGTCTCCAGCGAAATGTTCTCCGGCCTTGACTGGTTTCCCACCTTGTTGGCAGCTGCGGGTGACACCGGCGTTAAAGACCGTCTGTTGAAGGGCTGGGCGCCCAAATCCGGTGGGCCGACCTTCAAGAATCACCTGGATGGCTACAACCAGCTGCCCTACCTGGAAGGCAAACAGCCCAAAGGCGCGCGCGACGAGTTCTTTTATTTTGACGACGACGGCGTGCTGGTGGCCATGCGCTATCAGGACTGGAAGTTTGTGTTCTGCGAACAGCGCGAACCGGGCGGCATGCAAGTCTGGGCCAATCCGTTTGTTTGCTTGCGCTTGCCCAAAATGTTCAACCTGCGCATGGACCCGTACGAACGCGCCGATGTGGTCTCCGATCAGTACTACGACTGGATGACCAAGAACGTGTACATGAACAATGTCGCGATCGTCAGGACCGCCAATTTCTTGCAGACCTTTGTGGCGTATCCACCCAGCCAGAAACCGGCCAGCTTTAGCGTGGATCAGATCCGCGCCGGGGTGGACGCCGAAATCGAACGCAACCGTAATCGCGCCAAAGCGTTGGGCGGTAAAGACTAGGCTGTAGTGCGGTAAACGCGGTGCGTTGCCTGAGCGGGTGACGCACCGTTTTTTCTGGCAGAGCGCCGCGAGCGCCGGAGACATGATGAGTGCACGTGATGTGGTGTTGCAGTTGCAAACGCAGATGGCGCAGTCGATCAAAGGCCAGCCCTTGTTAATCCGCCAGATCCTGATTGCCTTGCTCGCCAATGGGCATGTGCTGCTGGAAAGCCTGCCCGGTCTGGCCAAAACCCGTACCGTTAAAACGCTGGCCGCCAGCCTGGATGCCAGCATGAGCCGCATCCAGTTCACCCCCGATTTATTGCCTGCCGATATCACCGGCTCCGACATGCTGTACCAGGAAAATGGCCAGAACAGCTTCCGCTTTCAGGCCGGGCCGATCTTTGGCAATTTGATCCTCGCCGATGAAATCAATCGCGCGCCGGCCAAAGTGCAATCGGCCTTGCTGGAGGCAATGGAAGAACGCCAGGTATCGGTGGGCGGCAATACCCACGCCATGCCGGAATTGTTTATGGTGCTGGCCACGCAAAACCCGATTGAACAGGAAGGCACCTATCCATTGCCCGAAGCGCAGATGGACCGCTTTCTGTTCAAGATACTGGTTACCTATCCCGATGCGGCGGCCGAGCTGGAGGTGCTGCGGCTGGTGCGCGCCGAAGAAGCCGGCGTTGCGGTCGCCGGTGCGCCCGCCATCGAAGCCTTGCCGCAAGCGGCGATCTTTACCGCGCGCAGCGAAGTGCACGCCATCCATGTGGCCCCGGCCATCGAACAATACATCCTTGATTTGCTGAAAGTGAGCCGCGCCCCAGCGCAACTGGATGCCGATCTGGGCCGCTGGCTGGCCGTGGGCGCCAGTCCGCGCGGTGGCATCGCGCTGGACCGTGCCGCGCGGGCGCATGCCTGGCTGGAAGGGCGCGATCATGTCACGCCCGATGATGTACGCGCCATCGTGGCGCCCGCTTTGCGGCACCGGCTGATCTTGTCGTACGACGCGCATGCCGATGGCGTCAGCGCCGACGCGGTGCTCGACAAGCTGGTGCAGGTTGTAGCGATTCCGGCCTGAGGCGGCCATGCGTCACGCCTCTACCTCCGCCGCCACCTTGCAAGCCGCCGATATCGGCAGCAGCTGGGTGGATTTGCCATGGCTGTTGCGTCAGGAGCAACGCGCGGCTGGCCTGGCCTTGCACGCCTACCGACCGCGCTCGTCCATCCTGGCCGGGCGCCAGGCTTCGCGCGTGCGCGGACGCGGGCTCAACTTTGAAGAATTACGCGGCTATCTGCCGGGCGACGACGTGCGCCATATCGACTGGAAAGCCACGCAGCGTAGCGGCAAGCCGCTGGTGCGCACCTATACCGAAGAACGTGACCGCCCCGCGCTGATCGTGCTGGACCAACGCATCAATATGTTTTTTGGCTCGCAACGCGCGCTGAAGTCGGTGGCGGCGGCCGAACTGGCGGCGCTGGCCGCGTGGTTGTCGCTGCAGTCCGATGATCGCGTCGGTGGCATCGTGTTTGAAGATGTGGCCATCCATACCATCGCGCCCTTGCGCAGTCGCCAGCGCGTGCAGGCCTTGCTGGCGCAAATCGTGCGCAGCAACCAGGCGCTGAATGCCGCCAGCAGCGCGCGCCCGCAAGACGGCCAGCTGGATAAAGCATTGGAGGCAGCCTTGCGCGTGGCGCATCACGATCATCTGGTGTGCGTAATCAGCGATTTTGCCGATGCCAGCGGCCGCACGCGCCAGCTATTGCGCGCGCTGGCCGAACATAACGATGTGGTGGCGGTGCTGGTGTCCGATCCGCTATTGCAAACCCTGCCTGAACGCGCCGGGCAAATGGTGCTGACCGAGGGCGAGTTGCAGATCGAACTGGATATGCGTCGCTGGCGCCAACCGGTGGAGCAATACTTTGCGCAGCGCCAGGCCGACGTCGCCACCTTGTTGCAGCGTAGCGGCGTGCCTTTGCTGCCCTTGACGACGCATGTCGATGTACTGGAACAACTGCGCGGCTTTATCGCCCGCAACGCCGCGCCCGCGCGGAGTGTGCCGTTATGAGTGCCCTGGTCCACAGCGTTGCCGCCGACCCCACGCCTGCGCCGCTGAATGCCTCGGCGGTGCTGGCGCAGTTGCAGAATGCGGCCATGCCCGCGCCGGTGCCGTATACGCCGCAAACCTGGGGCTGGGCGGTGCTGGCCGCCTTGTTGTTATTGCTGCTGCTGTGGCTGGTCTGGCGCGGCATCCGCCGTTATCGCGCGCTGGCGTGGCGGCGTGCGGCGCTGGCGGAACTGCAGCAGATCGAAGCGCAATGGCAGCGGCAGCCGGACACGCTGCGGGCTTTGCCCGCGCTGGTCAAACGTGTCGCTCTGATGACCGCGCCCCGGGCCGAGGTCGCCAGTCTCAGCGGCGCCGCCTGGCTGGCGTGGCTGGACGGACGCGACCGGCATCAACGCTTTTCCAGCGGGCCGGGCCAGTTATTGCTGTCCCTGACCTATGCGCCCGATACGCCGCCCGCCGCCGACGTGCAGGCCTTGTTACGCCAGTTGCGCCACTGGATAGGACGGCAACATGCTGGTGTTTGATCACATCTGGTTATTTGCGCTGCTGCCGCTGCCGGTTTTGATGTGGCTGCTGCCCGCCTGGCGCGAAACCATGCCTGCCGTACGCATGCCGTTTTTTGCGCAACTGGTGCGGCTGTCGGGCCAGACACCCACGGCGGGGGCGGTCATCATGCGTGCCAACTGGTTGCAGTTTGTGCTGGCGCCCATCTGCTGGGCCTTGCTGGTCACGGCGCTGGCCAAGCCGGTGTGGGTGGATCCGCCCATCGAACGCATCGAAGCCGCGCGTGATTTATTGCTGGCGATTGATTTGTCGCAATCGATGGAAGCCAAAGACTTTGTCGATGCCCAGGGACGGCGGCTCAACCGCTTGCAGGCGGTTAAACAAGTAGTGCGCGGCTTTATCGATCGGCGCAAGGATGACCGCCTGGGCCTGATCGTGTTTGGCGCTACCGCGTTTCCGCAAGCGCCGCTGACGCTGGACCATGACAGCGTGAAGGCCCTGCTGGATGAGCTGCAGATTGGCATGGCCGGGCCGCAGACCTCGATTGGCGATGCGATAGGCGTGGGCATCCGCATGACCGAGAAATCAAAAGCCAAAGAAAAAGTGTTGATCTTGCTGACTGATGGCAACGACACCGCCAGCAAATTGCCGCCCGAGCGCGCGGCCGATATCGCCAAAGACAACGGGCTGATCATCCATACCATCGGCATTGGGGATATCCGCGCCAGTGGCGAAGACAAAGTCGATCTGGGCGCGCTGCAGAAAATTTCCGCAGCCACCGGCGGCCATAGTTTTAGAGCGGAGAACCTGGCCGGGCTGGAAAACATCTATGCCACGCTCGACCACATCACGCCGGACAAGGTAAAGCGCCAGTCGCATCGGCCACGGCGTGATTTGTTCTGGCTGCCTTTGCTGGCGTGTGGCGCGCTGGTGCTGGGCTATCACGTCTTGATGTTGCTGATCACGCTGGCGCGGCGCCCATGGCGCAAGCCGCTGGTGCTGGCCGACAAAGCCACGCTGGCGGCAAAGGCGGCGCGCTGATGGATATCAATCTCGACGCCTTCCATTTTTTGCGGCCATATTGCCTGTATCTGATTCCGGCAGCCTGGTTGCTGGTGATCTTGTGGCATTTGCTGTCCGACCCGCGTCGGCGTTGGCGTGGCGTGATTGCGCCGGCCTTGCTGAACAACTTGCTGGTGGATCGGCATCATCCGTGGCGCTTGCGCCCGATGCATGTGACAGCGCTGGCGCTGAGCGTGCTGGCGCTCGCCACGGCCGGGCCGACATGGGAACAAGAACCGCCGCCGTTTTCGCAAGACACCGCGCCGCTGGTGGTGTTGCTGGATCTGTCGCGCAGCATGGATGCGGTGGATATTCCGCCGACGCGGCTGGAGCGCGCCAAACAAAAAATCCGCGAGCTGATGCGGGCGCGTGCCGGTTCGCGCACCGGGCTGGTGGTGTATGCGGGCAGTGCGCATCTGGTGGTGCCGCCGACGGATGATCCCGAATTCATGAATACCTATCTGGACGCGCTGGACACCAGTCTGATGCCCAGACAAGGCAAAGCGGCGTGGAGTGCGTGGCAAATTGCCGGGCGCTTGCTGGCCAAAGAAAGCGCCGCGGGCACGGTGCTGATCCTGAGCGATGGCTTTGAGACCAAACAGATCGAGGATTTTGCCAAACGTGACACGCGTACCCAGTTGCTGGTGCTGGCGGTCGGCACCGAGCAAGGCGGGCCATTGCGCAGCGCGGGCGGCCGTGTGGCGCTGGATAGCGGCGGTCGGCCCATTCAGGGGCGCTTTGATCTGGCCGCTTTGCAGCAATTGAGCAGCAAAGCCGATATTCCGCTGGCCAGCCTGACGCTGGACGATGCCGACATCAAATGGGTACAGCGCCGCGCTTTAAGCCATATGCAGGCGGCCGAAGAACGCAAGGCGCAAGTGCGTTGGAAAGAGGCCGGTTATTACCTGATTTATCCCTTGCTGGCGCTGGCCTTGTGGTGGTTTCGCCGGGGTTGGGTGGTGCGCTGGCTGCCGGTATTGCTGGCGGTGGTATTGGGTATGGCCACGCCACCGCGCGCCTATGCGCTGGAGTTGCCGCTGCTGGATGGACATCGCCTGAAAACCTGGCTGGCCGATGCCTTTTTAACGCCGGACCAGCAGGGTCGCTGGCATTACGAACACGGCGAATACGCGCTGGCGGCCGCACATTTTAGCGATCCCACATGGCAAGGCTGGGCCTGGTATCAGGCCGGCGATAACGCAGCGGCGCTGACCGCGTTTGCACATCTGCAAACGCCCGAGGCCTACCTGATGATGGGCAATTGCTATGCGCGCTTGCGTGACTATCCGCATGCCATCGGCGCGTACGACAACGCGCTGAAACTGCAACCGGATTTTGCCGCAGCCAAGGCCAATCGCGCGCTGGTGCAAACGCTGATCCCGAAGCCGAAAAAAAACAAAGACGAACCGCAAACCGACCAGCCCAATCTGCCGCCCGACGATGTCAAATTTGATAACAAAGGCGACAAGGGCAAGGTGGTGAAGCTGAATGCGCGCCAGATGAAAGCGCTGAACGCCGAACTGTGGATGCGCAATCTGCAAACCACGCCTGCGGACTTTTTGCGGCAGAAGTTTTTGATTGAAGCGCAGCAACCGGCCGCGGGAGGCAAACCATGATGCGGCTGCTATGGGCGGTGCTGGTGTGGCTCGGACTTGCGGCTAGCGCGGGCGCGGCCGGGCATGCGATGGTACGGGCGCATCTGGAACCGGCGGGCCCGGTGATGCCGGGGCAACCGGTCAAACTGGTGGTCGACGCCATGACCAGCAACTGGTTTACCGCCGCGCCGGTATATCCACCGCTGGATATTCCGGGCGTGATTGCCAGCCCGCCCGGCGACGACGCCACCAATTTCAATGTCGAGATTGGCGGGGTGAAATGGTTTGGCATTTCACGTACTTATCAGCTGACACCGCAAAGTGGCGGCACGATTACGATTCCGCCGGTGGTGCTGCAACTGCAGGTGGGCCAGGTGGGCGCGGTCAAGGCGCAGACGCCCACCCTGCATCTGACCGTCAAGGTGGTAGCGCGGCCACCCGGCGCGGAGAACGCGCTGGGCACCTCGCGGCTGGATATCAAACAGACGTTGGACCGGCAACTGGTGGGGCTGAAGCAAGGCGACGCGTTTACCCGCACGGTCACCGTCAGCGCCGCTGGCGTGCAGGCCATGCTGCTGCCGCCGACTGTGTTTGGCGCCGTCAACGGGCTGTCGGTTTATCCCAAGCCTCCCAAGCTGCAAGACATCACCAAAGAACGCGTGGGTTTTCTGGGTAGCCAACGCACCGATGCCGCAACCTATGTGCTGCAACAGGCCGGCGATTACACGCTGCCGGGGGTCGAGATTGCGTGGTGGGATACGCGCGGCAACCAGCTGCGTAAAGCCACGCTGCCGGCCCTGCATTTCAGTGTGGCGGCAGTGGCGGCGTACAAGCCGCTGCTGGCGCTGCCGCAAGAGGCCTCGGCGCCTAAACCCGATCGCATCAAGCACATTGATGTGTGGACGCTGGCGCGTCAGGCGGCTTATGCGCTGATCGGCGTGTTGATTGCAGCGTGGTTACTGCCGCGATTGTGGCGACTTCTGCGCAGGCTATGGCGCGCCGGGCACAGCCAGCGTCAGCGCCACACCCGATCCGAAGCCGCCGCTTGGCGACGTCTGCAACGGGCGCTCCATGGACGCGATCGCGGCGCGATGGTGACGGCGCTTTACGCATGGCTGGCGCTGGCCGCGCCGGGGCAAACCGCAGCGCAAGCGGGCATCAACCTCGACCCGGCCTTCGCCGCATGGTACGGCGCCAACGGCGGCAACGCCGACATCGCCGCCCTGCGCCAAGCCACCCACGCCGCCCGCAAACGCTTGCGGCACTCGCCCACAACCGCAACGTATTTACCAGCGCTGAACCCATAGGGTGGGTCAAGACCCACCATCCAAAGCCGCTGAGAGATTTGCCATCGCATACTTCTCGGCGGCTTTGAATGGTGGGTCTTGACCCACCCTATGCGATCACTGTTCGGCATCGTAGTTACGACGGCATTGTTCTATGCGCGGCCAGTTATCGCGGATCCATGAAGTAAACCCTTCCAGCGCCGGCAGCATGCTCGCGCCCATCTCGGTCAGCTCGTACTCCACACGCGGCGGTACTTCCGGGTAGTAGTGGCGCAGCAACAAGCCATCGCGTTCCAGATTGCGCACCGTCAGCGTCAGCATGCGTTGGGTAATGCCCTCGATGCCATGTTTGAGCTCGGAAAAGCGCAGCCGGTAACCGGGCGCAATGGCCAGATGCGACAACACCAGGATGGTCCACTTATCGCCCAGCCGCGCCAGCACGCCGTTGGGCGCGCACGGTTTAAAGCGCGGGCCGTCCTCGGTTTCGGTGTACGGCCGCCCGTTAATCATCTTCTGCATACGTATCATCCTTGTGCCTGAGGCTAAGAAATGTGCCGTCTTCCGGCCGGTTTTTCGTGAGTATATATTCGTAACCCTTAATCAGCGCAGGGGTGTGACATGACGGAAAACAAGCAGCCGATTCTGGTTTTCGGGGCAACGGGGCAACAGGGTGGTTCGGTGGCGGCGGCGTTGTTGCAGGCCGGTTGGCCGGTGCGCGCGCTGGTGCGCGATCCGGCGGCGGACAAGGCCAGCGCCTTGCGCGCCGCCGGTGCGGAAATCGTGCAAGGTGACTTTGCCGATACGGCCTCGCTGCGCGCGGCAATGACGGGCGCGTATGGCGTGTTCAGCGTGCAGCCGAGTTCGGGCATGGGGCCGTTGCTGGGCATCAGCGACGAAGAGGAAGAACGCTACGGCTGCGCCATCGCCGATCTGGCGCTGGAAGCGGGCGTGCAGCATCTGGTGTATAGCTCGACTGACGCAGTCGGCGATACGCCCACCGGCATGGGCCATTTCGACAGCAAGGCGCGCATCGAGGCGCATATCCGCACGTTGCCGATCACCGCCACCATCGTGCGGCCGGCTGCATTTATGGAAATGCTGGTGATGCCGGGTTTTGGGCTGGACCAGGGGCAGTTCAACTTCTTTGTGCAGCCGGACCAAGCGATGCAATTGCTGGCGGTGGCCGATATCGGCAAATACGTGGCGACGATCTTTGCTGATCGCGGCCGCTGGGCAGGCCAGACGCTGGAGATCGCCAGCGACATGTTAACCGGCCGCGATCTGGAAGCCGCGTTCACTGCCGCGGCCGGCCATCCGATCCGCTATGCGCGCTTTAGCGAGGAGGTGTTGGCGGGCAATGCGTTTCTGGCGAAATTGACGGCGCTGGTGGATAACGGGCGCCTGGTGGGGCGCGCTGATCTGGCGGCGTTGCGGGCGTTGAACCCGCAGCAACAGTCGTTTGCGACGTGGCTGGCGGGGGATGGCAAGGCAGCGTTCAACGCAGCGTTGGGGCAGGCCGGGCGGTGGGGCTACGGGCACGGCTAGGCTGGCGGCATAGCAGAGCGCCGTAGGGGGCGACGCACATTCCGGTTATGCCCTGGCCACTGGACGCCCGAATGGGCCGGGGCCGGCCGCCCCAAGCGGTATGTTGTCCCCGCATTCGCGGACTGGAGCGACGGCTAACGCGCCGCACCAAAGTTTTTTATCGTGGCGCATCAATCACGTTTCGGCCCGCAAAAAAATGCCCGGGGGTGAGCCCGGGCATGGTTAGCGGCGTACCGCGATTACACCGCGAACCGCGTTCTCGCCTCGCGCAGCGCCGCGGAGATCATCGCCAGATCGGGTGCGCTATCGCGCAGTTCCTGCAGCATCTTCTGCCATGCCGCCAGCGACGTCCCTTGTTGCGCAATCCAGCCCTGCAAGCGCGCCTCGGTGTCGCCGCTGCCGGCGGACCAGACGGCGTCGACCAGTCGCGCATGCAAGCGCTGCAGATCGTCGCGCGCGGCCAGGCGGGCCAGCGCCTGCCAGCGGTTGTCGCGGGGCAGTTGCTCAATGGCGCCGGCCATCCAGTCAAAGCCAAGCGCCTCGCCCGATTGTAAGAACAGCTGCAGGCGCTCGCTCAAGGCGGTGCGCAAGCTGACATCGCGCGCCAGTTCCAGCACCGGCCCGGCATAGGCCAGCGCCAACACCTGCGCCGCGAGACCAATCGGCACGCCCGCGCTCAGCCATGCATCGCGCAACTCATGGTTATGCTCGGGATGGCGCAACCAGTCGGCCAGCCCTTGCAAGGCATGCGTCACCGCTTCTACAAAGGCTGCGTCCTGTTCGCCCGCCTGCAATACCCAACGCGTGGCGCGTTCGGTTTGCCGCCGCAGCAATTGCAGCATGGCGTATTGCACTTTGGTGGGTACGGCGGGTGGTAATTGCTCCGCTGCGCGCGCCAGCCGTTCGCTATCCAGCAAGGCCTGGGCCTGGCTGAATGCGTCGATCACGGCGGCCGGATGGCGTTCGGTTTCTTCGCTCAGGCGGAACACAAAACTGATGCCCTGGCGATTGACCACGTGATTGGTCAGTACGGTGGCGATGATTTCGCGGCGCAGCGGGTGCTCGCGCAGACGGCCGCTAAAGCGCTCGCGCAGCAAAGCCGGAAAGTAATCGGCCAGTTGCGCGTCCCAATGCGCGTGGTCAGGCAGATCGCTGGCCAGCAGATCGTTATTGAGCACGATCTTGGCATACGCCAGCAGCACGGCCAGTTCAGGGCGCGTCAGCCCTTGCTGCGTTTGCTGCCGTTCCAGGCACTGACTGTCGGTGGGCAGATATTCCAGCCGCCGCGACAATTTGCCCGCGGCTTCCATGCGCTGCATAAAGCGTTGATGCACCGGCAACAAAGAGCGCGCTTCGGCATGTTCCAGTGACAAGGCCAGCGTTTGCAATTCGTTATCGCGCAGCACCAGCCGGCCCACGTCTTCGGTCATATCCGCCAGCACGCTATTGCGCTGCTTTTGCGTCAGATCGCCGCCGGCCACGATGCGGTTCAGCAGAATCTTGATATTGACCTCATGGTCCGAACAATCCACGCCCGCCGAGTTATCAATTGCATCGGTATGGATACGGCCACCATGCAGTGCATATTCGATACGGCCGGATTGCGTCATGCCCAGGTTGCCGCCTTCGGCAAACACCTTGCAGCGTAATTCGCGGCCATCGATGCGCACGGGATCATTGGCACGATCGCTGGCGTCACTGTGGCTCTGGCTGCTGGCCTTGATATAGGTACCGATGCCGCCGTTGTACAGCAGATCGACCGGCGCTTTGAGGATGGCCTGGATCAGCAGGTTCGGTTCCAGCGCGCTGTCCTCAACCTGCAACAGCGCCTGCATTTGCGGCGACAGCGGGATGCTCTTGGCTGTGCGCGGCCACACTCCACCGCCCTCCGAAATCAGCGCGCTGTTGTAGTCAGCCCAGGACGAGCGCGGTAGGGCAAACATGCGTTCGCGTTCCTTGAACGACAGCGCCGCATCCGGGTTCGGGTCGATAAAGATGTGGCGATGATCAAACGCCGCCACCAGACGGGTGGCGGTGCTGCGCAGCAAGCCATTGCCGAACACATCGCCCGACATATCACCGATGCCAGCCACGCTAAACGCATCGCGTGCCACATCGACGCCCATTTCGCGGAAGTGGCGTTCCACCGAAACCCAGGCGCCGCGCGCGGTAATGCCCATTTTTTTATGGTCGTAACCGACTGATCCCCCGCTGGCAAAGGCGTCGTCCAGCCAGAAGCCATATTCGGCGGCCAGGCCGTTGGCGATATCGGAGAAAGTGGCGGTGCCTTTATCGGCCGCGACCACCAGATAGGGATCGTCCTCGTCGCGACGGCGTACGCCCGCTGGCGGCACCACTTTGCCTTCTACCAGGTTGTCGGTCAGATCAAGCAAGCCGCGGATAAAGGTCTGGTAGCACTCCACGCCTTTGGCCATAAAGGCATCGCGCTCGGTTGGTGCGTTCTTGACGACAAAGCCGCCTTTGGAACCCACCGGCACGATCACGGTGTTTTTGACCATCTGCGCCTTGACCAGACCGAGCACTTCGGTGCGGAAATCTTCGCGCCGATCACTCCAGCGCAAACCGCCGCGCGCCACTTTGCCGCCGCGCAAATGCACCCCTTCGACTTCGGTGCCATAGACAAAGATTTCATACAGCGGCACCGGCTGCGGCATGCCGGGGATGCGCGCCGATTCCAGCTTGAACGACAGCCACGGCTTGTGCTGGCCGTGGGCATCGCGCTGAAAGTGGTTGGTACGCAGCGTGGCGTCGATGGCGGCCACAAAGCCGGTCAGGATTTTTTCTTCGTCGACACTGGGCAGGGCGCTGATGGCGGCCTGCAAGCGCGTCTTGATGACTTCAGCGCCAGCGTCGTCAGCATGCTCCGGGCTAAGGCGGGCATGGAACAAGGCGCTCAGATCCCGCGCGATATCGGCGTGGTGCAACAAGCAATCGGCCAGCGTTTCGATGGCGTAACGCAGGTTGATCTGCTTCAGATAACGCGCATACGCGCGCAACACCACCACATCGCGCCAGCTCAGCTCGGCTTGCAAGACCAGTTTGTTGAACGGATCGCTTTCGCACACATTGGCAAAGGCGGCACGGAACGCTTGCAGTACCCGGTCACGCGCGGCAGCGTCTTCCAGCGCGCCAGCGGCGGGCAGCTGGATGCCGATATCGATAATCCACGCCTTGCGATCTTGTTCCAGCCGCAGCACATAGGGGCGCTCATCCAGCACGCGCACGCCCATGTTTTCCAGCAAGGGGGTGTAATCCGAGATTGCGATGTCACTGTTATTGAACAGCTTGAGCCGCCACATGCGGGTGTCGGTGCTGCTGGCCGGTGCCAGCGAGGCTTGCATGGCGGATTGCCGTTCTGCCTGCTCCAGCATGTCGATGTCGTAGACGGCAACGCGCGCGGCAAAGTCCGCCATATAGCCCGCGGGGAAGGCGCGTTGATAGCGCTGGTACAAGGTCGAGCCGCGCTCTTCGCCACTGTGTTGCAGCAATTGCGCCCGCAATTCATCGGGCCAGCGTTGGGCGATGATGGCGACTTCGGCTTCGATCTCGGCGGGCTGGTAAGCGGCCGGGCCTTTGTGACCGAGTCGCACAATAAAGTGTATGCGTGCCAACGGGCTGTCATTGAGCAGCACGTTAAATTCGCAGCTTTCACCGCCGATCTTGTCCAGCAGCAACTGCTGCACGCGCATGCGCACTTCGGTGGTGTAGTTGTCACGCGGCACGTACAGCATGGCCGAGACGTAACGGCGATAAATATCTTCGCGGAAAAACAAGCGCACGCGGGCACGTTCATGCAGCGCCACCACGGCCAGCGCCATGCGCAGCAATTCGGCTTCGCTGGTTTCCATCAATTCGTCGCGCGGATAAGTATCCAGCACGTTGAGCAGCGCTTTGCCGCGATGGCCGGTGAGATCAGCGCCGCTGGCCTGCAGCACGGCATCTATCTTGCGGCGTAGCACCGGCACATCACGCGGCGGTTGCGTGTAAGCGCTGGCGGTGTAAAGGCCGATGATGCGCAATTCGCCCACTACACCTGACGCGTCGATCTGCTTGATGCAGACCATATCAAGGTAAACCGGGCGGTGCACGATGGAGCGGGTGTCGGCCTTGGTCAGGATCAGTTGCGACTGCGCGGTATAGGCCAGTGCGCGCAGTTCGGGTGTCAGCGCTGCAAAGGTGCGCGACGGGCCGCCGACGCCTTCGTCGCGCAGCAGACCCAGACCGGAGCCGGGTTCGATTTGCAGGGTCTGGTGGTCGGGCGTAAAGCGGTAATCGCGGCAACCGAGAATGACAAAGTGGTCGTCGAGCAGCCAGTCGATAAAGGCCAGGGTCTCGGCGGTTTCGGCGGCGGGCAAGGGCGGTGGCGCTGCGTGCAGTTGCTGGCGACACAGTGCGATACGTGCCGTCATGGCAGGCCAGTCGCCGACTGCGGTGGTCAGCGCTTCCAGCGCCAGGGTGATTTCTTGTTCGATTTGATGCAACGCGGTGGCGTCACTTTCGCGATCAATTTCAAAATGCATCCACGATTCGGGCTGGCCGCCATGGGTGTCGGCCACTTCACCTTGTGCGTTGCGTGTTATGTGCAACACAGGATGCAACACCAGATGCACGGTATAACCCAGCCGGGCTAATGCCATGCCGACGGTGTCTACCAGGAACGGCATATCGGGCGTAATCAGCTCTACCACGGTGTGGCTGGATTGCCAGCCATGATCGGGTGGGGTCGGGTTATAAACCCGCAACAGGGTTTCCTGGGGCTGACGCTGATGACCAAGACGGATATGGGCTTGAAACGCCCCCGTCCAGTCAACGGGCTGACGAGAAGAGTAATCTTCTGGAGGCAAATCAGCGTAATATGCGAACAGCAGTTTATGTAGCTCACTCGGCACCAGCGTGCCAAGGCTCTCCAGTAGGGCGATGTGTTGCGCCGGGAGAGGGGTATTCGTGGTCATTTCAGCCTTCCTTGATCGAAGCAGAGCTGTCGTGTAACGAGGTATTTTTTTAATGTGCCGTGATGCCAGGCCGACTCTATACCCGCCTTCAAAAGCGCGCCAACAGGTGGAAACCCCATTAGGGAACATCCTGAACGGCCGTACTTTGCCGGGCGTGCTAGGGCGTGACGACAGCCATTTGGCCTGGTGCACAGGTCAGCGCCCCCCCACGCCCGGGCCAGCGGTTTTGCCGTGGCCAGGCAAGCTGCAATCGGACACCGATGAAACTGCGGTTCTGGATGCCGGGCGGTATGGCGCACCAATATCACTAGCCGCTAATATGTGGCGTAACCTGCCTATAGAACGTCCAAACGGAGAGTTGCATGACCCCCGCCCGTAACTACAAGACGACTGCGCCGCCAGGCGACACGCTGGTCGCGTGCCGAGACCTGGCGCTACAGCTACTGACGCAGTCGCTGGAAGGGTTCTTTACGCAACTTGAAGCCACCTTTTTTGATCTGGCCGAAGACACGCACGACATGCAGTTGCGTGATACCTACTTTGCCGCCCGCGCCGAGGCGCAATCCAAAAAGACCGCCATCCTGGGCGCGTTCCGCCAGCAGTTTCTGGAAACCTTCAATCAGCGCCTGCAGGGCAATCATGGCAAGGCGGGGTTTTATCCGGTCAACAAGTCCATCGGCGAACTCAGCCTGGTGGCGAATGATGACTACGAAGAAAGCCTGACCGCCAGCCATGTGGCGGATTCGCTCAAGAACAAGGGCGGCGATACGCTGACCCAACTCGAACAACGTCTGGCGCGTTTGATGCCGGACAGCCGCGACGCCGCCGCCAGCAACCCGCTGAGCCCGGATGCGATCGCGGAGGCCGTGATGGCCGCCTGCCGCATGTTCGAAAGCGGCATTGGCGCGCGTCTGGCCGCCATGCGTGCCTTTGAGACCGAATTGTCGGACCAGGTGACGCAGGTTTATCAACACCTCAACCAGTTTCTGATTCAGGAAAACGTGCAGCCGGTCAGCCATCGTGCGGTGCTGAACCGCGGCCGTGCTGCGGGCCAGACGCCTTACGATCCGGCCGCGCAACACGCCGATGCCGCTGCGGGCGGGCAGGGCAACGAAGGCTTTAACGGCTACGCGCCCAACGCGTATCCGGGCCAATACGGCGCCAGCAGTCAGCCAGGCCAGCAGGGCTATATGATGACGCCGGAGCTGGCGGCGCATTTGCAGCAACTGGCAGCGGGCAATATGCAGGCGCAAGCGCGCTCGTCGCTGCGGCCGGAGTGGTTTTCGTTTCTCGACAATCTGCAACGTGATCCGCCCGGTGCCGCGCAACAAGGCACCGGTCTGCCGGAAAACCTGCTGTCGGTGCTGCGTAGCACGCGCTGGGTGAATGAACTGAACCGTGTCGACACCATGACGTTTGATCTGGTATCGATGCTGTTTGACCGGCTGTTTGAAGACGAGCGTTTGCCCAATGCCATCAAAGGCTTGCTGGCGCGCTTGCAGATTCCGGTGCTCAAGGTCTCGCTGCTGGACGGCAGTTTTTTTGCGCGCAAATCGCACCCGGCGCGACAACTGATCGACTTGCTGGAAGACTCCTTCCGCGACTGGCAAGGCGAACCGGACGATAACGATCCAACCTTCGCCAAGTTCAACGATGTGGTGGGCTGGATCAACACCCATTTTGAAGACGAAGTGGGCGTGTTTGATACCGCGCTGGCCGATATCAAACGCTTTCTGGCTGATGCCGACGAGCTGGCGCAATTGCGCGCCAACCGCGCCGCCGAAGATTTGCTGCGCCACGAAGTCTCCGAGCTGGCCACCGCCACTGCCGAAAGCCTGGTGCAGGCGCGCCTGGCACGGGCAGCCGAAGTGCCTTTGCTGGTATCGGATTTTCTGGGCTCATGGTGGTCGGCCGCACTGGCCAACGCCTGGGGCCCGCAGGGCGAGGCGGAAGCCGAATTCGTGTTGCGGCAAAAGGCCATGGACGATCTGATCTGGAGCCTGGCGCCCAAGCGCGGTCCGGAAGAACGTCTGCAACTGGTTAATTTGCTGCCCAGCATGCTGAAAGTGCTGGAACATGGCGCCACCTCGGCCGGTATGCCGCAAGAAGCCTCCAAGGCATTTTTCTCCGAGCTGGTGAATTGCCACGCGGCCGCCATCCGCAATGGCTTGCGCCAGGCGGCGCTGGACCCACTGGCTCCGCCTAATCCGGCGCCGGCTTCGATCGCCGCGGCAGCGCTGGCACCCCAGATTTCACCGGTTGCCGCCGTTCCGGCCGCCGTGGCTACGCCGCTGAACGCGGTGGTGCCTGGCCAGACCACGGCCGGCGCGCCCGTCACCACGCCGGCCTCGCCGATTGTGGCGGCGTCGGTGAATAACGTGGCCGAATCTGCCCCGGCCGCCGTGGATGGCGCGCTGTCTTACGACGCGCCCGAAGCACTCGACCACATTCCCGCCCGCGGCGAATGGGTGAACTGGCTGGATAACGATGATCACGAACGTCGTCTGCGCTTGTCGTGGATCAGTCCGCTGGGCACCCGTTACTTGTTTACCAATCGCCAGGGCGAAAACGGTCTGGCCTTGACCCGGCCCGAAGTCGAAGCGTATCTGGCCAATGGCCGCTTGCAACGTCTGAACACCGACATTTCGGCCACTGAGCGCGCCTTGAATCAGCTAAAAGAACAACTCGCGCCGCAATAAGCGCTTGCGCGGGCATGCTCTGCATGCGGGACATCAAACGGCGTCTGTAACCAGACGCCGTTTTTCTTGATTCCGACGGCTTTGCGCGGCCAGGCCTGCGCAGCCTTCCTGTATCATGCGGGCCATGATTCGACTTAAATCCCTCACGCTGCGCCGTGGCACCAAAGTTTTGCTCGATCGCGTTGATCTGACGCTTTATCCCGGTAGCAAGGTTGGCGTCGTTGGCGCCAATGGCGCTGGTAAATCCAGCTTTTTTGCGCTGCTGCGCGGTGAACTGCATCCCGATGCCGGCGACGTGGAATTGCCGCCGCGTTTGCGCATCGGCCACGTGGCCCAGGAAACGCCCTCGCTGCCTATCAGTGCACTGGAATATGTGCTCGATGGCGACACCGAATTACGCGAAATCCAGCGGCAACTGGATCTGCATGGTTCGGACGATGGCGACGGCATGTTGCACGGCGAATGGCTGGCCAGGCTCGACGCCATCGACGGTTACACCGCCCAGGCGCGTGGCTCACGTTTGCTGGCAGGCTTGGGCTTCTCCCAGGCCGAAATGCAGAAGCCGGTTTCGGATTTCTCCGGTGGTTGGCGTATGCGATTGAACCTGGCGCAGGCGCTGATGTGCCGCTCTGACCTGCTGCTGCTGGATGAGCCGACCAACCATCTGGACCTCGAAACCGTGGTCTGGCTGGAAGACTGGCTGCGCACTTATCCCGGCATGCTGCTGGTCATCTCGCATGATCGCGATTTTCTGGATGCCACCATCAACGGCATCCTGCACGTGGAAAACGCGCAGGCCACGCATTACACCGGCACCTATGCCGACTTTGAAAACCAGCGCGCGCAAAAGCTGGCGCAGCAGCAGCAGGCGTTTGAAAAACAGCAGCGCGAAATTGCGCATCTGCAGTCGTTTGTCGATCGCTTCAAGGCAAAAGCCTCCAAAGCACGCCAGGCACAGAGCCGGGTCAAGACGCTGGAACGTATGGAAGTGATTGCAGCGGCGCATATTGATTCGCCGTTCCACTTCAGCTTTCGCGAGCCGGTTTCCACACCCAACCCTTTGTTGCGGATTGAAAATGCCGCGGCGGGTTACGCGATTGAATCGCCAATTCTGCAAGGCCTCAATCTGAGCCTGGAAAAATCGGCACGAATTGGTTTGCTCGGGGTCAATGGTGCGGGTAAATCCACGCTGATCAAAATGCTGGCGGCCGAGAATGCACCGCTGGCCGGCGAACGCGTGGAAGGCAAGGGGCTGAAGATAGGCTACTTCGCCCAGCATCAGGTGGATGCGCTGCGGCTGGATGAATCGCCGCTGTGGCATATGCAAAAGATCGACCCGATGACGCGCGAGCAGGAATTCCGCAACTTCCTCGGCGGCTTTGATTTCCATGGTGATATGGCCTCGGCGCCGGTGGCCCCGTTCTCGGGCGGCGAAAAAGCCCGTCTGGCTCTGGCTTTGCTGATCTGGCAAAAGCCCAATCTATTGCTGCTGGATGAGCCGACCAACCACTTGGATATCGAAATGCGCCAGGCGCTGACCCAGGCGCTGCAAGACTTTGAAGGCGCCATTATCCTGGTGTCGCACGATCGACATCTGCTGCGCGCCAGCGTGGATGACTTCTGGCTGATCGAAAGCGGCAGCGTGCGCCCGTTTGATGGCGATCTGGACGATTACACGCGCTACAGCCAGGAAAAGCGCAGCGAGCAAGCGACGGCACTGCGCGAATCAGATGGCTTTGCTGACCGCAAAGCACAGAAACGCGCGCAGGCCGAAGCGCGGCAGAAGCTGGCCACTGCGCGCAAACCGCTGGAACAGAAGCTGGCCAAACTGGAAAAACAGATGGCCCCATTGCAGGCCGAGCACGCCAGATGGGCGGCCACGCTGGCGGAAGAAACCATCTATTTGCCGGAACGTAAAAACGATCTGCAGAACGCGCTAAAACGCGAAACCGAAGTGAAGGCACAGATCGATGAGCTGGAACTGGCGTGGCTGGAAATCAGCGACGAACTCGAAGCACTGCAAACCGCCGCGAACGGCTAACGCCGCATAGGGTGGGTCTAGACCCACCATCCAGAGCCGCGGAGAAGCACGCAATGCAGATTTCTCCGCGGCTTGGCGTAGCGATTTGAAATCCCCAGCCGTATCGATGGGCTAAGTGCAGCAATCCTGGCCGATGGCTTTGGGTGGTGGGTCCAGACCCACCCCACGCGTGAGGGCGATACGTTGTCGCACATTTCGTCACATTGCGGTGACATCGCTTACGCTTTTGTCATCTACCGCACGACAGAAGCGGGCGTTTAATAGGCATAGCATCCACTGCATGAGGTGCCTTATGCCAAAAACTACATCTACAAAGTCCGGACCTTTTCTACGTCGCCTGCTGCTGGTCAGTAGCGTGCTGTTTGCGCTTGCCCCGACGGCAAGGGCGGATGACCCACCGGCCGAAGTGGCGCGGCTGAATGAAGTGCAAGGCTCGGTCACGTTTGCGCCTTCGGGCAGCGCTGACTGGGCCTATGCGCCGCTGAATCGTCCCATGACGGCGGGTGACCAGCTTTGGGTTGATCAGAACGCACGCGCTGAACTGCATGTGGGTTCGACCGCGATTCGTCTGGGTGCTGAGACCAGTGCCGCCTTTCTTGCTTTGAACGACCAGGCGCTACAACTGCGGCTTAACCAGGGCAGCGCGCAATTGCGCGTGCGCGCCATCTACGAAGGTCAACACGTCGAGGTCGCCACGCCCGATCTGGCCTTTGTGATTGAAGAGCCGGGTAGCTATCGCATCGATGTCGACCCCGCGCATCAAACTACGCGCGTGACCGTGTGGCAGGGCAGCGGCACGGCGGTGGGTGCCGCCAGCAATAGCTATCGGCTGCGCGCGGGCGACCGCGTGATCTATATCGGCCAGGATCTGGCGCAACAGGCGGTTGAATCGCGTCCGCCGCTCGACGGGTTTGATCAGTGGGCCGAGCAACGCGACCAACGCGAAGAGGCGTCGACCTCGGCGCGTTATGTCTCGCGTGAGCTGACCGGCTATGAGGCGCTGGACAGCAACGGCACCTGGCAAGACACCCCTGATTACGGTGCGGTGTGGGTGCCCACGACGGTGGCTGCCGGCTGGGCACCGTATCGCTACGGCAGTTGGATGTGGGTCAACCCTTGGGGCTGGACCTGGGTCGATGATGCGCCGTGGGGCTTTGCGCCATTCCATTACGGCCGTTGGGCCTACTGGCATAGCCGCTGGTGCTGGGTGCCCGGGCCGCGCGTGGTGCGCCCGGTTTATGCACCCGCGCTGGTGGCGTTTAGCGGGCATTCACCGGTGCATGGCCGTCCTGATCCACATGGCCCCGGCGTGGCGTGGCTCCCGCTGGCACCGGGCGAACACTGGCGCCCGGCCTATGCCGCCAGTCCGCGTTATATCGCCAATGCCAACCGCAACATCGTTTACCAGCACACGGTGCTGAATCAGAACATCAATCAGCCGGTGTATATCAACAGCAATATCCCGAATGCGATTTCGAGCGCTACCGCAGCGACGTTTGCCCAAGGAAGGCCGCAGCCAGGAGGCTATCACGCGGTGCCGTTACGGGATCTGAATGGCGCACGCTTTGGGCCGGCGCCACAAATTCGACCGGGGAATGATGCGATGCGCGGCGGCCGTCCTGCACCGATGCCTGGGGTGGCCCATAATCCGCCGCCCGTGGTGGTATCGCGTCCGGCACCGCAAGCTCCGCGTACGGTACAAGCCCCGCCACCCGGCGCAGCGCCGCGTGTCGAAGCGCCGCGTGGTGGCACCGCGCCCCAGGCGATTGCAGAACCGCCGCAGCGGGGGCTGCAAGCACGGCCGCCGGAACGGGCCCAACCCGAGCCGCGTGCTAACGCGCCACGGCCGCAAGAACCGCAACAACAACCGCAACAACAACCCCAGCAGCAACCCGCTGCGCAGGCTGCGCCCGCCACCGTGCCGCGCCCGCCGCTGCAATCGGGCCAGAGCAATCCGGCTTTCCGACCGGGCCAACCGGTGCGTCAGGGGCAACCGCAAACGCTGGATGGGCAATCTGAAGTGCAGCCGCCGATTCGCGCGCATCAAGGCGGCCCGCATCCGCACGCGCCAGAAGCGCCGCGCCCGCCCGCCAACGTGCAACCGCAGCCCAACGCGCAACCGGCGCCGCAATCCAACCGCATGCAGCGCCCGGCAGAGCCTGCCCGACCGGCGCCCGCACCCGCGCAGCAACAACCGCAACGGCCACAAGCACAGCCGGTGCAACAACGACTGCCAGCGGAAACGCGTCCACAAAACGCAGAAGCGCACCCGCACGCCGAGCATCACGCGCACGAAGAAAAGCGCAAGGCCGAATGATCGGCGCTTGCGCTTGTCAGAGAGGTGCGGGGCGCTCAGGCGCGGGCGGACGGTGTCTTTGCCGCTAGCCACACGCCGATAACGGCCAGCGCGGTGCCGCCCAGCATCGGCACGGTAAGCGGTTCGGCAAAGACGAGCCACGCCATAAGGGTGGTGGCGGGCGGAACCAGAAAGAACAAACTGGCGACCTTGCCTGCCTCCCCATGGCGCAGCAGCCATAACAAAATGCCGATCGCACCAATCGACACCACCAGCACCAGCCATGCCAAGGCCAGCCAGAACGCAGGATGCGGATCAAAATGCGCCGCTTCGGTCGCCCAGGCCAGCGGTGCAATCACTGCCAGCGACACTGCGCACTGAATTGCCGAAGCCGCCAGCAAATCGACCGAGGCGCAAAAGCGTTTCTGATAAACCGTGCCCGCGCTGATCGAGCATAAGGCCGTCACTGCGGCCAGCACGCCGCCCAGGCTCAAGACCCCGCTGCCCAGCTTGTTGCCCACCACCAGAATCACGCCGAGCAAAGCCAGCAACAAGCTGCCCCATTGCCGCGCACTGCGTTGTTCGGGCAGCCAGCGCGCCGCCAATACGCTCACCACGATGGGCTGCAAGCCGGCAATCAAGGCCATCGTGCCCGCCGACATCCCCACCCCCAGCGCGGTAAAGACGCCGATAAAGTACAGCGTTTGCGTCAGCAAGCCCGCGATGCCGGCGTGGAGCAGCAAGCGTCCGCGCGGCCAACGCACTTTGAATAACGGTGCCAGCGGCAACAGAATCAACAGCACCAGCGCAAAGCGCAGGGCCAGAAAATGGAAGGGCGCGATATAGCGCAGGCCCAATTTGGCGGCAATAAACCCGCTACTCCAGAGCAGCACAAACAGCATGGGCGCGAACGGGGCGAAGCCGGATTGCACGGCGTGGGCTGAAGATGACACAGGCTTCATGCGGCGGGCAGGCGGGAGACTAAAGCGCAGCATGCTACTGGCATCCCGGCCGCGAGAGCCACCAAAAAAAACGCCCCGAAGCATCCGGGGCGTTTTGTATTGCGTTGAAGTCGGCAGCGCAAGGACTTATTTGGCTGCCGCTTTGGCCGCCGCTTGCGCTTTGGCAACCACCGCTTCGACTTGCTCGCGCTCATAGCTTTCTACGTAAGTGCGGCCGTAGTAGCTGTCGAGCAGGATCTGCTTCAGCTCAGAGATCAGCGGATAGCGCGGGTTGGCGCCAGTACACTGGTCATCGAAAGCTTCTTCGGCGACTTCATCCAGCTTGGCCAGGAACAAGGCTTCCGGCACGCCAGCGGCCTGAATCGAAGCAGGAATGCCGAGCGTGTTTTTCAACTCATTCACCCAGGCGATCAGCGCTTCTACTTTCTCGTCGTCATCTTTACCCGGCAGGCCCAGATGCTCGGCGATATCGGCATAACGGCACTTGGCTTGCGGGCGGTCATACTGGCTGAACGCCGTTTGCTTGGTCGGAATATCCACCGCGTTGTAGCGGATCACGTTGGTAATCAACAGCGCATTGGCCAGGCCGTGTGCCAGATGGAACTCGGCACCCAGCTTGTGCGCCATCGAGTGGCAAACCCCAAGGAAGGCATTGGCAAAGGCCACACCGGCAATCGTGGCGGCATTGTGCACTTGCTCGCGAGCACGCGGATCGTTGGCGCCGTTGGCGTAGGAAGAGGGCAGATAGGCCTTGAGCAAGGTCAACGCCTGCAACGCTTGCGGATCGGAGTACTCGTTGGCCATGACCGAAACATAAGCTTCCAGCGCGTGGGTTACGGCATCGATACCGCCAAAGGCCGTCAGCGATTTGGGCATATCCATGACCAGATCGGCATCGATAATGGCCATGTTCGGCGTCAGCTCGTAATCGGCGATCGGGTATTTGGTGCCGGTTTTTTCATCGGTCACCACCGCAAACGGCGTCACTTCTGAACCCGTGCCCGACGTGGTCGGGATGGCAACCAGCTCGGCCTTGATGCCCATCTTGGGGAACTTGTAAATGCGTTTACGGATATCCATAAAGCGCAGTGCCAGGTCCTCAAAGTGGACTTCGGGGTGCTCGTACATCACCCACATGATCTTGGCCGCATCCATCGGGCTGCCGCCGCCCAGCGCAACAATCACGTCGGGCTTGAACACGTTGAGCGCATGCACGCCTTTGCGCACCACTTCCAGCGTCGGATCCGCTTCGACTTCGTAAAACACTTCTACTTCCATGCCCATCTGTTTCAGGATCTTGATGGTTTCATCGCAATAACCGTTATTGAACAGATAGCTGCCGGTGACGATGGACGCGCGTTTTTTTCCTTCCAGATCGCGCAAGGCAAACGGCAGGCAACCCCGACGGAAATAAATGTTCTTCGGCAGTTTGTGCCACAGCATGTTTTCGGCGCGTTTGGCCACGGTTTTCTTGTTGATCAAGTGCTTGGGCCCCACGTTTTCCGAAATCGAGTTACCGCCCCACGAACCGCAACCCAAGGTCAGCGACGGTGCCAGCTTGAAGTTATACAAGTCACCAATCCCGCCTTGCGACGACGGCGTATTGATCAGGATCCGCGCGGTTTTCATCTTGTCGCCAAAGTAGGCGATGCGTTCGTCCTGCATGTCCTGATTGGTATACAACGCCGAGGTGTGGCCAATGCCGCCAAGGGCGACCAGGGCCACCGCTTTATCGACCGCGTCGTGAAAATCTTTGGCGCGATACATGGCCAGCGTGGGCGACAGTTTTTCATGCGCAAACGCTTCTTCTTCGCCCACGCTGGAGACTTCACCAATCAGCACTTTGGTGTACGACGGCACGCTGATGCCGGCCATTTCGGCAATGCGTGCGGCGGATTGGCCGACGATATTGGCGTTGAGGCCACCGTTAACAAGAATGACCTTGCGGACGGCTTCGGTTTCTTTCTTGTTCAGTACATAACCACCGCTGCGCACAAAGCGGTCTTTGGCTTGCTCGTAAACTTCATCAACGATGATGACCGATTGTTCGGACGCACAAACCACGCCGTTATCAAAGGTTTTGGACATCAGGATAGACGCGACCATACGCTTGATATCGGCGGTTTCATCCACCACCACCGGCGTATTGCCCGCACCAACGCCAATGGCTGGCTTGCCCGAGGAATAAGCGGCTTTCACCATGCCGGGGCCACCGGTAGCCAGAATCAGGTTGGTGTCTTTGTGATGCATCAGCGCGTTGGACAGCTCAACCGACGGCGCATCAATCCAGCCGATGATGTCTTTGGGCGCGCCAGCGGCGACCGCAGCCTCAAGCACAATACGGGCGGCTTCGTTGGTGGATTTACGTGCACGCGGATGTGGGCTGAAAATGATGCCGTTACGGGTTTTAAGCGAAATCAACGCCTTGAAAATGGCGGTTGAGGTGGGATTGGTGGTCGGCACAATGCCGCAGATAATGCCGATCGGTTCGGCGATGGTCATGGTGCCAAAAGCGGCATCGACTTCGAGCACACCGCAGGTTTTCTCGTCTTTGTAGGCGTTGTAGATATATTCGGAGGCGAAGTGGTTTTTGATCACTTTGTCTTCAAGCACGCCCATGCCGGTTTCGGTAACGGCCATGCGTGCCAGCGGGATGCGTGCGTCGGCAGCAGCCAGCGCAGCACAGCGGAAAATCTCGTCAACCTGCTCCTGGGTGTAGGTGGCGAACACTTGTTGCGCCTTCTTGACCCGGGCAACCAGTAGGTCGAGTTCCTGAACATTTGTTACGGCCATGATGAGCTCCTGAGACTTGAAAAGTGATTGCCTTGAATTATCGAGATTTATGCTGTTGGCATCTGCCAACTATTGGCGGCGTAAGCTGTTGAATAGTGGCATTTTCTTTCCGCCGCCAGCGGTGTCCGACATTCAGCGCGGGGTTGACTGGCAAGGTAGCTTACGAATTGATGTTTAATGTTGATCTGCCTCAAGACCAATGGCATGTAGCAGGTGTAAGCCGAGCTACATTTTTTGATCGCATTGCCGTATAACGGCGCGCTATCGCAAAATCGCTCCATTTCCGCCATCAGGACCCCGCCCATGAGCCAGCCCGTCACTGCCGCCCAGATCCGGATCCGCGCCATGCACGCGCAGGACTGGCCCGCCGTCGAAGCCATCTACCGCGAGGGCATCGATGCGGGTAGCGCCACTTTTGAAACGGCCACGCCAGGCTGGGACGCCTTTGAGCAATCGCATTTGCCATGCTGTCGCCTGGTTATCGAGCACGACGGTGTGCTGCAAGGTTGGGCGGCGTTGTCCCCATATTCCGGGCGGCATGTTTATCGTGGCGTGGCGATTGTGAGTATCTATATAGCGGCCGCGGCGCGTGGGCTGGGGCTGGGCCGGCGCTTGCTGGATGCGCTGGTTACCGAATCGGAAAACCAGGGCCTGTGGACGTTGCAGGCCGGCATATTCGAATCCAACGCCGCCAGCCTGCGCCTGCACGCCAATGCGGGTTTCAGGGTGGTTGGCGTGCGCGAAAGGCTAGGGCAGTTGCACGGCCGCTGGCTGAATGTGGTGCTGCTGGAACGGCGCAGCTCGCTGATCTGAATTCACTACGGCAAGGGGCACGCCGCCCGGGAATGCGCCTTGCTCTCTGCCGCCTGGGCCATGCAGAACACGGCGCGCCTGCGCTAGGCTCCCATTCTTATAAAACCGCATTGGACTGACGCATACATGGGTAAAGGCAGACTGGAAGCATTCAGCGATGGCGTAATTGCCATCATCATTACGATCATGGTGCTGGAACTGCACTCGCCACATGGCTTCGACCTGGCGGCACTGCGCTCGCTAATTCCGGTGTTTCTGGCCTATGTGCTGAGCTTTATGTATGTCGGCATTTACTGGAATAACCATCACCATCTGTTCCACACCGCCAAAACCGTCACCGGCGCTGTGCTGTGGGCCAATCTACATTTGCTATTCTGGCTGTCGCTGTTGCCCGCAGTAACGCGCTGGGTGGATGAAAGCGAAATGGCGGCATGGCCGCTGGCCAGCTATGGTTTTGTGCTGGCCATGTGCGCGATCGCCTATTTCATCCTGACCCAGGTCTTGATCCGCGTGCATGGCCAACAATCCACCCTGGCCCGCGCAGTGCGTTGTGACGTCAAAGGCAAAGTTTCGGTAGGGATTTATGTTTGCGGCATCGTGCTGGCGTTTTTCTGGCCGCTGGGATCGGTGCTGTGTTACGTCGGCGCGGCAGCCTGGTGGCTGGTGCCGGACCGTCGGATTGAGAAAATCCTGGAAGAACACAACGCAGCGTGAATGTTGTGCCTTATGCGGCGGGCAGTTGCCTGGCAACATGGAGGCCAGGCTCGGGATGCACTGGCCTGATCAAGATGCGTATAACTACCTATAATGTATATTATGTAAAGTTAAGGATGTTCCGATAGACATTTCGTTCGCAGCTATCCGCCCAGCTATCGGAATGGCACTCGGCTTTGCACGGTTTGGATTAAGCCGCCGGGTCTGCGGATTGGTGTCGGCCCTTTACCGGGATGCCTGCCCTGCGTCGGGTTCACTAAGACCCCATGGACGCCTGGGGATGGCGATGCTCGGGAGTTGTTACGAGGTGTGCAGCGAAGCTGCCAGGCTATGCAGATTCTGCGGCACCACCCGGATAATCCCCGCGCGAGGACTATCGATATCGGCGATCAGCATAAATGACAACGCCACCGTCAACGGCATCACGGCCAGCAGCCAGCCTTTGGCCTTGCTGCCACGTGCGCCGTAGCCCACCAGAAAGCTGCAAAACAAGCCCAGCAAAATCATCAATGCCCACGCGGCACGGGGGATGCGATTCCACCATGCGGCTTGCGTATAGCCTTGGGTGTTGATGACGTCGTTGGCGCCCGCCACTGCGAGCGCGGACACCGGGTTGGGACCGGATTTGACGCCTTCACGCGCGGCTTGCCAGATCGCGTCTTGCAGTCTGGCCGTTTGCTGATCGATGCCGGCAAGCGCTGCGTCGTCGCGCTCGGTATAAAACAGAATGCGTTGCTGCAGATATTGCTTTAGCGCAGTGCGCATTTGCTCGGCTTGCGGGGCAGACAATAAATCAGCGCGGATGTATTCCGTACCGATGGCATTGGCCTCTTCTTCTTCATAATTCTTGCGCTGGTCATAACGCCCCACCGCCATCGATAAACTGAATCCAATAATCAAGGCGAGCAAAGTCAATGACGCGGATTGCACCGTACCAAAGTCAGTGCGGGCGTCTTCGTCCGCCAGTCTGGCGCGGCGCGAAAAGCGTTCGCCAATAAATGCGGTCAGCATCATGGCCAGGAGTGCCACAACAAAGAACACAATCGGATGATCGATGAGCGTAGTCATGGCCTGTTCACAGCTTGAGTGATCTGGAAATTCCGGAAGGTAATCGGCGTAATGGCACCAGGCCCGTCAAGAACCCGGTGCATGGCGATGCAATTAATTGCTGGCTGCAGCCGAAGCGGCCGGCGTTTTGGTTTTCTTGTGTTTGGTGCGCTGTTTTTGCGTTTTTTGAACGGAGTCCGGGGTGGCCTTCTCCGGCATTTCATCGGCAAACGAAACGCCTGCAAAGCAGAAAGCGACAGCGGCGGCGATCAGATATTTCATGGGGTGTGCTCCAGTCAGATTGGGTGCGGTTTGCGCTTTAACTTTAGTCATAAAAATGCCGCAGACAAGACGATAGGTAGATGCCAGCGCGAGCGCCCTCTTCGCGTCGCGAGGCTGTTAACGCCCAAAGCAATTGCTACTGGCGCAGTAGCGTGGCTACGCCTATACCGAGAACGCCTCTTTTCAAAATCAAAAGGTTAAACGCCATGCTTAGCGATACTTCGCCGGTACTTGATCGTTTTGAATTCGGTCGTTCAATTCGGCAAACCATCAAACGATCCAGCCACACCCATACCGGCAACACGCGGCGTGACGTGATTGAACTGCTTAAAAGCAATAGTGAAGGTCGAGTGGAAAAACTGGTGCCGCTGCGTTATGCGCGCATGCTGGTTTCACCGTTTACGTTTTATCGCGGCAGCGCCATTATCCAGGCGCACGATCTGGCGGGTACGCCGGATAGCCAATTGCATTTGCAGATTTGCGGCGATGCGCATCTATCCAACTTTGGCGGCTTTGCCACGCCCGAGCGCAATCTGATCTTCGATTTGAATGACTTTGATGAAACCCATCCCGGCCCATGGGAATGGGATTTAAAACGGCTCACGGCCAGTCTTGCCGTCGCCGCACGGCACTTGGGCCATGGCGAGCGCAATGCGCGAGAAGCCGCGTTTGAAGCCGCCGTCAGCTATCAAGAAAACATGGCCAAATATGCGCAAATGGGCGTGCTCGATATCTGGTACGAGCGCATTACGTTTGAGCGGCTGGTTGAAAGTGCGCGCACGGACACCGGCAAAAAAATGGTACGCAGCGGCATCGAAAAAGCAGGCAAGCGCACTTCGGCCGAGTTGCTGCCCAAGCTGGCGGGCCAGGCTGACGGTGCCTGGAAAATCCGCGATACGCCGCCTGCCGTGTTTCATATCCACGGCAATACCACGCTGTTTGATGCCGACGACGACTGGATGGTGCTGGGCAGCGGCGAGGCCTTGCTGGAGCGTTTGCGCAAAGAATATCTGGGCACCTTGTCCGGCAGCCATCGCAAATTGCTGGAGCGATTTACCGTGCAAGACGTTGCCTTCAAGGTGGTGGGTGTGGGCAGTGTCGGTACGCGTTGCTTGATTGCCTTGATGATGGATAGTCAGCATCAGCCGCTATTCTTGCAAATCAAAGAGGCGCGCCCTTCTGTACTGGCAAAGTTTGTTAAAGAACGCAGTGGTTTTCAGCATGAAGGTCGGCGCGTGGTCGAGGGCCAACGCCTGATGCAGGCTTCCAGCGATCTGTTTCTGGGCTGGTCGACCGGGCCATCCGGGCGGCACTTTTTTGTGCGCCAGTTGCGCGATATGAAGGTCTCGGCCGAGGTGGAGTTGATGGATGCCACGCGTCTGCAAGGCTACGGCCGGATTTGCGGCTGGGTATTGGCGCGGGCGCACGCGCGGGCCAGCGGCCTGGCCCCGGAAATTAGCGGCTATATCGGCGAAAGCGACCGCTTTGCCGCCGCCCTCGCCCGCTATTCGACCGACTACGCCGACCAGGTCGAACGCGATTACCAGGTGTTTGCCCAAGCCTGCCGCAGTGGCAAATTAAAAGCCCGCACCGACGCCGATTACGCGGCGGATTTCTCGGTCTAACGCCACGCTGCGCGCCGGCAAAAGAAGCTTGCCGGTGCGCGGCGGCATCCATGGTTCAGACCAACGCTTTCAACACTTTTGCCAGCACGTCCTTGATCGGCAATTGCAGCGACATCACCACCAGCAACGGAATGCACGTTGGCAAAATGATCGCGGCAAATCCTTGCTTGCCCAGCACGGATTTGCGCATTTGCCGCACGGCGTCATACAGCGTCTGCACATCGGCCACCGGGCCCAGCTCTGGCGCATCCAGCAAGTCGGGACTGCCGATCTCTGCCGTGATGTCCTCGCCGTTAATCCAGCGCCGATGCACCAGCCGGTTGTGCCGCGACACCAGAATGCCGTATTCACGGATGGCCAGGCGACGCGATTTGGCCAGCAACAAGGCCATCGGCAAAAACGGAATGATGAACACCGCCGACACCAGTATTGCAGTCGTCAGCATCTCGCCTTTAATGCTGCCGACCGCCACGTTGTGGTAGACCACTTCGTGCGCAAACGAGGCGGCAATGACCGCCGAAATGGCAAACGTCACCGGGCTGAAAATCAGCGCCAGTCGCTGCAAAAACGCCAGCCCGGCGCGATGATCAGGATGGGTGGGCACCAGTTTGAGCGGAAACCGCGCCAGCCTGGCAAACAGCAGCAACACCATCAGCGCGCGCCACAGCCAGGCCAGCAACAGCATGGTAAACAGCGGGCGCACCACCAGCACCAGCCACCACGCGCCAAAGTTCAGCCCTGCTTCGCTGGTCGCGCCGGGCCAACCCATGTCGATGTATTGATGGAATATGGCACCCGCCGTGGCGGTGGCTAATACCAGCCCCAGTATCAACACCCAAGGCAGTACGTTGTCCCGCAGCCGCACCACGCCGGCCAGCATTTCGCTGAATGCCGGCAAATCCTGCAACGGCACCAGGCCCGATTTGACGAAATAGCGGAACACCGGCGGCATCAGGCTCTGCGCAATATGTTCGGCCACCACAAACAGCGGAATCGCCACCAGGCAGCGCACGTGCACGCCAAAGTGCGCCAACACGCCGTCCTCATGCGTGTAACTCCACGGCTGGCCCGTTGCGGCGGCCCACAGCATCAAGGGCAACCACGCCACCATGGCAAAGATGAAGGCGCGTCGGCGCACGCCCATGCCGGTGGCCGGTATCAAGCCGATCTGGCGCTGCACGCGATACGCGGCGTCATCGCGCACCAGTGACAATTCGACATCCGCCAGATCGGGATAAGGAGCGCCCAGTCCGTCTGCATCCGTTGCTGCCAACGTCATGATGTTTCTGCCTTGTTAGCGAGCGCAGCGTTTCAAAAACTGACCGCCAGGCCCAATGAAACCCCCGACACGTGATTGCCAAACAGATAACGCGCCACCAGCCGGGTACGGGTGATTACCACGTGATATTTGCTTGAATCCAGTTCCATGCCGACGCCGATCGAGGTCAGGTAGTTAAACCCCAACGCGCCGCGCAACTGGCCGATGTATTCGGTATGCGCCAGCTCAAGCACATAGCGCACCGGACGGTCCAGGGCAGTCAGCCCCGTCGGGGCGCGGTAGCGATACCACAAGCCCAGACTTTGCGAATCAGCGCTACCGGTGACCGCATCATCCGATCCTCCATAACTGCGTAAATCAATATTGGAATAGCGCAGTTCCATATCGATTTCTCGCTCGGGGGTGTAGTCCTCGTAATCCAGCATGATCGAGCCGCCGAGCCCATACGCATTCAGCGTGCCACCATCGACAAACTCCAGGTCCCGGTTGGTCTTGCGATCGATGACCCAGCCCGCCGCGCGCACATCGCTGGCCACTTTGCCTAGCGCGATATTAAAAATCGGTCGCAGTTTCAGCTTGTCGGTCAGCGGAAAATCCCAGCCGATACCGCCACTGGCATTCACGGTATTCCAGCGCAGGGGCAAGCTGCGATCCTGTACGCCATCGGTGGCCACAAAGGTGGGATCGTAGCGTGTGTAAGCGATCAGGCCTTCGAGGTACAGAGGAAACGATTTGCTGATTGAATCGCCGCCACCCAGTTGCGTGGACCAGAGTCCCGGGTTGCCGGATGCGCCGTCCTTGATCGAGAGCGAACTCGTGGTGACGTCGGGCACGACGGCGTAACCGATCAGCGCCACCACGCCGTTGGCGGTGCGCTGCAAGTCGCGATTTTGTACGCGGAAGTTGCCGGGTTCAGCGTAAACGTGGCCCACGATGCCATACACGCACGCTGCGGCAAGCCACCGCGACCCAAAGTTGAAACGTCCCCTCATGCTGCGATGCTCTGGCAAACAACGGCGGTTTCGATAACGAGCGTCCGACGCTGCAATAGGTTGGGAAGCGCATGCATGGCTCAGTCCTGCAAAACCACGCGCGCGGCGTGGGCGTGATCAAAACCGTCTGAGTAGGTGGGCGTTGCCCCCTCGATTGCCGTGTACAAATGGGCTGGCTTGTAGGTCAGGCACGTACAAATTTTATAGGCTAAGGTTTACGATACTTGACGGTGAAATCACTATAGCTGTCTTTTTTCTGACGTGTTTTGGGGTTCCGTCGTCATGAGATTGCCGAAAACCATGTGGAGAATTGTGATGACCGCCGCACCTAAAAAAATCTCGCTCGCCGTGTTATCTGCGCTGTTATGGGCCCAGACATTTGCTGCCGGCCCCAACCCGCCGACCGACGCGACGCGCAAAGCCAACGACGCCGTAGCGCAATATTTGCCTTTTTCAAACACTCAGGATTTTGACGACGCCCGCCACGGCTTTATCGCTGATTTGCCCAGCCCGCTGATCAAGGGCGCCAGTGGCAATACCGTCATTGATCTTTCCGCGTATGACTTTCTTAAAAAGCAGGGCCCTGCCCCCGAATCGGTTAATCCCAGCTTATGGCGCCAATCGCAATTGCTCGCCATTCGGGGCCTGTTCAAAGTGGTAGATGGAATTTACCAGGTGCGCAATATTGACCTGGCCAATATGACGTTTATCCGCGGCAAAACCGGTTGGGTGGTGGTTGATCCGTTGACCTCGACCGAGACCGCCAAGGCCGCACTGGATCTGGTGAATAGCAAGGTCGAGAAGCTGCCGGTGTCTGGCGTGATCTTTACGCATTCGCATGTCGATCACTTTGCCGGTATCCGCGCCATCGTCGATGAAAAAGATGTCAAGGCGGGCAAGGTGCCGGTGATTGCGCCGGAAGGCTTTATGGAAGAAGCGGTCAGCGAAAACGTGTTTGCCGGCAACGTGATGAGCCGACGCGCGTCGTATATGTATGGCAACCTGCTGCCCAAAAATCCGGAAGGCAATGTGGGCGGCGGCCTTGGGCTGACCACGGCGGCAGGGACGATCACGCTGTTTGAACCGAGCAAGCTGATCGAGAAAACCGGTGAGACGCTTAACGTAGATGGCGTGGATGTCGTATTCCAGATGGCGCCGGGCACCGAGGCGCCGGCCGAAATGCTGTTTTATTTTCCGCAATTCAAGGCCATAGACCTGGCGGAAGACGCCAATCACACGCTGCACAACATCCTGACGTTACGTGGCGCCAAAGTACGCAGTGCGCAGAAATGGGCCAGCACGCTCGATCAAACCATAGATTTGTGGGGTAAAGATGCAGTGGTCTCATTTGGTAGCCACCACTGGCCGCAATGGGGTAATGAGCACGTGGTAGAGCATCTGGAAAAACAGCGAGATCTCTACAAATACATCAATGACCAGACCCTGCGCATGGCCAATCAGGGCCTGACCATGAACGAGATTGCCGAGCAATTTGTGCTGCCGGATAGTCTGGCCAAAGAGTTTTACAACCGTGGCTACTATGGCGATCTAAAGCACAACGTCCGCGCCACCTACCAGTTGTATCTGGGCTTCTGGGATGCCAATCCGGCTAATTTCAACCCGTTGCCGCCGACCGAAGAAGCGAAGAAATATGTTGAGATGGTCGGGGCTGACAAGATGATCGCCACGGCTAAAAAAGCCTATGCCGCAGGCGAATACCGCTGGGCCGCCACCGTGGCCAACAAGGTGGTATTTGCCGAACCCAAAAATCAGGCCGCCCGCAATATTGAAGCGGATGCACTGGAGCAATTGGGCTATCAGGCCGAATCTGGGCCGGCGCGCAATTTCTATCTGTCCGGCGCGCAAGAATTGCGTGGTGGCGTCAAGAAAATGGCTACGCCAAACACCAGCTCACCCGACATCATCAAGGGCATGACCACCGATATGTTCCTTGATTTTCTGGCCATCCACCTGAATGGGCCGCGCGCGGGCGCCAAGGCGTATTCGTACAATCTGGTCTTTCCGGACATCAATGCCAAATACGTGCTCACGGTTAAAAACGGCGTGATGAACTACAGCAAAGACAAACAGCTCGACAAAGCGGATGGCACCGTCACCTTAAACCGCAGCACGCTGGATGACATCGCTTTGGGCAAGCTTAAATTAGGCAATCTGGCCGAGAGCGGAGACGTCAAAATTGAAGGTGACGCCGCCAAATTCAAAGACATGCTTGGCAACTTCGACAAGTTTGATTTCTGGTTCACGATTGCCGAGCCTTGATCGGCGGCCGGCGCGCCAGCAAGTGCCTCAAAAATGAACGCGCGGGTGGGTCCGCGGCCCCGAATTTACCGGGCTGCGTACTGCACCCGCTTTTAATCTGCCGCTGTCAGTTTATTTTGTAACCACTCGATCCGATTGCTTGCTTTCGAAATCGTAAGAATCTAGATTCAATTCACATTGAACTTTCTACGCGCGATTTGTAATCCCTGCGCCGCTGAGAGCAAACGCTCGCTCATGCTGTACCTAAAGCAAACCCGTAGCCGGTAACGGCTTAGATATGCCAGCAGCTCAGGGGATTACGCGCCACGCCATGCGCGCTGTCCTCACGTCTTTGCAATCCTGTTGGCATCCAATAAGGAGAGTAGATCGTGAAGTTCTTGATACCGGAATTTGCACGCGGGGTGGTCTCCGCCGTGCTGGTCGGGCTAGTGGGCTTAGGGGTGATGGCGCCAGCCAGCGCCGCGGACAATACGGCGCGCAAACCCAATATCGTGGTGATCTGGGGTGACGACATCGGCATGTGGAACGTGGGCGCTTATACCCACGGCATGATGGGCCAAACCCCTAACATCGACTCCATCGCCAAAAACGGCATGATTTTTACCGACCACTACGGTCAACCCAGTTGTACGGCCGGTCGTGCCGCCTTTGTGATGGGGCAACTGCCCATCCGTACCGGCATGACCACCATCGGCATTCCTGGCTCCAACCGGGGCATCCAGAAAAGCGATCCGTCGATTGCCGAAGTCCTTAAATCGGTGGGTTACGCCACGGCCCAGTTTGGTAAAAACCACTTGGGCGATCGCAACGAATTTTTGCCCACCGTGCATGGCTTTGATGAATGGTTTGGCAACCTCTATCACCTGAATGCGGAAGAAGAGCCCGAAGAACTTGATTATCCGGGCCAGAAAAACCCGGCCTACAAAGACAAGTACGGCCCGCGGGGCGTGCTGCACACCTGGGCCACCACCTCGGACGATGCAACGGTCGACCCCAAGTTTGGCAAGGTGGGTAAACAGAAGATCGTCGACACCGGCCCCCTCACCCGCAAACGCATGGAAACCATCGATCAAGAGGTGACCGATGAAACGCTGAAGTACATGGATCGCGTCGGCAAAGGCGATAAGCCGTTCTTCCTCTGGTACAACTCGACCGCGATCCACGTCTGGTCGCATCCCAATCCCAAGTACACGCAAATGGCGGTGGACGAAGGCCGGGCTGAGGAAGACGTGGTGCGAGCGCGCATGCTTGAACACGACGAGCTGGTCGGCAAGATTCTGCAAAAAATCAAGGATCTGGGTATCGCCGACAACACCATCGTGATTTACAGCACCGATAACGGCAATGAGTTCATGTTCTTTCCGGACGGCGGTTACGCGCCGTTTCGCGGTGAGAAAGGCACGACGTGGGAAGGCGGGCTACGCGTACCGATGCTGATCGAATGGCCGGGGCATATTCCCGCCGGGCGTGAAGGCAACGGCATTCAAAGCCACGAAGATCTGTACGCCACGCTGGCCGCTGCCGCCGGCTTGCCGAACCTGAAACAGGATCTGTTAAAGGGTTATTCCATGAATGGCACCAAGTACAAGGTGCACCTGGATGGCTACAACAACCTGGATTACTGGACCGGCAAAACCGAAAAATCCGCGCGTCACGAAATCTTTTATTACGACGAGACCGACTTGATGGCGATACGGGTAGACGCCTGGAAAATGCACATCGGCGTTAAACATCATGGCTCGTGGTTTGACGAAAAGGCCTTCCCCAGCGTGCCGTATATCGTGAACCTGCTGATGGACCCGATGGAAAAGGTCACGCCTGACTCCGAGGAGTACCAGTACGAGGGCCGCAAATTTGTCGCCACCAAACTTTGGGCGCCCACCGCTGCAGTGCCGTATCTGGCGGAACATCTGAAGAGCTTGCAGGAATATCCGCCTAGCCAGGGCGCAGACACGTTAAGCATGAAAAAAGCCATCGACGGTGCCATGAAGAAGATGGAACAAGCGAACGGCAGCAGCAATTAGTTCATACCGTCCGCGTCGCCTATGGCCTGGCCTTCTCCGCATTGCGCGCGGGAAGGCCAGACCGCACCGTGGAGTGACGCCATCATGAATATCGTTCTGGCTGGATTACTTTTTATTGTGTTGCTGCTGGTGCTCTGGAGCCCTGCGCTGGCGGTGGCCATCAAATTGAACACGCGTGGCGATTTTTTCGCGCTGCGCTGGTTAGCCGTGCTGTGGCCGATCGAAATGATCGCCGTGGTCGTCCTGTGCTGGATCGCCACGATGTTCGATCTGGAAGAAAAGCTGCTCTACACGGCTTGCGCCTGCGTGGCGGTGGGTGCGATGGGCGCTTTGCTGTTGTGGCAATGCCGCAGCCCGGATGCACCTGGCAACACGCTAACCCACCATCACCACCCGTCTCACGGTGCCAGCTAAACGGCCCGTGCTTGCTTCACATAAACCCTGAACCAAACGACATCTCGCCGATGTCGGGAGAATTAATATGGAACGTCGCCATTTTGTCGGGTTGTTGCTGGCCGCATCGATGCTGGCCGCAACGGGTTGCAGCACCACCAGTGGTAGCAAAGGCAGTGCCGCGGACAAGCGCTCCGCGATTGACGCCAGCGTCGATAGCGCGCTGGCCAAGTTGTACGCGTCGGCCAAAGGCTCAAAAGAACTGGTGGCCAAATCACAAGGCGTGCTGGTCTTCCCCAGCGTGCTGGCGGCCGGGCTGGTCGTCGGCGGTGAGTACGGTGAAGGCGCATTGCGCACAGGCGGCACCAGCAGCGGTTATTACAGCACCGCCGCCGTATCGGTGGGCCTGCAGGCTGGCGCGCAATCGAAGGCAGTCATCTTTTTGTTTATGACCAAAGACGCGCTGAACAAATTTACTGCCAGCAAGGGCTGGACTGCGGGCGTGGATGGTTCGGTAGCGCTAGCCAAAATCGGCGCCAATGGCGACGTGGATACCAGCAGTGTCTCCGCGCCGGTGGTGGGCTTTGTGCTGACCAACGCTGGATTGATGGCTAACCTGAATCTGGAAGGCACCAAAGTCACCAAGCTGGATCTGTAAGCGGAAGATTGCGTTTGGCGGAGGACGCTGCCCTGGGGGCGGGGTCCTCCGCCCGCAAGCTTCTTGTTGTGACGGAACCTCCAGCAAGTTGAGCACAACAATGCATGATTCACCGGAGGCGTACGCTCAAGCATTAGACCCCGACCAGATCACGCAAGCGTCGCGGGCACTTCAGGCCATGGCACACCCTACCCGGCTGAAAATAGTCTGCTTGTTGGCTGCAGGTGAAATGCACGTGCACGACATCAGTGAGCACATCGGATCCGCTCAGTCCAACGTGTCACAACACCTGGCGCAATTACGGGAAAAACAGGTGCTGGTGGCCCGCCGCGATGCCAACCGGATTTATTACTCTATTAACCACCCGCGCACGGCCGAGTTGGTCTTGCTGGTTCGCAATGTATTCAGCGGGTTTGCCACCGACGATGACGCTCGCTCCAGCTAGATCCCGGCGGGAAGGTGGACATCAAGCATCGTGCGATAACGCTAAAACCCGCTCTCTCGCAACAAGGCCGCCAGCAAGTGTCGGCCTGCCTCGCCCAGTACGCTGCGGCGCTCGCCCTCTATCTGCAGTTCACCCCGGGTTTCCCACAAGCCGGGCGGCGGCTGGTCCAGCTGTACCAGCACATGAAATACCGCCGGATTGGGTACCAGCGTATCGCGCTCGGCGGCGACCGGGATCGGACCTTTGTAGCGTGACGCCAGCAGTGGCTGTTCCAGTTGTTTAACCCGCGTGCTGCTCACCGACAACACCGACCCGGCCAGCACGCTGGTCTGACCGTGCGGATAGAACCGTACCGCCGCACCCAGCTTGATTTGTTGCAGATCATCCTGTTTGACGTAGGCGTCCACTTGCCAGTGCTGCGGGTCCACCAGGATACCCAGTTGCGTTTTGGCATTCACCCATTGGCCAGGGCGCAGCGTGGGGTCGACATCCAGCCAGCGGCCCGCAAACGGCGCGGTCAGGGTCAGTCGCGCTACTTCCAGCCGGGCGGCTTGGGTTTCCTGAGCTTGTACGTTGATACGCTGGCGCGTTGCAGCCTGCTGCTCCAGCCCGCTGGTATCCGCCAGCAAGCCCGCCAACCGAGCCTGGTAGCCGCGCAAGCCAGCTTCGCTGCTGCTAATGCGTGCGCTGATGTCGGGCTCTTGCAGCGTGAGCAACGTGCTGCCAGCGGCGACATTGCCTACGGTGCGTATCTGTTCGATCCGTGCCGCAAACGGTGTGAATACCCGCAGCTGATGTTCGGAACGCGCCACGCCCACGGCGGCAGTCTGGCTGCGCCAAGGCAGCGCCAACACCAGCAGCAGCGCCGCCAGTAACAGCCAGAAACCGATACGGCGCAGCGTGGAAATGCGCGCGCGTTGGGCCCACCACCAGGCCAGCTCGCGCTGAATCGGCATGACGATAAACCAGCCCACCTCAACGCAAAACAGCAACAGACCCAGCACTTTAAAAAAGAAGAAATATACGGTGGCGGCAATGCCCGCAAACAGCAGCAGCCGATACATCCAGGTCAGCCATTCAAACGCAATCAGCGCACGACGGCGCGCGGGGGCAAAGTGCTCGGGCCACGCTTCATCCAGTCCCCACAAGCCGCGCCGCAACGCCACCCGCGCCTGGGCCGAAGCACGTTCGTGCAGATTGGGAAAATCCAGCAGATCGGACAAGATGAAATAGCCATCAAAACGCATAAACGGGCTGGCATTCAGCCCTAGCGACAGTATCCAACTGGTGGTCGCCAGATACAGCAATGCATTGCGCCATGCGCCCGGCTCACTGAGCGCCCAACCGAGCGTAGCCAATCCGGCCAAGGCCAGTTCACACACGATGCCGGCCGCAGCAATCGCCAGGCGCTGGCGCGAGCGACTGAGTTTCCAGCTCTCGCCGGTGTCGGTGTACAGCATCGGAAACATCACCACAAAGGCCACGCCCATATGCGCCACCCGCAGTCCCAGCCGGGTGGCAACCAGCGCATGCGCTAGCTCGTGCAAAGCCTTGGCCAGCGCCAGGGCCAGGCCAAAACTCAGTAGCCCGTTGAGCGAAAAAGACTCCACTACCGCGGCCCGAAAGGTATCCCATTGATGCAAGGTCAACACGATGCCCAGCACGGTGAGCCCGACCACAGCAGCAGCGGCCCAGGGCGTAAACAGCCCGCGCAAGGCATGCGCGATCGGGCCCAACCATTGTTGCGGTCGCAGCAGTGGAATCCGGAAAAATAGATAGTGATGCAAAAACCACGACCACGAAAACCAACGTTCGCCCTGCCCTTGCCGTTGTAAACGGGCGCTCGCCTGTGCGTCGGGGCGGAGCAATTGATGCTGATCCAGAAAGTGCCGGAATTCGGCCAGCTGCGCGTCTTCGGGCCGTAATGCGGTGTGCGTCGCGATGTCGCTGCAGATTTGCGCGGGTGGCATATGCCAGCGCCGCAGAAATTCAAATTCCAGCCAGCCGATGCGAAAAAAACGGTTGCGCACCGCGTCCTGGATTACCCAGCCGGGCGCGCCGTCGGCGTCGCTGCCGGTGGCCTCCAGGCGCAGATCGTCGCGCAAAGGGGGTAATGGCGCGGCTGCATCCATCACCAGCCCAACCACGCGCGCGCTGCGGCCAAGGGACGTCGCAACAGGTAATACGCCAGGCTCACCTTCTGGCCATACAGTTTGGCGGTGCCATGCAAGCCCAGCCGCAATTGCGCGGGCTGGCCTTCCACTGTGGCCAGCAAGCGATACGCCACCACGCCATCATCGCCGGTGCGTGCCTGATAACTGGTTTCCAGAATTTCGCCATGCACCGGCGTCAACGGATACGCCGTCAGATACAACGTCACCCTGGCGCCCGGGTCGAGCGCGATCGCATCCGCCACCGCCAGCTGGATCAGCATGGCGGGCTTGTGCGGGTCAGCCAGTTGCAGGATGCGCTCGCCGGTCATCACCGGCTTGCCCAGCCAGTCGTTCGGGTCACTGAATACAGCAACGCCGGCCTCAGGCGCGGTCACCTGGGTGCGTTGCAGTTGCGCCTGTACGGCGGCCAGTTCTGCGCGGCGTTGCTGCGCGGTGCCGGCCAGGACGGTCAGGTCGCTTTTGCTCTGCGGATTGTCAAAGGCGCGTTGGCTGGCAGCCATTAATTCGGCATCGGCCACCGCCACTTGTTTGCTCAATACTTCCACCCGGCTACGCAGCGAGGTCTCGTCCAGCGTAAACAACAACGCCCCCGCTGCAACGGCTTGATTGGGCCGCACCGCAATGCGTTCGATGACGCCATCGATGGGACTGCTGATCACGCGCGCATCGCTGGAGACAATCTCCGCCGGAGCCAGCACTGTTTGCGGCACCGGGATTGCGAGCAGCGCCGCCAGCAGCACCAGCCCCAGTAACACGTGGGTGCGCCGGGGCCGCCAATGCCAGGCGATGCGTTGGCGCGTGAGCGCGGCCCAGCAATACGCCCAGGTCTGCCGCACGCCTTCCAGCAGGCTTTGAACCAGCTCGGGCGGCGGACCGTCCAGCAAAAAAAACGCCCAGCCCAGTCGCGGCGACCCCGTTTGTTGCAGCGGTACGCACCATACGCCAGCAGGCCACCATTCGGCCCAGCCTTCGGCGATGTCATCGGGTAGATCCAGCGCTGCGCGGGCCAGCCAGACCGGCGCATCGGCGCCGTGGTTCGCCACCAGCCAACGGCAGGTGCGCTGCTGCCAGATCAAATAGGGCGAGTCTTCAGTGGGTCTGGCCAGACCGGATATACACAGCAGTTCCAGCCGGTTGCCGTATTCGGCAAAGACCACAGCCTGGCGAAATTGCAGTAGCTCATAGGTATCGTTGGCAATGCTGAACGCCAGCGCGGCCAGGCTGGGGGTCGCCAGTGCCCGGTCACGCAAGCCAGCCAGATGCAGCAGCAATTGCGGGTGCGGCAACTGGGCTTGCGCGAGAGAAGAAGCCGCGCCCGCGTCGCTCATGCACCGCCCGCAATGCGCGCAGTACCGCTCATGCCCGCGATCAGTTCAGGATGTTCGCCGTCCAGTTGCGCCTCCAGTTCTACGGTTTGCGCCACTGCATCCACACGCGCATTGACGGCGCTGACGTGGGCCGGATAAGTCTGCCCGGTCTCATGGATATTGATGTCGAGTTTGACCCCGGGCTTGAGTTTGGCCAGCAAGGTCGAAGGCACATTCAGGCGCACTTTGAGCGGCCCATCACTGACCAGATCCGCCACCGGTGTACCCGCGCTCAGGGTTTGATAAGGCTTGGCGTAGACCTTGGCCACCCGACCGGCAAAGGGCGCCACCACCCGGCAATAACCCAACTGGGCCGAACTTAGCGCCAGGGCACCAGTGGCTTTGTCTACTTCGGTCTGCATGGTGGCCACTTCGATGTCGCCTGCCGCATTCAGTTGTTGCAGGCTCTTTTTGGCGCTTAGATTCTGCTTGGCCATGGCCAGCTCGGCTTTGGCCACATTGGCGCGGGCCTGTACTTCAGCGCAATCCAGCTGCGCCAACACCGCGCCTTTGCCCACGCGCTTGCCCAGCGTGACGCGCAGGTCGGTCAAGGTGCCGGTCATCTGCACCGACAAGGTGGTTTCCAGCCGTGGCGCCAGCAGCACACGGATGGCGTTGGCGTCGTCATTGGCCGTCGGTGCAGCGAGGCTCACGCTTGCACAGATCGCCAGCAAGTATGCATCAAGGCGTCGCAGGCGCCGAAGCATCCAGCGGCACCGGCGTGGCTTTGTCGGCCAGATCCGAGCGCAATTGGGGCGTGGCGGTAACGGTGTTCTGAATAGCCTGAGCAAGGGTTTTGAGGTCATCTTTTTCTATGGTGTCCGGTAGCACATCAAAGCCAATCGAGTTATACAAACGGCCCCACGCCGCTTGCGCATCGGAATACGCGGCCTCGCGCTGATAACGCGATAACAGATAGCGACCCTCGGCGCGGATGACTTCCAGTTCCGAGCCAAATGTCGTGGTTTTGGCAGCGCGGGCATAGTCCAGCAGGCTTGTGTCCACGCGCAGGCTTTCGTCAGCAAATTCCATTTCTTGCCGTGCCAGCCGATAGCGCAGGTTGCCCACGCGCACCTGGGTCAGAATCGCCATCGACAGCGCAATCCGCCGCATATCGTCCGTCGCACCCTGCGCGCTTTGCTCGGCATTCAGCGCCGGGTATTGCAGCAATTTCAGCAGGTTAACCGATACTTGCAGGCCGATTTGCGACCAGTGATTGTTGTACAGATACTCGTTGGAATCGTATTGCGCGCTCCAGTCCAGGCCCACGTTGGGCCACAGCTGCGCTTTGGCGATATTCAGGTCGTTCTGGTTAACGCGCTTGCGATACCACTCCTCCATAATTTCCGGCCGATGCTCCATGGCCAGCATTTCCAGCCCGTGCTCGCTGACGTTCATATCAGGCAAGCTGGCCTCTTGCTGATCGGCCAGGATCATCGGTGAGCCAGGGGGCAAAGACATCAACGCCGCCAGCTCGGATTGCGCCATCTCCAGGTCTTGCCGGCGTACGGTCAGCAGGTAGATGGAATCAAGCAAGGCGCGTTGATAGGCCAGGATTTCCTGGCGCGGCAACAGGCCTTTTTGCTCAGCCTGGCGCGCCGCAGCCAGGGCGCTGCGGGTGCGTGTCAGCAATTGGTCGACCTCGGGCTTAAGCCGCTGTGCCCCCAGCGCGCGCCAATAAGCATTGCGCACATCCTGCAGCACGTTTTGCGCCACTTTGCGCCGACGTTCTTCGGCCATCAGCACCTGATCAGACTTTTGTTGCGTGCGGTAATAGGCCACACCAAAGTCGAGCAGGCTCCAGCTCAGCCCCAGACTATCCAGCTTGTGATAGCGCTCTTCCGACGTCGAAGGCCGCAGGCTGACCTGGCGGTCTTCAATGCCGATGGAGGTACCGCCCGAATCATTGCTGCGGCTGTTGTAGCCCGCCGACGCCACCAGCCGGGGCAGCATTTCATAGGCTTGCACGTCGCGCAGATTGGCGGCCAACGCGCTTTCCATCAGCTTGAGGCGGTAATCCAGGTTGTATTTCAGCGCACGCGCCGCCGCGTCATAGAAGGTCAACGGGCCGGTCACCGGTTCTTGCTGCGCGTACATCTGCACCTGATCGCCTATCAGCCGGTCACGCATTTCAGCTTCGGTGGCGGGCTTGGGCTGCATGGCGGAACAAGCCACCAGCAACAGGCTGGAAAGCACGCTGAGCGTGCGCCGTGGTAAGGGGGGCAAAACAATAGAGAGTGCGGGCATGGGCAGATCAGGCCTCTTGTTGCTGGCGCGGCGTCCAGGCGTTTCCGAGCGAAGGTAAGGCAGGTGCGGCGTTAAGTAATTGCGTGCTGAATGCGGGTGCAATCAGCGCGGCCTGGTGGGGCTTGTGCGCTGGATGGGCCGGCGGATGATCGTGACGGGTTGGGTGCTGCGCCGCAGGCCGTTCCGCAGCGTCGGGTACGTCCACGGCGGGATGATGCGCGGGCTGGTTATGCAGCATCGCCGCGGCACTGGGGGCAAACGCAGACGGGTCACTCAGCAACTGGTCTGCGCTCAAGTCGATGCGACTATGCCGGCCCTCCACCCAGGCCGTTTCCATTTCGCTGATCAGACGGCTGGCACGAACGGCATTGGCCACAAACACGCCATCAATTTGCCCCAGACCTGCGCCCAGCGATGTGCTTTGCAATTGCAACGGTCGCACCAGATCAAGGTCGCTGCCGTCGGCTTCCCATGCGTTGACCATCAGTTCGATTTCATTGGCCTGCACCTCGGGCGTCACGTACACCACCGGCTCGACCTGGCGGATATCGGGCCTTGCAGAGGTCGGGTCATAGCGGCTATCGGCATGCGGCCCGGCGCCGCCCGCTGGAGGAATATACGGCGCAGAAATATCAAGATGGATGGTCAGCACCGCTTGGTCGCTTGCGCCTTGCTGGTCGGCAGTGGTGTAGGTAAACCGATCGGCCAATACTTGCCCCCTGCCTGCTGCCTGCAGCACGGCCGGGTTGCTCAGATCGATCTGGTAGCTGTAACTGCCATCTGCGTGCAGCGTTAAAGTGCCGTACTGCCCCGCCAACGGCTGACCGATCTGCCCCGGCGCACCCGTGCTGTCTTTGCCGCCACTGTGAACGCCGATCACGTTCAGGCTGTCGCCTGCATCGACGTCGGTGTCATTGGGCAGCACATTGCCGCTGGCTTGCGGCGCGGGGGTCTGGTCGGTGGCCAGATTGCTGTCGTCGTGCGCGACTGGGGCGTCATTCACGCCACTGATCTGGATCGTCAAATGCGCGCTGGCCGTGGCGCCTGCGGCGTCCTGCATTTGATAGCTGAATACTTCGGTTAACGGCGCACTACTGGCCCGCAGCGCTTCGACCGTGGCGTTGTTGTTGTCGACGGCGTAATGCCAGCTGCCGTCAGCGCTGAGCGTCAACGTGCCATACAAACCCGCCAGGGCGTTGCCCGCAACCGCGGTGTCGCCCTGGCTGTTGGCAAAACTGGCCACGCTGGCGCTTTCGCCATTGGCAACGCTGTCCACGTCGCTGTCGTTGTTCAGTACATTGCCGGACGGATCCAGACCTGCCGTGGCGTTATGCACGCCGCCCGCCTCCTGCGCACTGGCCGTATCGTCGTGCGCCACCGGAGTGTCATTGGCGCCTTCGATGACCACTGTCAGCGTGGTGCTGGCGCTGGCACCCCATTGGTCGGCCACTACATAGGTGAACTGATCGCTGAGCGTTTGTCCGGCGCTGCGCAAAGCCTGTACGGCGGGCAAATCGTTGTTGACGGCGTAGCTCCAGCTGCCATCGGTGTTGAGCGTGAGCACGCCGTAGTTGCCCTGCAGCGGCGTGCCCGCGCCCACCGAGGGTCCGGTTAGACCGCTGCCCGCATGTAATGAGACCACGCTGAAGGTATCGCCATCGGGATCCGTGTCGTTGCTCAGTACGTTGCCGTTTGGGTTAACGCCCGCACTGGTGTTCTGGTCTCCGCCCGCCTCCACTGCGACTGCGCTGTCATGGGTCGGCAGCGGAGCATCATTGCGGCCGCGCACAATAATGCTGAGCCGGCCGACATCGTGCAGCCCGCCCGCGTCCGTGACCTGGTAGCTGAATTCATCCAGCCGGAATTGCCTGCCGGTCAGGCCCACCACGGTTGGATTATTGACATCGATGACATAGCTGTAAGAGCCATCTGCGCCCAGCGTGAGCGTGCCATAGGTGCCGATCAGTACCGTGGCGTTGCTGCTGCTGGACGAGCCCGCCGCTACGACATTCAGCGTCGGATTACTGGTGGGTATGCCCGTGCCCACGGCCGTGACGGTGAGATGGTCGCCATTGTCGACATCGGTGTCGTTGCGCAAGACCAGACCCTGCGCGTCGACGCGCACACCATTGCCGTTGTCGGACAAGGCATAGTTGAGATCGAGATGCGCCACCGGTGCATCCCAGGCGCCGTGCACACTGATCTGGATTTCGGCGCTGGCAGTGGCCCCGCCCGCATCGACCACGCGATAGGTAAATACATCGTTCAGGCTTTGGCCCGGCGCCAGCGCGTTGACGCTGGCGTTGTTGTTATCCACGGCATAGACATAACTGCCGTCGGATTGCAGCGTCAGCGTGCCGTACTGGCCGCTGAGCACGGTGGCCGTACTCACGCTGGTCAGTGCGCCGCCCGCCGCCAGCGTGCCGCTGCGCGCGGCATTGACAGTCTTGCTGTCGCCGCTGTCGACATCGCTGTCATTGCTCAGCACATTGCCAGTGGCATCGATGCCCGGCGTGGCATTGGCGCTGCCGCCCGCTTCGGTGGCGTCGCCGTGGTCGGGCTGGGCCACGGGCGCATCGTTCTGCCCGGCAATAACCAGGGTCAGCGTGGCTGTGTTGCTGCCGCCGTGGCCGTCCGCGACGGTATAGACAAATTGCTCACTGAGTGTGTCGGCGCTGGTACGCAGCGCGTTCACTTGTGCATTGGCGTTATCCACCACATAGCTGTAGCTGCCGTCGGCGTTCAAGGTCAGGCTGCCAAATTGCCCGAGTAGCGCCGCGCCCACGCTGCCTGCCACGCCGCCGCTGGTGCGGATGGCGCTGACGCTCAGGCTGTCGCCATCGGGGTCAGCGTCATTGCTTAACACATTGCCGCTGGGGTTGATGCCCGCACTAACGCCCGCTTCTTGCGCCTGGGCGGTATCGGCCACCGGCAGCGGTTGGTCGTTAACACCATGCACGGTCACCACCAGTTGCGCGGTGTCGGTCAGGCCGGTGCTATCGCTGATGCGATAAGTAAAGCGGTCGCTGAGCGTACCGCTGGCGTTCAGCGCCCGTACCGCCGCATTGGTGCTGTCGACGTCATAGCTGTAACTGCCATCGGCGCCGAGCCGCAACGTGCCGTATTGCCCCACCAGCACCAATGCATTACTGGCCGCGCTGCTGCCAGCCGTCACGTTGCCAAACGCGCCGCCCGCGCTTTCGCTGCCGGTACGCGCCCCGGTTACCGTCAAGGCACCGGCAGCCTGGTCGAGCGCGTCCACATCGGTGTCAATGCCATTGCCGCCCGCTTGCGTGGTGCTGCCAGGGCGGCTGGCGTCGGTCAGCACATTGCCGCTCGGGTTGATTTCGGCCGTGCCCAGCGCCACCGAGCCGGCCGTGGTGCTGGCCGCGTCATCACTCGCCAGCGGATTGTCGTTGGCGCCATGCACATTGATGACCAGGTTGGCCAACGCGCTGAGTCCGCCCGCATCGGTGACTTGATAACTGAATGTGTCTTGCAAGGCGGGACTGCTGGCACTCAGCGCCTGCACCGTCGCGTTGTTGTTATCGACCACGTAGCGATAACTGCCGTCCGCGCCCAGGGTCAGCGTGCCAAATGCACCGACGATTTGCGTGCCGTTGGCACTGGTGCTGCCACTTGCCACGTTGGTCAACGGGCCGGTGTCACTGACCGGCTGGTTGCGGATGCCGGTGACGTGCAAGGCCTCGCCATTGCCGGCGCTATCCACGTCGCTGTCGTTGGTCAGCACGTTGCCCGTAGCGGCGCTACCCGCGGTGCTATTCAGTACCCCGCCTGCCTCGGTGGCGTTACCGCTGTCGGCGCTAAGCGTGGGGGTATCGTTTGCGCCGTGGATCGTGATGGTCAGCGTGGACGTTGCGTGTGCATTGGCGACATCCGACAAGACATAAGTAAAGGTTTCAGTCAGCGTCTGCCCGCTCAGACGCAGTGCCTGTACGGCGGCATTGCTGTTATCCACCGTGTATTGATAACCGCCGCTGCTATTGAGCGTCAGCGCGCCATACAGGCCGTTGAGCACCGAGCTGCCGATATTGGGCAAGCCATGCGTTACGCCGCTGCTGTTGGTGATGGTGACCACGCGCAGGCTGTCGCCATTGGTGGCGATATCCACGTCGGTATCGTTGCTGAGCAGATTGCCGCGCGGATCGATGCCGGGCGTTAGATTGCTGGTGCCGCCCGCCTCACTGGCGGAAGCCACATCAGCCGCACCGACCGGCGCATCGTTGACCGCCGTCACCCCAATGGCCAGCGTGTTTTGCACGCTCAACGCGTCACTGGCCTGGCCCGGTATGCCATTGCCGTCATGATCCCCAAAATTGCCGTTGTCGCTGGTGGTCATGGTCAGCGTGTCGCTGCCGTTGTAGTTGCTGTTGCCCTGGTAAAGCAGCCCGGCGAGGGCCGCGTTGATATTGGCGACATTGCCACTGAGCACCAGCGTGGCGCTGTTTTGCCCACTTGCGCTAACGCCAGCCGGGGTGCTGCTCAGGCTTAGCACACCATGGGCGACCGTGAGCGTCACTTGCATGGCGCCGTTGGCGGCGTCGACGTCGCTGATGCTCAGGCCGGCCAGGTTAAAACTGAGGTCTTCGGCGCCGCTGAGGCTGGCGGGTAAATGATTGACCGGGGCGTCGTTTTGCTCAACATATCCGGCATTGGCGCTGCCGGTGGCCGCCTCGCCCAGCGTTAGATTGATCTGGCCCAAAGCGCTGGCGCTATCGCTATCGATGCGCACGGCGACATCCCCCACCGGTTGGGCAAAGGTCGCCGTGGCCGGCGTGCTGATCTGATAATTGCCCGCCGCCAGCACCCCAAACAGATAGTGGCCATTGGCGTCGGTCGTGGTGGTGTACGTCAGATTGTCGGCGGTGGTGGCAAAGTCGCCATCGACGCCCGCCCAGGTCAGCGTGACCGTCAGCCCGGCCAGCCCGGCGCCATCGGGCGTGGCGTCGGCGCTGGCCGAAGCGGTGTCGTCCCACAAGGTGCCGCCGATGACGCCCAGGCCCGCACCCTCGGTGCGCGTGTAGATATTGGGTGAGCTGCCCGTACCGGTCCGTTCGCCCGTGCTGCCGCCCGCACTGCCCACGCTGGAACCGCCCCACTGGCTAAAGCTGTCAGGCAAGCTGGTCCAGGTCAGGCGGGCGTCGGTGCTGGCGATGCTGCTGCTGTTGGGCAAGGTGACCTGGTAAACCAGTTGCACCGTGGTGCCGGGATCGAGCCGCGCAAACGTGGCGTCGATGCTGTTGCCGGTGACGGTGTAGCTAAAACCAATCGCCCCAGGCACGGCATTGAGCGCATACACCGTGCCATTGATGGCCACGCTGAGTGGCGTCAGATTGCTGCCGGCCGGGTAGCCATCGCTTAGCTCGGTATTAAACGCGGGCGCATCGCCACTGGCGCTAAAGCTGATTGCGACCGTGGCGCTGCCGCTGCTGCCGCTGGGGTTGGGGTCAAACGCGGTGATTTGTTTGTTGAGGCCGGTAAGCGTGGGCTCGACCACGTGTTCGACCACGCTGGCGGCCGTGGACAAATCGGTGCTACCCGCACGATCGATCGCGCTGACGCTCAGCGTTTTTCCATCGCTATTGCTGGCCACATTGAGCACCTGTGCATTGAACTCCAGCGCCACGCCTTCGTGATCCGCATCATTGTCGCTATTGACCAGATTGCCCAGGTGGAAGGTCAGCACCTGGTTGCCGCTGGCATCGGTGCTGATATCCAGATGTGCGCCAGTATTGAATACGCCGGTGGCAGCAGCGCCGGATAGATCGGGCGTGATGGCCTGCACTTCGGCGCTGTGCTGATCCCCGGTCACTTGCAAGGTGCCGCTGGTAATCAGATCGCTCAGATTGGTGCTAATGCCGTTGCTGGACACAAAGGCGATGCGCGTGCTGCCGTCGTTAATAAACTGCAAGCCGTTTTGCAACGTCACCTGAAAACTGAAGTCATTGCTGCTGCCTTCCGCCACGATACCTACCACGCGATAACGCACGATTTCGCCGATCGCCGTGGTTTCGTCGGTGCTAGTCGGGTTGGGTGCCGCGGTATCGGGCAGGCCACCAATATGCGAAATCTGCACGCCTTGCGCGATCGGCACCACCAAAGTGTTGTCGCTGCGGTAATCGTTAAGACTGCCACCATTGAGCACACCGTCTGCGCCGCTACGTTCGCCGCTGACGCTGCCGTCCAGGCTGGTCCATTGCACGCTGGCGGTATTGCTGAAGCGTTCTTCATTGGCTGCCGCCGCCTGCACCTGGCCCGAAACGCGCAAGGTAATCGAACCGCCTTTGCCGATATCGATATTGGCCCCGCTGGCGCTGCGCAATACGCCGCCAACCAGTTCAAAATCACTGCCGCCGTTGTTGCTGGCGCTGCCGTTGTAGCTCACGCCCAGCAGACTCAGGTTGCTCAGTTCGACCGGCAGCGTATCGGCAAACTGGATGTCGTAGGCATTGAAATCGGTGCTGCCGTTACCGTTGCTGATGGTGATGTCGTATTCCACGGTGTCGCCCGCATCCACGCCCACGCCGGGGTCAGTCGCCAGCGTTTGCGTTACGGTCAGGGTGGGCTCGACGATGTTGATGACGGGCGCGGTCGTCTGTTGCATTACGGTGCGATCCAGCGCGACGCTGCCGTTGGCGCTGTCGCCGTCAGGGTCGCTAAAGACCAACTGCGCGCTATTGCTGCGCGTAATGCCCGCCTGGTTGCCACTGGCATTGTCGGCGACCAGTACCACGCGCATTACAAAGCTGTTGTTGCCGCTGTTGTTGTCCGCCGTGGCGCTGGCGTTGCTGAAGGTCCAGCGCGCACCGATGCCATCATTGCCCAGCGCGCCACCGATCCCGCTGACGCCCGCCATGGTGACCGTGCCGCCAAAGTCTGCCGCCAGTGCGCCACTGCCGGCTGCGGTGGTGATGAGCTGATAGCCGAGTCCGCCATTGAAACTGGTGTCCAGACGCATGCCTGCCGGGATCAGGTCATCCAGCCGCAGATTTTGGGTACTGCCTTCGGGCAGCGTAACCACCAGGTCGTAGGTCATGCCCTCGCCGATCACCAGATTGGCGCCTGTGGTTTGCGCTGCGGTGCTGTCATCGTCGGTGAGCGTGCCGTCCTTGAACACGGTGCTGACGTTGGGGCTGGCCATCTGCGCGTTGGCCGTATCCACCACATCGGTGGGCGTGAAGTCGGTGCCGCCGGCGACGCTGGCGTAGTGCGACAAGGTGGCGCTGGTTTGCAGCGTACTGGCCGCGGCGATACCGCTGTTGGCGCTGACGTCATAGGTGATGACCACCACATTGTGGCCGCTGGTATCGGCACTGGTGCCGCTGCGACCCGGCGCCAGCGTGGCCACGCCACCGGCATCCAGAAACGTAATGCTGCTGCCGCTGACGCTGTAATCGGTGCCGAGCAGCAACTGCGTGCCATCGCCGCGATAGATTTGTAAATTGGCCGCCGCCAGCGAGCCGCCGACAAAGCTGAGCCCTGTCGGCAAGGTGACCAGCGTCTGCACATTAAACGCGCCGCCACCGCCGGTGTTTTCCAGCGCTGTGGCCAGGCGCACCGTATCACCGGCGTCGATGCCGGTGACGTCACCGTTGACCGCGCCGGGGTCGGTGATGCTGCCGCTGAAGGGCACGCCGCTGCTGCCGGGTGCGTTCCAACTGCCCGTGGCGCCAGTTACGCTGCCCGCGCTGGCGGACACTACGCCATGGCTGATGCTCAGGTCTGGCTCGGCCACCGACACAATCTCAGCCACGTCGGATGACACCAGATGCTGCTGGGTTTGCGTGGTGAGCTGGTCTGATTGCGCCAGCACGTTCAGCGAACGTTGATCGGCATACGGCGTATCGCCCACGCGCAAGGTAAACACCAGCTCGATCCGGCTGCCGTTAACCGCCGTGGCGTAATCGCCGAAATTGAAAACCACCGCGTTGCCTGCGGCGGTGGTCACGCTGTCGATGGCATCGGCGTTGGTATTGCCCGCGCCCAGATGCCACTGCCCGACACCACTGCCCTGCGACCACGTAATACCCGCCAGATCCAGCAACGGCAGCGGCAGGTACGCGGTTAATTTCAGCTGCTCATAGTCACCGGTCACCAGGTCGTAGCTCAGGGTGAATGTCACCACATCGCCGGGGTTGAGCTCGCCGCTGCTGGGGGGCGCGCCGCCGTTGACGCTGGCAATGTTGATATCCACCGTGTGCGTCGGAACAGTTGATGTCGTGCTGCTGCCATCGCTGGCGGACGCGCCGCTAAGGTTGACGCTGTCCACCAGCAATGTGCCCGTCACGGTGGCGTTATTGCCGAGCGTGTCGCCTTCATTGATTTCACTCTGGCGATAAGTGCTGGTGTAGCGCTGATCTACCAGCGCGTTGTAGCTGATCGTGGCGGTGGTGGCGCCTTCCTGGTTGTTGTCGAACGCCAGGTCGCCAATCAACGCGCCTTCGCTGATGCCATTGAGTGCTGAGGCGGCTAGATCAAAATGCAGGGTGGTGCTGCCGTCGGCGTTTACCGTACTAGTCACCACCAACGCCACCGTATGGCTGACGCCGCCGCTGCTGAAGGTAAACGTGGGCGTGCCAGTGAGCGTCTGGCCATCGGATAGCTGATCGACAATTTCAAAATGGCCGTTACGCAGTAGCGTTTCGCCAAAGGCAAAATAATCCGAAATCGCCACATTGAGCGTATAGCCCAGCGTGTCGCCCGGCGATAAGCCGCTGCTGCCGGCATCGGTGCTGATGGTCACCGTCTTGCTGAGCGTGATCGATGTGGCTACAAAGCTGCCGCCTTCGGTGGACCCGGTGCCGGTAAAGTCAATCTGGCTGCCGACCGGGTCGGAATCCCGCGGGTCTAAAGGCACCCAATCGCCTGTGGCCGTGGGTGCGGCAAAAGCGATCGTGACGGGCGCGCCGGTGGTGGGGTTCAGGATGGGCTGGCCATTGGCGTCGCTTTGCGGCACGTAGAAGCTGACTACGGTGCTGATGGGCGCGCTGACATTGGTGTAGCTGACCGTATATCGCGTGATAAACACCGTGTCACTGGCAATGGCGGCCTGCATCAAGGTGGGATCGGTGAGCGTGCGGCCATCCGCCAGTGTCAACGCCGTTAGCGTGCCGCCGCCACCCGGGGTAATGGCGGTGACCTGCACCGCGCCCGGCACATCATGCGTGATGACCACATCCGACAAGGTCTGGCCGCTGGCTGGCGTACCGGTGACGGTGAGGTTATGCACGTAGTTGGGGCCGGTGGTGGTTTCGCCTTCCGTCATATCCAGCGTTTGAGTCACGGTGACCAGCGTGGGATGGAACACCACACTTTGCAGCGCGGCCTCAACCAGACTGGGATCTGCCGTGGGATTGTCGAGGGCATCGTTGCCAAACTGAAACCCACCGCGCGCCTGCACCGTCAGGTCGGGGGCGCCATTGGTGAGCGATGTATCGGCCAGATTGCTGAGCGCGGCCGTCACTTGCACGGTGATGGCGGGTTGCGCCTGCGACACGCTGCCAAATGGCAACTGCAACACCACCAACTGGTCACCCGCGCGCAAGCCGTAGCTGGCGGCGTTGATCACCAGGGCATTGCCGGCGCTATCCCTGGCGAGCGGATGCACGGCCTGGCCATTGGAATCAAATGTCAACACGTAAGCGGTGACGGACTGGCCCAGATAACTAGCCGAAACAAAGCTGAGGCCATCATTGCCATCCTTACCGGTGGCGGGCATCAGCAAATCAATAAAGGGACCGTAGCCCACCTGGCTAGAGGCGTTGGTCAGGGTGACCTCAAAGGTGGCTTGCGTGCCCAGCAATACGTCGCCGCCCGCGGACACCGTCACCGTAGGGTTGGCGTTGGCCAGCACGTCGTGATAAGCGCCAAGCGCGTTGGCGCTCAAGGCAATGGCTTTGTCGATGTCGCCGTGCGTGGTTTCCAGTTGCCAGTCTGCCCCGACGCTGGCGTTGCCGGTGGCGTTGCTGGATGCCGCCACATCGGCGCCGGTGATGGCAGCCAGCTTGTCCACTAATGCCCTGCCCGCCGTACCCGCACCGACATCACAGCCATATAACTGGATGTCAGCGCCGGGGTTAAGGTCGGCGCGCCACGCGGCCAGGCTGCTGGCCGACTGGCTGAGGGTATCCGCAGTGAAAGCCTGATCGCCGAGCGTAAATTGCCCGGCCGCGCCATGCGAAAAAATCTGGATTGAATCAACCTTGCCCAATCCCGCCAATGCAGCGCTGATGCGGGCGATGGCGTTGTCGCCGCTATTGATGACCAGCACCTTGCTGCTGGCAGGCAATTGTGTGAGCAATTCGGCGTAGTCAGCCACACGGCTGTCAATGACCACCAGGTTGATCGGTGCGGCGGCGCTAGCGCGTGCCGATACAGCGGTGGAAGTTGCAGGTTCGGCATCCGCATGGCGAGCGGGCCCGGGGCTGGAGCGGCTGTCGGTGGACGCACGTGCTGGGCCGGCCGCAGTGTCGGCGTTTCGCAGCGTGTTGAGTGCAGGCAGCGCCTTTACCGCGTGCCCGGTATCGGCGGTGGCGTGGTGGGCATCCGCGTGATGCTGTTCGACCGCGGCAGCCACCGCGCCATCAAACAAAATGCGCGGCTCTAATGCCAGTGCCTGAGCGCGCGGCCGCAGAGCATGCGGCGTGCGTGAACCCGAGTTGCTGAACATCGCAATTACCTCCCGCCGGACGGGATGCCTGGTCCCGTCCTGGATATGCAGCTCAAAGCTGCTTTAAGGGAATCTGGTCGCGTGTGCGGCAGAGGGATGCCGCAGACGTCCGACCAATATAGGCACAAAGGCGGTGCATTGCTGACAGGTTCTTACAAACGGAATGAGACATACCCGGCGCCGGTTTCAGCCTGGCCGCCGTCCGTAAGTTGCCGTGGAAAATAATTACAAAGGTGTAATGCGGTGCTAGAACACAGAGGTGTCGGGCGCCCCTTACACAGCACGCGTTACCCGTCGCGGCAAGCCGACCGCACCCCCCTCGCCTCGGGCGTTCTATTTCTCAAGACGTTTTTTATAAATGCTGGAGAACGCAAATGATTCGAAAACAAGCCACATGGTTGCTGGCATTGCTGGCGGCCTGCGCGCTACAAGCCAGGGCAGAAGACGCCGCTGCGGACGCTACCGCGCAGGCGGTCGTCAACCCCAAGGTGGTCGAAAAGCTCACCCAGATGGGCAACTATCTGCGTAGCTTGTCGCGCTTTGAAGTCAAGGCAGCGATCACCCACGACACCGTGCTGGAAACGGGGCAGAAGCTGCAAATCCAGGGCACCAGCACCTTGCAGGTGGTTGGGCGTGATCGATTTCATGCGGTAGCAGAAACCGACACGCTGAGCCGCGAGTTCTTCTACAACGGTACGGTCTTTACCCAGTATTCGCCGGACCTGCATTACTACACCACGGTGAATGCGCCGCCGAAACTAACCGATATGCTGCACGAGATTGAAGACCACTACGGCATTCAGGTGCCAATGGAGGATCTGTTCTTGTTTGGCACTGACCAGTCACAAGCCAAGGCGCTGACCAGTGCCATGTATATCGGCCCGTCGCATATCAATGGCAAATTGTGTGATCACCTGGCTTTTCGCCAGGAAGGCATCGATTGGCAGCTCTGGATTACCCGCTCGGACAAACCACTGCCCTGCAAACTGGTGATTACCACCACCGACGATACGTCATTCCCGGAATACAGCGCGCTCTACACCTGGAATCTGAAGCCCGGCGTTAAAGCCGACGCGTTCACCTTCAAGCCGGGCAAGAAAGATGTGCTCATTCCTTTAACCAAAGCGGAAGACTAAGGGGGCGATGATGATGACCAGAACACGCAAGACGCTGATTTCGATCATGGCGCTCAGCCTGCTGTCATTGGGCCTGGCGCAGCAGGCGGATGCCGGCCCTGGCGCCCGTGGCGCGGCCCGCAGCTCGGTCAACGCCGACCGCGGCGGGGGTAACCGCAACAATGGCAACCGGGTAGCCGGCGGCCATAACACCAATGTGCACGGCAACAACGTCAACGTGAACAACAGCCATAACGACGTCAACATCAATGTCGAAAACAATGACCGACGCGGCTATGGCTACGACGACCACTACCACCCGGTGGCCACTGCCGCGGCAGTCACGGCAACGGTCGCCGTTACCTCGGCGGTAGTGGGCGCCATTCTGACCCCGGCACAAATGCCGCCCAGTTGCGTAGATGTCATGCGCGGCAACGTGGCTTATCGCCAGTGCGGCAATACGTGGTATCAGCCGCAATATCAGGGCAGTAACGTCACCTACATTGTGGTGAATGCTCCTTGATGTATTGGCCCGGGCCGCCGTGATGGCGGCCCGATTTATATGCATCGGAACGCGCTTACAAGCGACGGTGGTGCCGTCGAAACAAATACCAGCGCACAGCAAAGCATGTCACCGGCCAGGGCCTTGATATTGAATGCATGTTACGCATTTGATCGGGCGGTAGAGTTCGTTGTTGTTTTATCTTTAAAAACATCTGTTATCTGGCTCATGCTGATTTTATTCATCCGGTTTTTGTGGCCTGGCACCGCCGGGAATTCGGCAGCGATTTTGCTTTTGAGTCGCTTAGCCACCAGCGCACGCGGGTTGCCCGGTTAATGTGTTGCAGCCAGCCAACAATAAAGCTTTCTCCTGCCGTACATCAGATTGCACATGGCTGTAACAAATGCCTGCGGACACCGTCACCTATAGTCGCAATCAGCATCTGCGCGCATGTACGCGTGTTCGATGCGCTGCACATTTGGTCAGAAGCTGAATGTGAGCCTCAAAGTTTGTGAAAAAAAGGTGACCCCAAATGATTAAACAACGTCTCTGCCTGTCTATCTTGTCCGCTCTGATTTGTACCCAGGCGCTTGCCGCCGATGATTTTGCTGGCTTTTTTGTCGGGATTAAAGCGGGCGATAATCGCTCGAGCACTTCCGGCAATTTCCAGACGGATAGCAAAAACGCCGTCACCGCGGGTGGCGAGCTGGGTTACAACCTGCAATGGGATAGTTTTTTGATCGGCCTGAGCGGCTTTTATGATTACGTCGATAAATCCGATCACAACCTGCTGAGCACCGGATTGACCAGCAATTATGGTGCGCGGCTGGGTGGCGCTGATTTCAAGCTGGGTGTACCGCTCAATAAATTTCTACCCTATATCAAGCTCGGCTACGGGCGGTTGGAAGGTTCGGGCGGCGATGGCTTGATCAATAACTTTGGCGGCAACGATTTCCACGGGGGTGCCGGCCTTGAATACAAAATTGCGCCGCATTGGGGGCTAGCGGGTGAATGGACGCAAATGCGCGTGGGCGATAACGGCGTCAAATTCAAAAGCAATAGCTACACCCTTAACCTGAACTATTACTTTGGCGCGCCTGCCCCGGCGCCTGTTCCTGTGGCTGCACCCGCTCCGGCGCCTGCTCCCGCGCCCGCTCCGGCCCCTGCGCCCGCACCGGCACCAGAACCGCAAGTGGTAACCAAGCATTTCTCGCTCAAGACCGACGTGCTGTTTGCCTTTGGTAAAAACACGCTGAAACCGGAAGGCAAAGACGCGCTCGACAAACTGTATGCCGAGGTCAAAGATCTGGATCCCAAAGAAGGTAAAGCCATCGTAATCGGCTATACCGACCGCATCGGCAGCGAGAAATACAATATGGACCTCGGCTACCGGCGCGCCAAAGCGGTGGCGGATTATCTGATTTCCAAGGGCGTGCCGCCGGACAAGATCGACGCACAAAGCAAGGGTAAAGCGGATCCGGTTACCGGCGACAGCTGCGCCAAAATCAAGAATCGCAAGAAGCTGATCGAATGTCTGGCGCCGGATCGTCGCGTGGAAATTGATGCGCAAGGCGTGCACGAAGAAGTGCATATGCAAGAAAACTCGACGCAATAACGACGGCGCGTACGCCGCCGCAGGCATAGAGAAAATCAAGGCACAGTCCGGCGCAGCATGGCCGGCTGTGCCTTTGTTGCTTCAAAACCCGGCGCGCTGCGATGCGCGCTTTTTTTCAGGAATGTTCGGGCATGTCGAAAGTCAGGGTTGCTTGCTTTACCGTCTCACTGGATGGCTACGCCGCCGGGCCGGATCAGGATGTGCATAACCCCTTGGGCATCGGCGGTACAGCGTTGCATCCGTGGCTGATCGGTACACGCACCTTCCAGAAAACACTGTTTGGCGCTGACGGCGGTAGCACCGGCGTTGACGACGATTTTGCCGCCGCCGGTTTTGCCAACGTGGGCGCGTGGATCCTGGGCCGCAACATGTTCGGCCCGGTGCGTGGCCCTTGGGCTGAACCCGAATGGCAAGGCTGGTGGGGGGATAATCCGCCCTATCACGTTCCGGTATTTGTGCTGACCCATTACGCGCGGCCCCCGCTGCACATGGCGGGCGATACGACATTTTATTTTGTGACGGGCGGCATCGAAGACGCCCTCGCGCAAGCCCGGGCAGCGGCAGCGCATCAAGACGTGCGCATCGGCGGCGGCGCCAGCACGATCCGGCAATACCTGCGGGCGGGATTGATCGACCAATTGCATATCGCCATCGCGCCGGTGCTGTTGGGTGCAGGTGAAAGATTGTTTGAAGGCCTGAATATGCGGGCGCTGGGTTATGAATGTGTGCGCTCGGTGGCGTCGGAACAGGCAACGCATGTGCTGTTGCAGCGTACCGGCAGTGCCGTCTCCTGAAGGCGGTAGAGCCGGCGCAACCCGACGTGTACCTCGCGGTGTGGCGATCGGTTCATGCGGCGGCGCTTGGGCAGCGCTCGCCGTCCGCTTGCGCTGGGGCGCGGTCTGACCACCGTGCGAACATTGCAGCGACTTGCTCTGCGGCTGGCACATGATAAAAGCGCTGCGTCGCAATCCCCGCTTCTGCCAGCCAGGCATCGCGGCGCGCGTCTTTGTGCTCTTTGCCACGATGAGTGTGGTCGTCCAGTTCAACCACGCCGATAACGGCCAGCGCGCTGTCGCACAATACAAAATCGCAAGCCAACTGGGATACCCGCCGCCAATGTGCCAGATTCTGGCGGGCGTCGCCGCCGTGCGCGGTGAGTAACTGGCCCATGGAAACCTGGGTCAAAACCTTCCAGCCGTGCGGCGCATGGGCGGCCAGCAAGTGGTACATCTGGATTTCATGCGGCGATAGCCAACGTGCGCGTTTGAATCCGGGCGTGGGCAAAACGCGTGGTCGCCAGCGTGGGTATCCGGAATTGCCTGACCTGAGCCTGAGCACCAGGCCGGTGATGATTGATAAGGCCATGCAGCCAACCACGGTCATGAACGGTAGTCCGGCGCGGGCGGGCACCCTTGCGGATGGGTCATTGCTTGCCACGGGGGAAAATGACGGCGCCTGCGCGGCCAATGCAGGCTTTGCGGTCGCTGCGGCAGGAATTACGGCAGGAATTACGGCAGGAACGGCAGTCGCGCCCCGCCCGGTTTGAGCCAGTCCGGATGCCTGCGGCAATTGCGCCGGGCCATTGCGGACCAGCAAAGTATCGAATTCTTCGGCAGTCTTGCCCGCAGGATGATCACGCGTGACGGGCGTCGCCACGCTATAGGCTGCGTCCCCGGCGCACGGCTTGTCTTGATAAATGTGTGCGCCACGCGGCCCCGCGCATTCCCACACCGGGTCGGCGTAAACCCCCGTCGCGCCAAGTCCGAAAACTACCATCCCTAGCATCCAGCAAAACCGCATGTGCCCTCCCGATATGAGGGCGACAGCATAGCAAGTGGCTGGCAGCTCATCAGCCATGCCGTTGCGCAGTGTTGCGCATAGATGCTGTCTGGTATTGCGAGAGGCGTTTTCGGGCGGCGCCATCCCGCATGGCAAGCACGTTCCTGGTACGCGGCCAGCCGCGCCGTCGTATAACAAAACGGGCGGCCCGCTTATGCAGTGCCGCCCGCTTGCCTGGCGATGCTATCCACCACTGAATCGAGTTTAAACCGGCGTGGCCGAGGTCGATTCGGTCTTGTCTTTAACCAGCTTTTTCAACAGAACACCCATTACCAGGCCCGCAATAGCTGTACCAATCAATGACTTGATCATTTTGTTTCTCCGAGAGCGAATGTGCTGACGCTAGTTTTGAGAAATCGCGCGGGCGCCGTTAGCAGGACAACGCCTAAAGCCGTGTAGTACATGGCCGGATGAGCGGCAGCGGCGCTGAGCAGCCATCACGCGCGCCGCCGTGTAACCGCGTTCGGGCTTTATTGCTTCTGCAGATCGCCCGGTTTCCACGTCTGATCAAAAAACGCCTGCTTCGGCCCATACAGCCGCACAATCACCAGCACCCCCTTCCCTTTGACGGTCTGTATCCAGTTTTTGCCTGTGCCTGGCGAGGTGGGGCCAAACCAGATATCGGTCGAGCCATCGGCATTCTGGATGGGCTTGTCCATCTGGTTTAGCGATGGAAACGCCTGGCCATTGGGCATGCCCGATGCACTCAGACCGTCATACGCGGTCACCGACCAGAACAAGGCGGCCGGTACGTCGGCGGGCAGCGTCATTTTGTAGGTTTTGCCGCCGTCAAGATAATTGCCGTCGGCATCGCGCGAAGTTGCGGGATATTTGGCGCCTGCGCCGACGATATTCATCACCATGCCCGGGCTGTCTGAATAAGCAGAGGTAAAGAAGGCTACGCGCTGTTCCAGATTGGTGTAGCTGCCACTGGACTGGAATTCGGTATTTTCTCCGGCAAAAGTATTTACGTATTGGCGATCTTTGTAATACAAACCGCCCGCCTCATTAACCAGCAAATCATTGCTGATTACCTTGCTCATCTTGAATGCCGTGCGTGCCGCCTGATCCAGCAATTTGCGGCGCTTGGCATCGGGCGCATAAGGCTTGCCTTTTTCAATACCGATGGTGTGCAAGAAACCGCGCATATCCAGATCGGCCGGGTCTACCGCTTCGGCTTCGATAAAACGCGACAACATATCGAAATAAGCACCGTCATGCGGAAACAGCATATTGATTTGCGCGCCTGTCGCATCCGGAAATTGCATCGGCAGCGCCTGCTCTTTTTTGCCCAGCGGATATATGCGGGTTTGTTCGACTTCGGCCACTGGGGTGGTCAGGTCAGCGGGGTTTTTAAAGAAGGTGCGCCAGAACAAAAACACATTATTGGTGCGCGACCGATAAACAAAACCTTCGCTCGGTTCCGGGCCGGTATAGCCCGGCGGTAATACCACATAAGTGCCGCCCTTGCCTTTATCCGGCCCCGCCAGGCCGACGTCGCCGCGCCAGGTTTTGCCGTCGATGGTCGGACCCACCAGGGGACGCTGGAAGAAATCATCAAACATGCCCTGCACACCCGGCGGTGCCTCCACCACCAAGGGGCCATATTTGGCCAGGTCCAGATAACTCATGGCGTAAACCAGATCGGAATTGGGCGTGGTGACCAATGTCTTGGCGTTAATGCGGCCTTTCCACGTGGGCAGAATGTTATATCCGGCGCCGAATTGCTTTTCTGAAGCCTCTTTCATGGCCCAGATATTGATCGCTGGCAATGACCATAAATAAGCCTGGGTCGCGCGTTGAAAAATCAATTCATCCGCCAGTTTCTGGCTGCTGGCTTTGGTGGGGAACCCGTTTTTAAACGGCGAATTGGCCAATTCGTCATAACGCGGTGCAGCAAACCCCGGGCTGGATAAGGCCACGGCCAAGGTAAATGCGAGGGTTTTAAGCATGGATGCGGAATTCGACATGAACACGTTCCTTGCGTGCGGTTGGGCGGTGTGGCGGCTTATTGCGCGTAGCGACAGCAAACCGAAAGGTCAGCATAGTTGTGAAGGTAAAATTTGCAAGACTGGGCATGTACGCCCCAGCCGCGCCGCGCCGCCCGTGTTGCGGAAACTACCTGGATACGGCGTTTCAAACGCACGTTAATGTAGTCGCAATTCCGGCACTACAAGACTGGACGATCGCACTGAGAGCACGTTGTTTACCAAAAGAACGATGGAGCAGACTCTGATGAGGCATTTAGGAAGGTCCCTGTATTTCTGGGTGGTGGTAGCCATCGTGGTGGGTGGATTGATCGGCTATTTCAATCCGCCCCTGGGCGTGGCGCTCAAACCATTGGGCGACGGGTTTATTGCGTTGATCAAGATGCTGATAGGCCCGGTGATTTTCTGCACGGTGGTGCTGGGCATTGCCAACGCGGGCGATATGAAGAAAGTAGGTCGCGTTGGCGGTAAAGCCTTGCTGTATTTCGAGGTGGTCTCGACCTTTGCCTTGGTGATTGGCTTGCTGGTGGCCAATATTCTCAAGCCCGGGCAAGGTTTCAACGTTGACCCCAAAACGCTGGACCCCAAACTGGCTGCTGAATACGCGCAAAAAGCGCATGAGCAACATGTAGTGGACTTTGTGCTGCATATCATCCCCAAAACCTTTGCCGATGCATTTGGTGGCTCGGGCGATTTATTGCAGGTTTTGCTGGTCGCGGTGTTGTTTGCTTTTGCGCTGAACAAGATCGGCAGCAAAGGCGAGCCGGTGTTGCGCTTTGTCGAAGGCTTGTCGGATATTTTCTTTGGCATGGTGCGCGCGCTGATGTGGCTGGCGCCGCTGGGCGCGGGCGGTGCCATGGCGTTTACCCTGGGCAAATACGGCCTTAAAGCCTTGCTGCCGCTGGCCAGTCTGATGGCGTGTTTCTATCTCACCTGCATTTTGTTTGTGCTGATCGTATTGGGTGCAATTGCGCGCTATTGCGGCTTCAGCATCATCAAGTTTGTGGTGTATATCCGCGAAGAGTTATTGCTGGTGCTGGGCACGTCTTCATCCGAAAGTGCCCTGGTGCAATTGATGCGGAAAATGGAAAACGCCGGTTGCCCCAAAGCCGTGGTGGGCCTGGTGGTACCCGCGGGCTATAGCTTCAATCTGGATGGCACCAATATCTATCTGACGCTGGCGGCGCTGTTTGTGGCGCAGGCAATGAATATCGATCTGACGCTATGGCAGGAATTGTCGATCTTGTTGGTCGCCATGCTCACTTCCAAGGGCGCGTCCGGCGTAACCGGTGCCGGCTTTATTACCCTGGCGGCCACATTGGCGGTGGTGCCGGATATTCCGGTGGTGGGCCTGACCTTGATACTCGGCGTTGATCGCTTTATGTCGGAAGCCCGCGCGCTGACCAATATCGTGGGGAATGGCGTGGCCAGCATCGTGGTGTCCAAATGGGAGAAAGAACTGGACCACGCCAAGCTGAAACAGGCGCTGGGCTGAGCGCGGCGTCGGTACGCAAAAAGCCCCGCTGCCATCCACGCGATGACAACGGGGCTGATCCGGCGCACTGCCCGGCTTTGCCTCAGGCGGCGGCTGCGCTATCCAGATGCACGCTCAGACCGGTGGCGCTATAGGTCGCGGTCACCTTGAAGCCGTTCACCGTGATGCTGCCAAAGGTGCCTGCCAGTGCTTTGGCGCTGATCAGGGTCAGCGTGGTCCCCACCGTCGGCGTGTAGCCATTGGCAAAGCTGACGTTGAGCGCGCCGCCCGCCAGGGTGACCGTGCCGCTGGCCTTCAACTGACCCTGGGTGCCGCTGCCGATAACCAGATTGGAAGTACCTGTCGCCAGTTGCGTGTAGTTGGCCACCGTCAGCGCGCTGGCCGCGGCTATGGTGGCGGCACCTTTGCCGACGTAGACATCGCCATTGCCAAAGGCACTGACGCTATCGGCTTGTAGCACGCCGCCTTCGATGTCGGTGCCACCGCTATAGCTGTTGGCGCCCGCCAGATGCAACGTGCCCGTGCCCTTCAGCGTGAGCTTGCCCGCGCCGGCGATGTCGTTGCGCCAGGTATCGGCGGCGTTAAAGCCGCCCAAGGTCGAATCCATGCTGACGGCGACATCGCCGTTGAAAGCACCATAGCCGTCGCCCGCTTTGAACAGATCGATGCGGCCCCAGCCTTCTGCGTCGTCCATCACCGGGTAGCCAGACGGCAAAGCCGTGGTCTTGAGCACCACGCGGCGCTGGCTGTAGGTCAGATACGGAAACCGTGTCTGCAGCAGGATTTCGGCGCCTTTGGGCACTGTTGCCAGTTTGGTGGTGTCGCCGATCTGGCTAAAGCCATAGGTCAGGCGGCGGGTGTTATTGGCTTTGTTGGTGGCGTAATCGGCAAAGCGGTCAGTGGTGGTGTCGGCCGAGTGCGCGTAGGTCATGAATGCGCTTTCGCTGCTCGCGCCCGCGGCGGCCATCAGCGCGGTATGGGCTTGGGCATAGGCCACATCGGCCACGCCGGTATTGGCGCGCAGATTGGCGGCGACGGTGGCCAGGGCCTGGATACGGCCGCCGATCACATCCAGCGGCGAATGCATGCCCGCGAGAATGCGGTTCTCGCCCAGTTCCAGCCCGCGCGACACCATTTCCTGAAAGCGTTCCGGCACCAGCCACGCCATGGTAAAGGCGTCACGACCGGCCTCAGCCGAATGACCGCTGGGGAAGCCGCCATCGGTATTCGGCGTGCTGCTTTCCGCCGGTACCAGCGCCGGAACCACCACCACGCTGCTGCTCCAGCGGAATGGCCGTGCATATTTGTAGAAGCGTTTGGCCGGTTCGGTCGAAGCGTTGGTGCCGACCGTGGTGCCGAGCAAATCCACCACATTGCCAAAGGTGGTGTTGGTGGCCGCGCCCACGCCGACGTTGTTACCGGTATCGCTATAAGCCACGCTGGTGGCATCGGCGGCCACACTGGTAATGCTGGTGGTCTGCTGCGCGGCGGTGCGCCATGCCGTGGTCAGCGGGCCCATGCCATCGGTCACGCTATAGCCCTTGCCGCGACGATCATCCAGATAGGCTGCCGTGGCCTGATCGGCCGTGCGCGTGCTGGTGGCGGTGACCACGTACTGGATGTTCTGTGCCAGTACGTTGCTGTTAAGGATGCTGCCATCTGTGGCATCGCCGGGGATGCCGGTCCAGGTGCTGGCGACGACGGCAGGAAAGTCGCCATACGCCGTGGCGGTGACGCCGGCATCGACAATCAGCGTGCTCGGCTTCCACAGATCAAGGTATCTGGCCAGTACACGCACGCCAGCGTTGGTATCCAGCGTGGCGTAACGGGCGTCGCCGCGTTGGTTGGTATACGCGTAATCCACAAACGGCAACACGGTGGCGGTGTCTTGTACCGTGGCGATGTCTTCCGCGCCGGTGCCTGTGGGCGCGGCCGGGATAGTCAGCGCGGTGGACGCAGTGCTGGCGCTGGTTGACGTGCTGCTATCGCTGTCGCCACCACACCCGGCAAGGGCAAGCGCCAGGGCCAGCGGCAGGATGGCGAGCGGAAAATAAGGTTTTTTTTGCATTATGAAAGTCCGTGTCAGTAGAGGGTCGGCAGACCCGGCTGGATAAAACGGACTGAATGCTAGAGAGCCAACATGAGAGAAAGATGACGGTTTTGTATCTGTATCGGCCGATACGGATACGTTTGCGCTTGCCCGCGCCCGCCAGGCCGCGCCAATGCTGTATTTGGCGCGACTGCAGGTTTTTGCCGCAATTTAAAACAAAGTTAAACGCTTAACCGGGGTCGACCGGATTGGTGATGGCGTGAATGGCAGATTGCGCATTCGGATGCAGCGCCGCGTGCGCGGCCGCCTCGGCCCGGCGCGCGGCCAGTTTCTGTTGCAGGCTTTCCGGCATCGGCCATTGCTGCAGCACCCATTGCAGCGCGGCGCTCAGTCTGGCGCGATCGTAATCCAGGCTGAACACATGCAGGCTGGCACCGTGCAACAGTAAACGCCAGGCCAGCAAATCGGCTTCAAACGGCGCATCCGGCGCAAAGCCGAAGATGCGCTTGTCGGCAGTGGCCATGATGGGATTAAGGCGCTCGGCCAGGCGTTCATCGCCGCGGGCCGCCATCCACAACTCCAGCACCGCCAGCGAATCGGTTTGCCCCTGCGCATGGGCCAGACCGTAGAGCGCCAGGTAGATGCGCTCTCTGGGGTTAAACACACCAGCGGCATCGATCTTGCCGCCTTCAATGCCGATCAGCTCATCCAGCAAAGCGGGCAACAGATCAAGCAAACCATCCGGAAAGTGATAGCGCAGCGCGCCGCGACTTACGCCGCCACGTTCGCATACGCGGGTTTCGGCCAGCCGGGCATAACCCTGCTCGATCAAAAGCTGGCGGGCGGCATCGAGCAATGCCTGACGGGTCTGGCTGGAGCGGCTCTGGCTATTCATGCGCGCCATTCTAGCGGGGTGCGCGCCACCTGCCACGTCATAAAAAAGACATACATGTATGTTTTGATATGCGCCCCGATACCCAACTAAAACACTGGGACACAACACGATGAGCATTAACTTCAAACGCTGGATTGCAGCGGCTCTTGGCGGCATCGTCATGGCCGGCGCACTGGTAGGCTGTAATAGCGGCGATGACTCGGCCAGCGCCACGCCGACCATCAACAGCATCAAGCACGTTTTTGTAATCACGCTGGAAAACGAAAACTACAGCACGACATTTGGCAGCAGCACCAAGGCCACGTATCTGGCGCAAACGCTGGCCGGCCAGGGCGCGTTGTTGCAAAAGTACTACGGCACCGGCCACGTCAGCCTGGATAACTATATCGCGATGATCTCGGGCCAGTCCGGCAACCCGGTGACCAATATGGATTGCCAGTCGTTTACTGAATTTGCCCAGACCGGCACCGATGCCGATGGCCAGGCCATTGGTAGCGGCTGCGTCTATCCGGCCTCGGTTAAAACCCTGCCCGACCAGCTGACGGCCGCCAGCCTGACCTGGAAGGGCTATATGGAAGACATGGGCAACGACCCGTCGCGCGAAAGTGCCACCTGTGGGCACCCGGTCATTGGCGCGGTGGATTACACCCAGTCGCCCGAAGCCTCCAGCACCGCAGTGGCCAATGGCGACCAGTACGCCACCCGGCACAATCCCTTTATGTATTTCCACTCGATCATCGATAACAACGCAGATTGCGGCAAACACGTGGTTGAGTTGAATACGCTGAAGAGCGATCTGGCCGCCGTTTCGACCACCGCCAACTTCAACTTCATTACGCCCAATCTGTGCCATGACGGCCACGATGCACCGTGCGTGACGGGTGAAGCCGGTGGCCTGACTTCGGCCGATGCCTTCCTCAAGACCTGGGTGCCGATCATCACCAGCTCGCCGGCCTTCAAGCAAGACGGCCTGTTGATCATCAACTTTGATGAAGGCAGCTACGCCGCCACCACCGTGGCCAGTGGCGTGATGAAGCTGACTTATGCGGGCGAAACCTGCTGCAACCAGAAAAAAGGCCCCAACCTGGGCGACTACCCGCAAACCTCGGCGCTGGGCAGCTACAACGGCTACCAGATCCAGGTGGAATACAACAGCTTTGGTGGCGATAACACCGGTGCGGTGCTGATCTCGCCGTTTATCAAAGCGGGCACAGTCACCACCACGCCGTACAACCACTACTCGCTGCTGCGCAGTATTGAAGACATCTTCAAGCTCAGCCACCTCGGCTACGCGGCGCAGGATGGATTGACGCCGTTCGGCTCCGACATCTTTACCAACCTCAAGTAGCGCGGACCACCGCAGCGCAACCCGCGTGCCGCCGGCTCGCAACCTGGTCACGCTGCGCTGGCCCCGACACGGCGTGCGCAACCCCTCCCAGCGCGGGGTTGCGCGCCGTTTACCTTTTCGCGAATCCAGAGCTCATGAACCTTATCTCTCGTCGTAATGCCTGGCTGGTGTTGTTGCTGGCGGGCCTGGCTGCTACCTCCATCCTGTTCCAGGCGCGGGCACGTGCGACCACGGCGCCGGCGCCAGCCCAAACGGCCGCTGCGGCCCCACTGCCGGACAAAGCCGCTCTCGCCGCTTTGGGCCGGCAATTGTTTTTTGATCGCGGCTTGTCGGCGTCCGGCCAGCAAGCCTGCGCCACCTGCCACGCCGCCGAGCGGGCATATGGCCCACCCAATGCCCTGCCCGCCCAGTTTGGCGGCGCGGATATGACGCATCAGGGCATGCGCGCCGTGCCGTCCTTGCGCTACACCCTCAACAAGATGCAAGCCTGGCACGTGGAAAGCCCGGCCAGCATGATGGAACGCGCCGAAGCGCAAGAGCTGCCGCCCACGGGCGGCCTGACCTGGGATGGCCGCTTTGACACGCTGCATGAGCAAGCGGCGTTTCCCTTGCTCAACCTCGATGAAATGGCCAATGGCACGCCGCAAGGGTTTGCCGAGCGGCTGCGCCACAGCAATAGCGCCAGCGCCTTCGACCAACTGTTCGGCCGCGCGGTGCTGAATAACGACGTGCAAGCGCTGCATTTTGCGGGCCTGGCGCTGGCGCAGTTTCAGCTGGATGACGCCAGCTTCCATCCCTACAGCAGCAAGTTCGACGCATGGATGGATGGCAAAGCCACGCTGACGGCGCAAGAAGCGCGCGGCAAACAATTGTTTGACGACCCCAAAAGCGGCAATTGCGCGTCTTGTCACTTTGATCATCAAGGTGCCAACGGCGCCCACCCGGTGTTTACCGATTACCAGTTTGAAGTGCTGGGCGTGCCACGCAATGGCGAGTTGGCGGTTAACAAAGACCCCAAATTCTTTGATATGGGTTTGTGTGGCCCGCTGCGGCAAGACCAGGCCAAACAGGATGGTTATTGCGGCATGTTCCGCACGCCCACGCTACGCAATGTGGCGACGCGCGCCGTGTTCTTTCACAACGGCAAATTCCACGATCTGAAAACCGCGCTGCAGTTCTATGTGCAACGCGATACCGCGCCGCAAAAGTGGTACCCCAGCGTGCACGGCAAGCTGCAGAAATTTGATGATCTGCCCGCCGACAAGCGCGCCAATGTCGACACCAACGACGAACCGCTCACGCGCAAACGCGGCGGCACGCCAGCGTGGAATGACAAGGATGTGGATGATGTCATCGCGTTTTTGAATACGCTGACGGACCGCGATGCGCTGGTGGTAGCGAAAAAATAATCCCGCCCTTGCTTGAACTGCGGCAGGCGCTAGCGCGGTATCAAGTGCCTGCCGACGGCGCGGCATGCCAGTCGCGCACCGCCTGGGCAAACAAACGCAACGCCGTGGGCGGATGGCGGTTGGCCGGGTAGTACAAACACAGGCCAGGCTGCGCCGGGCTCCAGTCCTGCAACACTTGCACCAGTTGGCCGTTGGCGAGGTACTCGGCCACTTGCGCCTGGTTGACCCACGCAATGCCGATGCCACGCAAAGCCGCCTCGATCGCCAGCCGCATGCTACCCACCGTGACTGGCCCGTTCACGTCCAGATTGATCGGACGCCCGTGGGATTGCAGGTCCCAGCGATACAACGCCCCGCTTTCAAAGCGAAACCGCACGCAGCGATGCTGGAGTAAATCCAGTGGCACTTGCGGCGGCGCATGCTGGGCAAAGTATTCGGGGGCAGCCACCGCCGCAAAGCGCAAATCTGGCCCGAACTTGACCGCAATCATGTCCTTGGGTACCGCCTCCTGCAGGCGGATGCCCGCGTCGTAGCCGGCGGCCACGATATCAACCAGGCGCGTGTCGACTACAAATTCCACATGGATGTCCGGGTAGCGCTGCAAAAATCCCGGTAGCACATATTGCATCAGCGGCAAGGCGGCGGTTTCTGAGCTATTGATGCGCAAGGAGCCCGAGGGTCGCTCGCGCGCATTGGTCACTTCCTGCAAGGCTTCGTCGATGTCGGCCAGCGCGGGACGGATGCGATTAAGCAACTTTTCGCCCGCCTCGGTCAGCGCCACCGAGCGCGTGGTGCGATTCAGCAACCGCGCGCCCAGTCGCTCCTCCAGCGCGCGCATGGCGTGGCTCAAGGCCGAGGGGGAAACATCCAGCAAGCGCGCTGCAGCACGAAAACTGTGCTGTTCGGCAATAACGGCAAAGGCGCTCAGTTCAGAGACGGCAGTCTTGGGCATTAATGAATTTCCTTCACTAGCAGGTGCGCTTAAAGCCGGATTGTTCAGAATATCACCCAGCCATAGACTTTGCTCCATCTTGTAGCACTGGCTGGAGCCATGCATGACCCCGATCTCACCCGCAGCAAGGCCCGCCCGATGACCGCCGCACCACACAAGGCGGCGGCCGCGCACAGCCTGCGCTTGATGCTGATCCTCAGCGCGCTGATGTCGTTTTCTTCGATTGCCACCGACCTGTATTTGCCGGCGCTGCCGACACTGGTCCGCGAGCTGCACACCAATAGCGGCCGCGTGGAATTGACCATCTCAACCTTTTTGATCGGCTTTAGCCTCGGCCAGCTGTTCTGGGGGCCGCTGAGCGATCGCATCGGGCGGCGCTGGCCCATCGCGGCCGGGCTGTTGTTGTTTGTGCTTGGCTCGGTGGGCTGCGCCGTGTCCGCCGACATCGCTCAATTATTACTCTGGCGCGTGGTGCAAGCGCTGGGTGCCTGTGCCGGGCCGGTGCTGGCGCGGGCCATGGTGCGCGATCTGTATCCGCGAGAACGCGCGGCGCAAATGCTGTCCATTCTTATCCTGATGATGGCAGTGGCCCCGCTGGCCGGCCCGTTGCTGGGCGGACAGATTCTCAAGCTGTGGTCATGGCGGATCATTTTTGTGCTGCTCGCCGGCTGCGGTCTGCTGGCGCTGCTGGCATTGCGCTGGCTACCCGAAACCCTGACACCCGGCCTGCGCAATCAAGCCCCCCTGCGTAGCACCCTGGCCGAATATGTGCAGCTGATCCGCGACCCGCGCCTGCTGACCTATGCGCTGGCGGGGGGCTGCTATTACGGCGGCTGCTACGCTTTTATTGCAGGCACGCCCTTTGCCTACGTCGATTACTACCATGTCGCGCCGACCGATTTCGGTTTGCTGTTCAGCGTGAACATCCTCGGCCTGATGGGTATGAATTATCTGAATACGCGCTTGATTCCGCGCCTCGGCAGCCAACTGCTGTTCCAGATCGGCGCGCTGATCGTGGCGCTGGCGGGTGTGGTTCTGATCATCGATGCGCGTAGCGGCTTTGGCGGTGTGGCCGGGCTGGCGATACCGGTGTTTTTCTTTATGGCGCCGAGCGGTTTTATCGTCGCCAACTCGGTGGCAAGTGCGCTGGCGTTTTTTCCGCGCCAGGCAGGCGCTGCATCTTCGCTGGTGGGTGCGGTGCATTACGGCAGCGGGGTGCTGACTGCCGCGCTCTTGGGCTGGCTGGCCGATGGCACGCCGTGGCCCATGGGCTTGATCGTGGGTGTGGCAGGCCTGGCTTGCCTGGCGATTGCACTGCTGCCACGCATCCATCCCGCGTTTTGCCCCACGCTGAACAAAACCGCAATCTGACAAGGAACATGCTCATGACTCAACGTACCTGGTTTATCACTGGCATCAGCAGTGGCTTTGGCCGCGAAATGACCGAGCAATTGCTCGCGCGCGGCGAACGCGTGATTGGCACCGTGCGCGATCTGCACAAGGTGGCCGATTTGAGCGCGCAATATGCGGACACTTTCCATGCTGAACTGCTGGATGTAACCGATACCGATGCGATCGGCAATCTGGTCGAACTGAGCTTCGCGCGGCACAAGACCATCGATGTGGTGGTCAGCAATGCGGGCTACGGCCTGTTTGGTGCCGCAGAAGAGCTGTCGGACAGCCAGATCGACCAGATGATTGCCACCAATCTGGTCGGCTCTATCCAGTTGATCCGTGCGGTGATTCCGCATCTGCGCGCCCAGGGCGGTGGGCGCATCATCCAGCTCTCCACCTATGGCGGTCAGGTGGCGTTTGCCGGCAATTCGCTCTATCACGCGACCAAGTGGGGTATCGAAGGCTTTGTGGAATCGGTGGCGCAAGAGGTGGCCGGTTTCAATATCGGCATGACCCTGGTCGAGCCGGGCGGCGCACGCACCGAGTTCCGCTATGGCAGCGCGCAGGTGGCCAAACTGCTGCCGATCTATGACAACACGCCTGCCCATGCCTTTTTGCGCATGCTCGACCCGGCCAACGGCCTGGCCCCGGGCGACCCGGCGCGGATGGCCAGCCGCATTATTGAAAGTGTCGACCAGCACCCTGCTCCGCTGCGCATGGTGTTGGGCTCACAAGCCCTGGCCAGCACGCTGACCGTGTTACGCAAACGGGTAGCGGATTTTGAGACGCAAACCGAGCTGGCCGCCTCCACGGATTTTCCGGCTGGCGAATAAGCGCTGCCCAAGGAGCACTGTATGAAATACCGTCAATTAGGCCAGGGCCTGCAAGTGTCCGCACTGGGTCTGGGTTGCATGAGCATGAGCTCAGCCTATGGCCCGGCCGCCGACCCGGCCGCCATGATCAAACTGATTCGTCGCGCGCACGATCTGGGCGTAAGCCATTTCGACACGGCCGAAGCCTATGGGCCATTCGCCAACGAAACCCTGCTGGGCGAGGCATTACAGCCGATTCGCGATCAGGTGGTGCTGGCGACCAAGTTCGGCTTTGATATTGATCTGGCCACCGGCGAACGCCGAAGCGCGGGTACCAATAGCCGCCCTGAGCATATTCGCGCTGTATGCGAAGCCGCGCTCAAGCGCTTGCGCACCGACCGTATCGATCTGTTTTATCAACATCGGGTAGACCCGGCCGTCCCGATCGAAGATGTGGCAGGCGCGGTGCACGAGCTGATCGCCGCGGGCAAGGTCAAACATTTCGGTTTGTCAGAAGCCAGTGTCCAAACCATCCGCCGTGCGCATGCGGTGCTGCCAGTGACGGCGGTGCAAAGCGAATACTCGCTGTTCTGGCGCGGCCCGGAGACCGAACTGCTGGGGGTTCTGCAAGAACTGGGCATCGGCTTTGTGCCGTTCAGCCCCTTGGGCGCTGGTTTTTTGACCGGAAAAATCGACGAGAACACGCAGTTTGATGCGACGGATTTTCGCAACAAGGTGCCACGCTTTGCGCCCGAAGCACGCAAAGCCAATCTGGCGCTCGTGGAGGTCATCAAGGCGGTTGCTGCGAGCAAGAATGCGACCCCCGCACAGGTGGCGCTGGCTTGGTTGTTGGCGCAACGGCCGTGGATTGCGCCCATCCCGGGCACCACCAGACTGCAACGGCTGGAAGAGAATCTGGGTGCGGTCACGCTGGAACTCACGCCCGATGAACTGGCGAGTATTGAGGTCGGCATTTCCGCGATTGAAGTCCAGGGCGCGCGCCTGCCCGAAGCCGTTTTGAAAATGACCAATCTGTAAACGCGCGGCCCGCTTGCCAATAACGCGGGCGGCCGCCACCGCAATCCCCGTTCGATCATGCTTGCCGCAAGGCGCCGATCACCAGCGCCACCGCACGTGAAGCCGGGCGGCGACTGGTGTAGTACAGATGATGGCCGCTATAGGTGGGAAACCAGTCTGGCAGCACCCATGCCAGCCGTCCTGCGTCCACATGGGGCTGCACCAGTTCTTGCGGCAGCCATGCCAGACCCAGCCCTTCCAGCGCGGCATCGAGCATCTGGTAGCTGGAGTTCAAAATCAGTTGTCCCGCCACGCGCACTTGCAGTTCACGCGTGCCGTTACGCAACTCCCACGGCATCAGCGATTCATGCGTGGGCAGGCGCAGATTGATGCAGTTGTGTCGGGTCAGGTCTTGCGGCGTAACCGGCGCAGGATGCTGCGCCAGGTAGCTGGGCGCGCCGACGATGGCCATGGTCAGATCGGGACCAATCCGCGCGGCGATCATGTCTTTTTCGACCTGGTCACCCAGGCGCACGCCGATGTCGTAACGCTGCTCGACGATATTGGTCAGGCCGTAATCGTTGATCAGCTCCACACACAGATCGGGATATTGCCGCAGCAAGGGGCGCAGGCGTGGCCAGACATAGGCGTTGGCGGCGTAGTCGGTGGCGGTAATGCGCACCGTGCCGCTGGGCTGATCGCGTAATTCGCTCAGGGTTTCGAGTTCAACATCGATTTCTTCAAACCGCGGCGCAATCGCAGCAAAAACGCGGCGCCCCGCTTCGGTCAGTGCCACGCTGCGGGTGGTGCGTGTTAACAAGGCCAAACCCATCCGCGCTTCCAGGCCCTTGATGGTGCGGCTCAAGGCCGATTGCGACATGCCCAGTTGTGCCGCCGCGCGGGTGAAATTGCGTTCGCGCGCCACGGTCATAAACGCCAGCAAGTCGTTGAGGTTTTCGCGAATCATTGATTAATGCTCCATTGCATAAGTGCATCCCGATTTCATCATCTTATCGCGCGCGCAGCGGCAGGATACAGTGTCGTTCATGCAGCGAGCGCTTGCCGGATTGTTCCAGAAAGCGTTCACATCGACTCACCTCAGCAAGGAAAATACCGCTATGGAACTCAAACGCGTCGGCTCACAGCCCTCGATCAAAGGCCCGGCAGACTGGTTTACCGGCACCGTCCGCATCGACCCGCTCAACAACCCACCCGCCCCGGCGCGGGCTTCGGTTGCGGCGGTGACGTTTGAACCAGGCGCCCGCTCGGCCTGGCATACCCATCCGCTGGGCCAGACTTTGCTGGTCACCGCCGGTTGCGGCTGGACCCAATGTGAAGGCGAACCCATCGTGGAAATCCGCGCGGGCGACGTCATCTGGTGCCCGCCCGGCCACAAGCATTGGCACGGCGCGTCGGCCACCACGGCAATGACGCATCTGGCGATTACCGAGGCGCTGGATGGCGTGGCGGTGGTATGGCTGGAGAAAGTGACCGACGAGGAATACAACGTGGGGCCCAGCGGCGACGGCCACAGCCACAGCCACGCTTGATGGCCGCCTGGTGTGCCCTCTGACGGGCACGCAGCAAAAAGCCCCTCCTGCTTATGGCACGAGGGGCTTGCTACTGGCTGGCTTGTGGCTGGCTTATGCAGCTGCCAGCGACGCCATATCGATTACGAAGCGATAGCGCACATCGGCACGCTCCATGCGCTCAAAGGCCTCGTTGATCTGGTCCATGCGGATCATTTCGCATTCCGGCAGGATGTTTTTCTCGGCGCAAAAATCCAGCATTTCCTGGGTTTGCGCGATGCCACCGATGGGCGAGCCCGCCACGCGGCGACGGCCCAGCAACAAAGGCACGGTGCTGCTTTCTTCCATCGGCCCGACCTGGCCGACGATAACCAGCGTGGCATCCACATCCAGCAGCGGCGTGTACAGATCAAGATTATGTTTGACCGGCACCGTGTCGATGATCAGATCAAAACTGCTGCCGGCGCGCGCCATCGCGTCGGCGTCTGATGACACCAGCAAACGCGCCGCACCCAGCTTGAGCGCATCGGCTTCTTTATCGGCCGTGCGGCTCAGCACGGTGACATCGGCCCCCATCCCCACCGCCAGCTTGACCGCCATATGGCCCAGACCGCCCAGGCCAATAACGCCGACGCGGCTACCGCCTTTGACGCCCCAGGTTTTGAGCGGCGAATACGTGGTGATGCCGGCGCACAACAGCGGCGCCGCTTTGGCAATATCCAGACCCGCCGGCATGCGCAAACAAAATTCCTCACGCACCACCAGATGTCTGGAATAGCCCCCTTGCGTGTTCTCGCCGCTGATGCGATCGCGCCCGGCGTAGGTGCCGGTATTGCCCTCGCGACACAATTGTTCTTCGCCTTTTTTGCACTGGTCGCATTCCATGCAGCTATCGACCATGCATCCCACTGCCACATGGTCACCCACCTTGTAACGCGTGACCGCCGTGCCCACCCCGATCACGCGACCGACAATTTCATGGCCGGGCACGATGGGGTAATAGCTCCAGCCCCAGTCATTGCGCGCGGTGTGCAGATCGGAATGGCAGACGCCGCAGTACAGGATTTCCATCGAGACATCGTTGGCGCGTAATTCGCGCCGCTGAAAAACATAGGGCTTGAGTGGCGTATCAGGGGTATAGGCTGCGTAACCTTGGGTTTGCATGACAGAACTCCGGCAGTTGAAACAGAAATAAGGCGATGGCTGCAGCCATCATAGAACGCCACGCCGCGCGTGCCGGGCTGCTTGCTGCAATCCAACAAGGCAGCAAGCGCCCCGCCGCCGCCGCGACGCGGCCAGCACAAGGTTATTGCGCGCTGCTCGTCTGCGTTTTGGCGAGGGCGTCACGCATGCGTTGCGCGGCGGCGGTCTGGCCGCGCTGCTCCAGGCTGTGGGCCACCTGGCGCACCTGATCGGCGCTCACGCCTACCTGCAAGGTGATGCGCACATGCGATTGCAATTGCGATTCACCCCCCGTCAACGCCGCCAGCGCGCCGATGGTGACCAGCTCGCGGCTGGGCCAGTCCAGGTTGTCGCGCGCAAAAATATCACCGAACAGATGCGCTTTAAGAAACTGGTCGATGGCGGGGGCAAACTCGAATAAAGGGCCTTTGACCGGCTGACCCACCAGTTGGGTCTGGTTGGCGGTGCCCGCTGCCAACGCCTGGTCGCCGCTCGGCACCGGGCCAGGCTCACGCCCCGGCGTGTCATGTATGCCGCGTTGCTTGCGCGCTTCCAGCACTTTCATCAACTCGCCCAGCCCGTTCAGGCTGCGCGGAAACCCGGTATAGGCGTACATCTGCACCAGAATCTCTTTGGTCTGACTGATGCTCAGGCCCGCATCCAGGCCCTGCTCCAGCGCGTTATGCAGCGCAGGCATATCGCCAATAGCGGTAAACGCAGCGATGGGCGCGATGGCCAGTTGTGGGGCGGACAAGGTGAGTGGTGTCGTCATGCGGCTTTGATCTCCAGAATTCGGTGGGGCGGCGCGGCCGGGCGGTGCGCCCACGGCCAATACCAGCGCCAGGGCAAGCGCAGCGCCGCGCTGGTGTAAAGGCGTTGCTTGCATCGCTGATTTCCTTGCAGGGGCAGGAAGCGCTGGCGCGACCAGACAAAGACTGGAGCGGACCAGCTGCGCCATTCTTGCTGGTTTAGCGCGCGACGATAAGCCGCATAAACGGCACGCCCTTATGCGCCGGATTCATCAATCCGCTGCATCCGCCGGATAGCGCAAGGTGTCGAGCACCACGCTGAGCGCCGGCGAGGCCTGATGCCGGTTGGGGTAATACAGATGCAAGCCCGGAAACGTGGTGCACCAGTCCGGCAACACGCTGAGCAGTTGGCCCCGCTGCAGCGCTGCACGCACCAGCGGCTCCGGCACATAAGCCAGCCCGCAGCCTGCCAGCGCGGCCTCAACCGCCATGCTGATCTGATTGAACACCCAGGGCCCCTCCACCCGCACTTGCAGCGTGCGCTCACCTTGCCGCAGATCCCAGGCATACAAGCCGCCGTGCGCGGCAAAGCGCAGATTGATGCACTGATGCCGGGTCAAGTCCGCGGGTGTTTGCGGGGTGCCGTGCGCGGCCAGATACTCCGGCGTGGCCACCATGCAAACCGGGATATCCGGCGAGATGCGTAGCGCGGCCATGTCTTTGGCAACCTGGTCGCCAAAGCGCACGCCGGCATCAAACCGCGCGGCCACGATGTCGATCAGCCCGGTTTCGATGCTGATCTCGAGTTTGATCTCGGGATAGCGCCGCTGCAGCCCGACCAGGCGGGGCCAGAGTATCCATTGCGCAGCAAAGTCCGAGGTCGTGATGCGCACCGTGCCCGCCGGTTTGTCGCGGAGTTCGCCCAGCGCGGCCAGTTCTCGGGCTATCGTGTCAAAGCGAGGGGTGACGCTCTGTATCAGGCGCTCGCCTGCTTCAGTGGGCGCCACGCTGCGGGTGGTGCGGGTGAGCAGGCGCAAGCCCAGGCGTGTTTCCAGCGCGCGGATGGCGTGGCTCAGGGCCGATTGCGAAACGCCCAGTTGCGCCGCAGCGCGGGTAAAACTGCGTTCACGCGCCACCACCAGCAAGGCGTGGATGTCTCTCAGGTTTTCATTCGACACGTTAGTGTTTTCCTGGCTACACGCTGTAACGCAGCGCGTCGATCAGCAAGCTCATCGCGCGCGAAGGCTGACGACGATTCGGGTAATACAGATGAAAGCCATCCCAGGTCGGGCACCAGTCGCGCAACAGCGGCAACAGCAGGCCGGACTCGATATCGGGCCGCACCATGTCTTCGGGCAAATAGGCAAGGCCAAACCCGGCGCGGGCCGCGTCGAGGATGTCGTAGGCATTGTTGAAGACCAGAGGGCCATCGACCCGCGCACTCAAGGCCTTACCCGCCTTGATAAATTCCCATTCATACAAGCCGCCATAAGTGGAAGTGCGCAAATTGATGCATGCATGCGCTGGCAGGTCCTGCGGTGTGCGGGGCAGACTGCGCCCGGCCAGATAGTGGCGCGCCCCCACCACCACATTGCGGATGTCTGGCCCGATGCGCACCGAAATCATGTCTTGCGCCAGCTCCTGGCCAAAGCGCACCCCGGCATCGTAGCCCTGCGCCACGATATCAACGCTGGCGTATTCATTGATCAGCTCGACCTTGATATCCGGATAGCGCGGCAAAAAGTTGGCCAGGCGGGGCCACAGCGTGCTGCGGATGGCGTAATCGATGGCCGTAATCCGCACCGTTCCCATGGGCTGATCGCGTAATTCGCCGAGGGCCAGCAGGTCAGCTTCGATGCCGTCAAATTCGGGCGCCAGCCGATCAATCAGCCGCTGGCCCGCCTCGGTGGGCGCCACATGACGCGTGCTGCGCGTCAATAGCTGCACGCCCAGCCGCGCTTCCAGCGCGCGCACGGTATGGCTCAAGGCGGGCTGGGTGACCCCTAGCCGCGCCGCCGCACGGGTAAAGCTACCTGCGCGGACTACCGCAAAAAACGCCGGCAAGTCAGCAAAGTGATCGCGCGCCATTGATGAATTCCTTTGATAAGTGCTTGCCCATTTTAGCGTCTAGTAAGGGTAACGCGGCGCGCATAAAGTGCAAGCCCGTCCCTTGCCGCTGGAGCGCCCATGCCCGCAACCTTTGATCCTTCTCCAGCGTCGCCGGCACTGGCCACGCTGATTGCGCCGGTGATGGCGATCATTTTTGCCGGATTCTTGATCATCGGCCTGGCGCTGCCGGTACTGCCGCGCTATGTGCACGGCGCGCTGGGCTTTGGTTCAGTCGCGGTGGGATGGGTGACGGGCGCCCAGTTCACCGCTTCGCTGCTGCTGCGTTTGCCCGCGGGCCGTTATGCCGATCGCCACGGCGGCAAGCGCGCAATCCAGCTCGGTCTGCTCTGGGCGCTGGCGGGCGGTTGTCTCTATCTCAGCGCATGGGCCAGCCCCGCCCACCCGCTGGCGCTGGCGCTGTTGCTGGCCGGACGCGGCGTGATGGGCGGCGCCGAAAGTCTGATGATTACCGGCGGGATGAGTCTGGGCCTGGCCCTGGTTAGCCCGCGTGCGAGCGGGCGCGTCATTGCCTGGGTGGGCACCGCCACCTTTGTGGCTTTTGCCCTGGGCGCACCGCTCGGGTCATGGCTGTTTGATCGCTACGGTTTTGGCTGTATTGCACTGCTTTCGCTGCTGCTGCCGCTGCTGGCCTTGCTCGCAAGCCGGCGCTTGTCTGCACCCGTGGTCGCCGTGAGCGCGCCGCAAATCGGCATGCGCAAGGTGATCGCCGCAGTCTGGCTGCCCGGCCTGGGCGCTGCGTTCAACGGCGTCGGGTTCTCGGCGCTGCTGGCTTTCTCGGTATTGCTGTTTGGCCAGCGTGGCTGGTCCAGCATCGGCTGGCTGCCGCTGTCCGCCTTTGCCTGCGCCCTGATCGCTGCCCGCTTGCTGGGCGGCCGATTGATTGATCGCCTCGGCGGCGTGCCGGTGGGACTGTGCTTCAGCGTGGTCACTGCGCTGGGGCAATGGCTACTCGGCGCTGCGCCGGATGCCGCCCTGGCCGTGGCCGGCGCGGCGCTTACTGGCGTGGGCTGGGCCATGGTCTACCCGGCATTCGGTGCCGAGGCCGTGCGCCGTGCTGGCCCGCGCAGCAAAGGTCTGGTGATGGCGGCGTATTCGGCCTTCCCCGACCTCGCAATCGGCGCGGCCAGCCCCACGCTTGGCCTGGCCGCTAGTCACGGCATTTACGCCAGCGTTTATCTGTACAGCGGCCTGGCTGCATTGTGCGCCCTGCCGTTGGCGCTGCTGCCCGCCCACCGCGGCCGCACGGCCATCTCGACCAACCCACAGGATTTATAAAAATGGACAAAAACAGCAACGCCCTGGTCTGGAAGCTCACCTTTGGTGTATTCGGCATCCTGACCACAGAACTCGGCATGGTCGGCATCTTGCCGCTGGTGGCCAAAGTGTTTCAGGTGACGGTGGCGCAAGCGGGCTGGTCCGTGAGCATTTTTGCCCTCGGCGTCGCCGTGGCCGGGCTGTTCATGCCTGCCGTGTTTGCCGGCATGAATCGCAAGCACGCCATGTTGCTGGTACAAGCGATTTTTGTGCTCGGCAATCTGGTTGCAATGTCGACCACTAATTTTTCAGTTTTGCTGGCCAGCCGCTTGATTCCGGCGCTGTTCCACCCGGTGTATTGCGCAACGGCCTTTATGCTGGCGGCCGAAGCGGCGGGGCCACGCGCCGCGCCCAAGGCCGTCGCAAAAGTGATGATGGGCGTTTCGGCAGGCATGGTGTTTGGCGTGCCGGTCACCAGCTATATCGCCAATCTGGCGTCATTCCAGAGCGCGATGTTGTTCCTCGCCGCCATCAATGCCATCGCCTTGCTGACCACGCTACTGAGCATGCCGTCACTGCCGGTCAGCCAGCGCACGTCTTATGGCGCGCAAGTGGGCGTGCTCAAGCGCGGCATTACATGGATCTCGCTGGCCACCGTGGCCTTGATTGCAGCGTCAATGGCCAGCGTCTACAGCTATGTGGCGGATTATCTGCAAGGCGTGACCCAGGTAAGCCCCGGCATGCTGAGCGCGATGTTGCTGCTGTTCGGCATCGCCAGCATTTACGGCAACCCGTTTGCGGGCAAAGTACTGAGCAAATACGCCAGCCGCCCGGTATTGCTGTTCCCGTTCGCCCTCGGCGCGATTTACCTGGCGCTGTTCCTGCTGGGTGCGCATGCCTTGCCGGTATGGGGCTTGCTCTGCGTGTGGGGGGTGATTTACGGCGCGGGCAACAACTTCCAGCAATACTGGATCAGCTCCGCCCTGCCGGACGCACCCGATCTGGCAAATGGGCTGTTCTTGTCGCTTGGTAATGTCGGCATTGTGCTGGGCACCAGTGTTGGAGGGGCGCTGATTGCGGGCGTGGGCATCGAAGCCATCGTGGCGGGCGGCCTTGGCTTGCTGCTGCTGACCTTGCTGTCGGTACTGGTACGGTTACGCTGGTTTCGCCAGGCGGCTTGATGACGGGTATACAGCGGGTTAAAGCCCGCTCAGCGCCTCGCAAGCACCTGCCGCACGGGCCTGACGGCGCTGGCGGGTGGCCTGGATGGCGCCGCCGGACCAGGCAACCGTGCGCAGCCTCAAGCTTTAGCCCCGACCACGTCCGCTCGATCCAGCCCCACCAGCCCCAGCAACAGCGCCATCGGCAAAAGCAGCCCGATAAAACCGAACCCCATCCAGGCATACGCCCCGCTTATCGCTCCGGCGGCAAATGCCACCACGGGCCAGAAAAAATGCTTGATCCGCTTGCGGACTTCGGGCGACGCCGCGCAGCGGACCACATCCACCACGTCGATGACCAGTTGCGTCACGTTCCCGGTCATGACCGTGGTCGGGGCCACGCTGGGTAACAGGATGCGCGATACCGCGTTCTGCACCGCCATTGCCGCCGCCCCGAGCGCGCCGCAGGCCAGCGACAAGGGCGCGTCCAGCTCCATGCCGCGCGCGGCAATGCCCAGGCCCATAAACGCGGCCAGCAACACCACCTGCAGCACCCGCGTGAACGTCAAGGCATGCGCCGCAGGTACCGCCAGCAACAGCAGCCGGGTGAGCGCCACCATCAGCACAAACGCGGCGAATGCCACCAGCTTTAACAGCACCCCGTGCCCGAAATGCGCCAGCGTGGCGCCGATCAGCACAAAGTTGCCGGTCACATGGGCGGTAAACAAGCCACTTAGCGCGATAAAGCCCAGCGTATCGACATAGCCAGCTACAAAGCCGTAGCTCACTCCCAGGGTGATTTCCCGATCCGGCAAGGTCATGCAGTTTTCCTGTGTGATGCGGTAGCTTGCGCCAGCCGCGCATCCAGCGAATATGCGCCCGGCCCGGCCACGACGATGGTGGCGTAGATGATCAGCAGCAACCAGGCAAACTGGCCGTCGGCGATGCTCCAGTCGGCGTGCACAAACAGCAAGGCCACCCCCAACACCACCAGCACCGGCAGCGCCGCCAGCCGGGTCAGCAGGCCCAGCGCGATGCCTATCGGGCACAGCACTTCGGCCAGCACGGCAAACCAGAGCGAGAACGGCGCGCCCAGGCCGAACGGGTCTTCGATATGTTGCAGTTCGCTGTGGTAGTGGATGACCTTGGGCCAGCCATGCACATAAAACAGCAGTGCGCTTCCGGTCAGGCGCAAGAACAGCAGTCCGACATCCAGGCTGACTGGTGAGCTGATCAATACCCGCTTCAGATTATTCATAGGTGCACCATCCCCGCCAGCACAAAACCCAGCGTCATCGCCACCACCAACGATGCGCCTATGGGCGACGGCGGCGCAGGTGAAGGGATATCCAGCGCACGGCACAAGGCACCGACGGCAAAGGACAACACGATGCCGATGATCAACATGGTCATGGGCGCGCCTCCCGCGTCAGATCGTGGCCAGCACAATTTTTCTTTTGCTCGGCCGGCTGGTGCGCCAGGTATTTATCCACCAGCCAGTAGCCCAGGCTCATCACAAACACCAACAGCGCGCCGGTCAAAACGGGTGGCGACGGCACCGGGATGCGCGCCAGCTGGCAACCTACGCCCACGATAAACGACAGCAACAGGCCGCCGGGTACTTTGAATTTATCCATTGCTGCTTTCCTTAAAACGCAAAGCACGAACAACCAAACGCGCCCCAGAAGCCACTGAAATCGCGCACCGGCACGCTGGATTTGCGCGCCACGTCATGGCTATGGCTGTGGACCTGGCATGGGCCGCTGCATTGATGGGCGCTGGCAGCCGTGGTGGGCTGCGCTGCGGCGCGATAGTGGCCCGGCACCTTGCGCACCGGCGACCAATCCGGCATGACCGGCAACGCCGGCGGGCCCAAGGCCTGAAAGCGCTCGGCGGCGTACACAATCTTGCCGTCCACCACGGTCAGCACCGCTTCGATGGTCTTGATGGCGTCTTCCGGCACCGTGAAATAGTCGGCCGATAACACGGCAAAGTCGGCAAACTGGCCCACTTTGATCTGGCCTTTTTTGCCTTGCTCGCTGGAGAACCACGCGCTGCCTGCGGTCCACAGCGCCAGCGCGTCCTCACGCGTCAGCCGGTTGGCGTCGTCATACAACTTGAGCCCGCCGACGGTGCGGCCACTGGTCAACCAGTACAACGCGGTCCAGGGGTTGTAACTGGCCACGCGTGTGGCGTCTGTGCCCGCCCCCACCGGCACGCCGATGGCGCGCATTTGCTGCACCGGCGGAGTAAGACTGGCCGCCTCAGCGCCGTAGCGTTCGGCAAAATATTCGCCCTGAAACGCCATGCGATGCTGGATGGCTATGCCGCCGCCCAAGGCTTTGATGCGCTCGATATTGCGCGGCGTAACCGTCTCGGCGTGATCGAAAAACCAATGCAGCCCATCGAACGGAATCTCGCGATTGACCTTCTCGAACACATCCAGCATGCGGCTGATTGATTCGTCATAAGTCGCATGCAGCCGGAATGGCCAGCGCTGGCTGACCAGATGGCGCACCACTTGCTCCAGCTCGGCCTCCATGCCCGCGGCCAGTTCCGGCCGCGGCTCCAGAAAATCCTCAAAATCTGCAGCCGAGAACACCAGCATTTCGCCTGCGCCATTCAGGCGCAAAAAGTCGTCACCGCTGCCGATTTTTGCGCGATCGGTCCAGGTTTTGAAGTCATCCAGTTCTTGCCCTTTACGCTGGGTAAACAGGTTGTAGGCAATGCGGATGGTGAGTTGCTGCTCCCGCGCCAGTTGCTCGACGACGGCGTAATCGTCTGGATAATTCTGAAAGCCGCCACCGGCATCGATGGCGCTGGTCAAGCCAAGGCGGTTGAGCTCGCGCATGAACTGGCGCGTCGAATTAACCTGATACTCCAGCGGCAGCTTGGGGCCTTTGGCCAGCGTGGCGTACAGGATCATGGCGTTGGGACGGGCGATCAGCATGCCGGTGGGGTTGCCCGCCGCATCGCGCACAATCTCGCCACCGGGGGGATTGGGCGTGTTTTTGTCGTAGCCCACCACGCGCAGCGCGGCGCGGTTGAGCAAAGCGCGGTCGTACAGATGCAGGATGAATACCGGCGTGTCGGGCGCGGCCGCGTTGATCTCATCCAGCGTGGGCATGCGGCGCTCGGCAAACTGGAACTCGCTCCAGCCGCCCACCACACGCACCCATTGCGGCGCTGGCGTGACGCGCGCTTGTTGCTGCAGCAAGCGCAGCGCATCGGCTAACGAGGGCACGCCTTCCCAGCGCAATTCCAGGTTGTAGTTAAGCCCGCCGCGGATCAGGTGCAGATGCGAGTCATTCAGGCCCGGAATCACAGTCTGACCGTGCAGATCAATCACTTGCGTGCGCTCGTCGCGCAGGCGCAGCACGGCTTCGGCGTCGCCGACTGCCACAAAGCGGCCACCGTCGATGGCGACTGCGCTGGCCGTAGGCTGGCTGGGGTCGACCGTGTGAAAACGGCCGTTCAAAAATATCAGTTGCGCTGGCATGGCGAGGCCTGCTCCTTGCAGGCAACGCGCCCACGACCATGGCGCGGGCAACGTTGCAGAGAAAAACGGATGACCGGGTCGTGCGCAAACGCTTAGTGGCCTTCGGATGCGCCAAACATGGTCTTGGCATAGATGATGCCCAGACCATAGGCACCGGCGTGTGCCATGGCGGTGGCAACCGTCTCGTTATAGGAGTCGGTACGCGCCCAGTCACGTTGCAGTTCCAGCAGGTATTGCACCGAGGTCATCGGCTGCGCGCCCGCCTGGATCATGCGTTGCATGGCGCGTTCGTGTGCTTCGTCGCTCACGTCGCCGCAGGCATCGGCAATCACATACACCTCAAAGCCTTGCTCGATGGCGGACAGCATCGGGCCAACAATACACACGCCCGTCCACAACCCTGCCAGCACAATCTTGCTTTTACCGGCCGCATTGACGCGCACCGAAATGCGCTCGTCTTCCCAGGTGTTCATGCTGGTGCGGTCGATGACGACTTCATCCGGAAACACGCTTTTGATTTCGCTGAAAATCGGGCCGGAAAACGTCTTTTCCGCCACGGTAGTCAGGATCACCGGCACCTTGAATTCTTTGGCGGCCTTGGCCACCAGTGCGGCGTTATTGCGCAGGGTGACGGCATCAATCGACTTGGTGGCAAAGGCCATCTGCGATTGATGATCGATCATGATCAGCGTGTGGTTGGTTGGGCTCAGCAGTTTGGGGCCGGCAACGGCCTGGGCTTTGGGCATGGACATGGTGCGCTCCGTGGGGACGATGTATTGGTTTGCCGGACGCCGCAGGGCAGCGTCATGGGGTGAGGCAAACGATACGCAAGCCTGCAGCGCCGCGAATCGCCGTTGTGACCATGCGGCACCTTACCCGGATGGGGGAGCGGCTTCCCTGCCCGCACGCACCGATACGCCCCACGCGGGCCTGGCCAGCAAATACATCCCTCCATCGGGTGACTGTCTGCTTGCGGCGTCCGCGTTATGCTTGCGCCTACCCCCGTCCGGAGCTCCCGTCATGACTTTGCGGCAAAGCGATCGCCCGATCAGCGTACTGGCGGTCGACGACCACCCTTTAATTCTCGAAGGCATAGCCGCGGTATTTGAAGGCATGGACGAGATGACGCTGGTTGGCGCCTGCGACGGCATGGATGCGCTGGCACTGTATCGGCAACACGCGCCGGATGTGACCTTGATGGATTTGCAGATGCCCGGCGTAAGTGGCCTGCAGGCGATCGACGCCATCCGCCAGTACGATCCGCACGCGCGCATCGTGGTGCTGACCACGTACAAGGGCGACGTGCATGCGTTGCGCGCCATCAAGGCGGGCGCGGTGGGTTATGTGCTGAAAAGCATGATGCGCACCGATTTGCTGGAAACCATCCGCACCGTGCATCGCGGCCAGCGGCGCATTCCGGCCGAGGTGGCGCTGGAGCTGGCGGAGTATATGTCCGAAGGCACGCTCACCCCGCGTGAGACTGAAGTACTGCAACTGGCGGCGGCCGGCAAATCCAACAAGCGCATCGGGGTTGGGCTGGATATCTCGGAAGACACCGTCAAAGTGCATATGAAAAACATCCTTGCCAAACTGCATGCCGCCGACCGCACCCACGCGGTCACCATCGCGGTGCGGCGCGGCATTCTGCAATTCTGATTTTCAACTGCAACGCACCCGGGCCAGCGCTACCACAAGAACTTGAGTTCGGCACTGGCGTAATTGCTGTCGTGCCCCCCCAGCGCACGCAGCGTGCCACCAATCTGGTAATGCACCAGTTCAACGGCGCCGCTTAGATTGGGGTTAAAGCGCGTGTCCAGCCGCAGCTGATCGTACACGCCAGTCCAGCTGCTGCCCGCCCCGGCACTGCCCGCCACCGCCACATTGGGCTGCGTGTAAATGGCATCGGCCGTGCTTTGCCGCCACAACCCCGCCAGCGCCAGTTGCAGCGTGGTGGCCGCAGCCACGCTCAGCGTCAGCGACGGTTTGAGCTGATACAGATTGGCGTAACCGGTGTAGCCCGCCAGCGCAAAGTAATTGCCATTGGGGAACAGCGGATTGAAGGTGCCAACCGTGCCATCACTGGCGTGGTGATCACCAGACGCGGCATCCAGCTGCAAGCCCAGTCGCGGTTTGAGCGGCACCGCGCTCCAGCTATAACCACCACGTGCCCCCACCGCCCACGCCCGGATGCGGGTATTGCCCACCCAGCCCGTCTGGCCCATTGCTTCCAGATCCCAATCGATGGCCGCTTGTTTGCCGGCAAACCGCGCATCAAAGACATGCCGGGTTTCGTCACCTTTGGCATCGCCGTAGCGCGCGTTATCACGGGCATAACGCGAGTAGTAGGCCGATAGCTCATTACCGCCGAGCACATGCCGTTCCACGCGCAGCGTATCAAAGCGGAAGTGTCGGTTCGAGGTGTCATCAAACGGGGCATCGGCGGCGTATTGCACCGGCTGGCTGATAAAGCCCAGCACGCGCCAGTCGCTGGTTTCCCAATCCAGCCATGCCGCGTCGAATGATTGCCGCACATTGGGGCCATCGCGCGACGAGACAAAACGCTGCAAATCGAAGGCAAAATCCTGGCGGCCGACGCGGGCTTTGAGTGTGCTGCCATCAGGCAAGGGCGTGCTGTAGGCGACAAAAGCCAGGCGTAAATCGAGCGGGTCTTTATCGGCGCCGCCCAGATTCTGTTTGCCATAAGCGCGGTCATCCTCCACTTGCACAAAGGCCTGCCAATGCGGGCCGAAGCGCGCATCGGCGTGGAATTGCGCACGCTGCAACAACCAGCTGTCGCTATGGCTATTGCCGATGCCGAAGTTGGCGGCGTCGTTATATTCAAAGCGCTCCCGTAGCGTTAGCCCCAGCGTTAACCAGGCGCTGTCATCGGCGGCCAGCGGCAGATATTTCAACCGGTCCAACGGTTCGCTGCGCATGGCTGGATCGCTGAGCGCGGACCAGTTTTCCATCCAGCGATTGCTGTTTAGTGCGGGCCGCGTTGCCACGTCCTCTGACCACGCTGCAGCGCTCAGTAGCATGGTCAGCGCTGCCACCGTCGCGCTCGACTTCATTGTGCTTCCTGATGGATTTCTGCGATGTAGCCACCGGGGAACTGCACCATGGCGGCGGTGCGACCCTGCACCACAAAAGGCGCCACCAGCAGCTGCGCCCCGGCCGCTTGCGCTTGGCTCAGCGTGTCGCGCAGCGCAGGCACGGCGTAGCCGGTGGTTTCGCGGCCATACGGCCAGGGCAGATGGCCATCGGTGACCAGCACGGTCATGCGGCCAAAGCTGGAACTGATACGTACGCGTCGATAATCGCCGCTGCTGCGTCCAATTTCGCTGGCCGGGGCGTGCGCGTTGTCTTGCGTGATATTGCCGTGCGCAAACTTGAGGAAGTCGGCGATGAATTCATCAGCCTTGTCCGGCGACACATAGACACGGTTCTCCGGCACCAATGCAAACGGCGAGTAATGCGGCACCGTGGTGTGCCAGTACAACTGCATATTGACGCCGCCCGGCCACTGAATGACCACATCGCGCCCGATCGGATCATCAAACGGCGCCACCACCACGGCCGCACCGGCGGCTTGCGCGGCTTTGACCGCGGCATCGAGATCAGTGACCAGGTAGCCTGTGCGTTCTGTGCCAAAGCCATACGGAATCGGCGTCTTGAAGCCGAATAAAGACACGGTGCCATACGGCGTTTGCAGTAACTGGGTGGTGGTGCTGCTGGCAGTAGGCGTCACCGTGGCCACGCCTTGCGGGGTGCTCTTGCCGCCAAAGGTGGCGATAAAGCTGGCGGCAAACGCGTTGACGTCGGCCACCGGCACGTAGACATGGCTGGTGTCATATTGCGCCCCGACCGCAACGCCTGCGGGGGCCTCAGCGGCATAGGCAACATCAAGCAAAGCGGCAGACAGCAGCGCGACCAGCAAGCTGGACGGACAAAACGCTAAGGAACGGAGCATGGCAGGCTTCCAGGTACGGGAAAGCCTAGACGATAGTCGGATGGCCGAGTTTGCAAATCATGGATACGGCCCGGCTGCCACTCACCCGAACGGGGAGTTGCGTTTACTCCGGCTGGCAGCTGATGGTGGCCATGCGCTTGACGATCCAGTCATGGTCGGCCTTGAGCCAGGCATCCGCGCGGAGGCGGGCTTTGTCTTCATTGCGTTTTTTGTCTTCGCGCAATAAACGGCATTCCGGCGTAATGCTGTCGGCCACCGGCTGGGCGGACGCCAGTTGCACCGCGCTGGCCGTTTCGCCGTTCAAACGCGGCGGCGCGGTCACGGCTTTGACAAAATGCGCGCCGCTTACCTCACAGGGATCACTTTGATACACGGTGCGCCCACGTGCATCTTTGCATTTGTTGACGCTATCGGCGTGGGCCGCGCCCTCGCAACATAAAGCGCCCACTGCCAACACAAAACTGAACAACCGAACCATAGCCACTCCGAGTAATGGCGCGAGCATACCTTGGGCCTGGTGACATATGTATATGGCATAGGTGCGAAAACGGCAGAAGTCGAGCCAGATGTGGCGCTCGTCGCAACGAGCGCCACTGGCTTGCTGCTCAGTCTTACGCAGACGCCCCGGTGCTGGCTGCTTTATCCAGCGCCGGTTTCAGTACAAACAGCGCCAGCGCGGTGACGACCGTACCGGCCACCAGCGCCACGATATACATGCCCAGATGGCTGATCGCATCGGGAATCGGCAACACAAAAACACCGCCGTGCGGCACTTTGAGCCCCGCCCCGGCCGCCAGCGAAATCGCTCCCGCCACCGCCGAACCCAACACGCATGCCGGGAGCACCCGCATCGGATCACGCGCGGCAAACGGAATCGCGCCCTCGGTGATAAAAGCCAGACCCAGCACCGCAGCCGCCTTGGCAGCGTCGCGGTCTTCGGCCGTAAAGCGGTTTTTGAACAGCCAGCACGCCAGCGCAATGCCTAGCGGCGGCGTCATGCCTGCTGCCATCACCGCCGCCATCGGCGTATAAACGCCACTCACCACCAGGCCGGTGCTGAAGGCATACGCCGCCTTGTTGACCGGCCCGCCCATATCGATGGCCATCATCGCGCCCAGTATTGCGCCCAACAGCAAGGCACTGCTGCCTTGCAGACCTTTAAGCCAGGTTTCCAGCGCTTTGAGTACCAGCGCAACCGGCTCACCCACCACGTACAACATCAGCAGGCCCACCACCAAGGTGGAGAGCAGCGGCAGGATCAGTACCGGCTTGAGCCCGGCCAGGTTGCGCGGCAAACGAATGCGCTGATTGAGCCAGCGCGTGGCATAACCCGCGATAAACCCGGCGACGATACCCCCCAGAAAACCCGCGCCCAAGGTACTGGCCAACATGCCACCCACCAGGCCAGGGGTAAGACCCGGTCTATCCGCGATCGACCACGCGATATACGCGGCCAACACCGGCACCATCAAGGCAAACGCACCTTTGGCGCCGATCTGGAACAGCGCCCATGCCAGCGTGCCTTTGTGCGTGTCGTCAAACGCATAGATACCGCCGAGCGCAAACGCCAGCGCAATCAGTAAACCGCCTGCCACCACCAGCGGCAGCATGTACGACACGCCCGTCATCAGATGCTTGTACGGGCCATTACCATTACCCGCCTTGCCGGTCTCAGCAGGCTCGCTGGCCGCTTCGGCGCTATTTTCGTTGCGCCAGACCCGGGCATCCGCCAGCGCTTGCGTGATCAAAGCTGCGCCGTCGCTGATCGCCACTTTGGTGCCACAGCGATATAGCGGTTTGCCGACGAAGCGCGCCAGATCGACCTGGGCGTCGGCGGCAATCAGCACCAGATCGGCGGCGGCAATCTGCGCCGCGTTCAGGCTGTTTTGCGTGCCGACCGAACCCTGGGTTTCCACATGAATCTGGTCGCCGCGTTGTCGGGCAGCTTGCTCTAATGCTTCCGCCGCCATAAAGGTATGCGCGATCCCGGTCGGGCATGAGGTGATTGCGACGATGCGCAAGGCTTGCGCGGCCGGTGTGGCCGCGGGCAGCGGCGGCGTGGTGTCGACCTGAGTGGCGGCCACGCAGTGTTCCAGCGTGGCCGGGTCCAGCGGCAACTCGCGCGGCGTGCTCAGGCGCGCTGCCGCATAGCCCATGGCCAGACACAGGGCCGCATCGGGGGCGTAAGCCGCCATTTGCGCGGCGACGAAACCCGCCACCATGGCATCGCCCGCTCCCACTGTGCTGCCCGTGGCCGCCGCGGCCGGGCTGGCCCACCAATGCCCGTCTGCCGTCACCAGCAAAGCGCCTTCTGCGCCCAGCGAGACCAGAACTTGCGCGATGCCGCTACGTTGCAAGGCCTCTGCTTGTTCCAGCACCAATTCAGGCGTGGGCAAGGCTTTGCCGCACCAGGCCTCCAACTCATGCCGATTGGGTTTGACCAGATCAGGCAAACCGCCTTCCCCCGCAGCCAGACTGGCTTGCAGCGCGGCGCCGCTGGTATCCAGCGCCACCTTGACCGCATGCTGCCGCAGCATTGCGGTCAGATAACGATAAAACGCCGGCGGTACGCCCGCGGGCAAACTGCCCGACAACACCACCCAACTGGCGCTGGCTGCGTGCAGATCAATGCGCTGCTCCAGCACTTCTTGCTCGCTGGGGCTAACGCTAAAGCCTTGCAGATTGATATCGGTGGTTTGCTGCGCATCGACCAGTTTGATATTGGTGCGCGTGGTGCCAGCCACTTCGACCAGGGTGTGGTGTATGCCGCGTTGTTCCAGCCACGGCACAAATTGCGCCAGATTGGCTTTGCCAAACAAGCCAGTCAGCGTCACGGTGTGGCCGGTGGCGGCCAGGCAGGCGGCGACATTGACGCCCTTGCCGCCCGGCTGCAGCTGGCTGTTTTGCGCTTGCTGCACCGCCCCGGGCTCCAGCGCGGCCAGACTGACCGTCTGATCCAGCGCCGGATTGCAACTCACCACCAGCACGCTGGCCCTGGCGCTATGCGGACTGCCTTCGATGCCGCGCAACGCACTGGCCTCCTGCACCAGGCTGGCGACGGCTTGCGCGGCATCGGCCCCTTTGGCACTGAAGGTCAACAGCGCGCCCGGCTCCAGCCCCAATTGCAGCAGCGCCAGCATGCTCTTGGCATTGGCGCGCTGGCCCGCGTGGCAGACTTCCACCTCGGACTCGAATTTCTTTGCCGTGGTCGCCCAGATCGTAGCGGGCCGCGCGTGCAAGCCGGTGGCGTAATCCATGATGAAACTGGCGCGCACGCTGCCGTCGCCGTGGGTTTGCGGGTCGCGCGGGGCGGCGGCAGCGCTCGGCTGTGCCAACAAGGCATCAATGATTTCTTGCGCGTTTTGCGTGGTGCTCAGCCGCTCGATCAGCGCCGCATCGCCCAAGACCCGCGTCAGCTGGCGCAAAACGCCAATATGCTCGTCACCCCGTGCCGCAATGCCGATGATAAGGCGGGCGCGCTCGCCGCTGGCGGTCCAGACCACGCCGGCGGGCACTTGCAGAATGGCGATACCGGTCTTTAGAACGAGGTCGCGCTCGGCCGGTGTGCCATGAGGAATGGCTACCCCAAGACCGAGCCAGGTATTGGCTTGTTGCTCGCGGCTGAGCATGCTGGCGGCGTAGTCGGCTTGGACATTGCCCGCGCGGTGTAACAATGCGGCCAGCATCTCGATCGCCTGTTCTTTGTGGCCAGGCGAGGCGGCCAGCTGGATGGATTCGGGACTTAAAGCTAGGGACATGGTGGGGCTCCGGTCAAAAACGTCCCCATTTGGGTGGCAGCGTCAGCCGGGGTCAATAGGCCGTCAGCCCCTTTTCAGCTCGCCTTGATCCAGATCGAATCCGGCCGAAATTCGGCTTAAATAAAACCCTCACGCCGTGCGGGCACGCTCGTATAGTGACCGACGTCTTTTCTTGAGTTTGCGGAGTCCTGCAATGCCTAAAAATGCCTTGTACGCCCAGTCCGGCGGCGTCACTGCCGTTATCAACGCCTCTGCCTGGGGGGTGATCAGCACCGCACAACAGCATCCCGACCGCATCGGCACGGTATTGCTGGCCCGCAATGGCATTCTTGGCGCGCTGCACGAAACGCTAATCGACGCGGCCAGCCTCAGCCCGACGCAATTGGCCGCATTGCCCAACACCCCGGCCGGCGCGTTTGGCTCTTGCCGCCACAAGCTGACCCAGGCGCAAGAGTTTGATCGGCTGGTGGCGTTGTTTGCTGCGCATGACATTGGCTACTTCTTTTATAACGGCGGGGGCGATTCTGCCGACACCTGCCTCAAGGTGGCCGAACTGGCGCGGCAGCGCGGGCTGGATCTGGTGGCCGTGCACGTGCCCAAGACGCTGGACAATGATTTGCCGCATACCGATTGCTCACCCGGCTTTGGCTCGGCCGCACGTTATATCGCCACCTCCGTGCGTGAGGCGGGGCTCGATGTGGCCTCAATGGCGAGCACCTCGACGCGGGTATTTGTGATGGAAGTGATGGGCCGCAATGCCGGTTGGCTAACGGCCGCAGCGGGGCTAGCGGCGGCCGATGCCAATACGCCGCCGCACCTGTTGCTGGTGCCGGAGCGCGTCTTTGATGCCGGGCATTTTCTGGATGAGGTACAAAAGACCGTGGCCCGGATAGGCTACTGCGTGGTGGTGGCCTCCGAAGGCTTGCGTGATGCCGACGGCAAGTTGCTGGCACAAAGCGGACGCACCGACGCGTTTGGCCATGCACAGCTGGGCGGTGTCGCGCCCCTGCTGGCGGGCATGGTTACGGACAAGCTGCAGCTCAAAGCACATTGGGCGGTGCCGGATTATCTGCAACGCGCCGGTCGCCATCTGGCGTCCGGTACCGATTTGCAGCAAGCCATCGCCGTGGGCCAGGCGGCGGTGCAGTTTGCGCTGCAAGGCAAGGCGTCGGTGATGGCCGCGATTGTGCGCGAGCAGGATGAACCGTATCGCTGGCATATCGACGCGGTGCCGCTCAATCAGGTGGCCAACCAGGAAAAGAAAATGCCGCGCGAGTTTCTCGACGCCAGCGGCTACCGCTTGACCGACGCAGCACGCGCCTACTTTGCACCGCTGATCCAGGGCGAGGCCCCCATCCCCTACATCGACGGTCTGCCCGCCCTGCCCGACCACCGCTACACCGACATTGCACAACGCCTGCCCAGCTACGAGCGTTTTACCGACCCCCATTGATCAATCCGGATCGATATCCGCGTTGCGCGCATAGGGTGGGTCTAACCCCACCCCATGCGCAGCCAGTTACACACGCGGGTTTACTGCGTGCCGTGCACGGTCTGGCGCAGACTGTTGCCCGCGTAGTCCTCCGGCGGGTTGCCCATGGCGTCGAACAAGGTTGCGGTATCGGCCAGGCGGGCGGCGCGGGCGCGGATGCTTTGCACTTGCGCGTTCTGATATTGCTGCCCTGCCGTGAGCGTGGCGTAGAACGGCAATGCGCCCAACTGATAACGCGCGGTGGTGTCGCTCGCGGTCTGCTGCGCCGCCGCCGCCGCGCGTTCGGTCTGGTTGAGCGTATTGGCATCCTCCTCCAGCGCAACCAGCGTATCGGCCACATTCTGGAACGCACTCAGCACAGTTTGCTTGTATTGCGACACCGCGGCCTGATAGCTCGCCTCGTATTGATGCTTGCGCGCCAGCAAGGCCCCACCGTGGAATATCGGCTGGGTCAACGACGCGCCCACCCCCCAGATCACCCCGGCTGGCGAGGTAAAGGTCGACCAGTCAAAACCACCACGACCATAGCTGGCCGACAAGGTGAGCGACGGAAACATCGACGCCGTCGCCGCCCCCGCCGCATCTGCTGCGGTGCGCACCGCGGCTTCGGCCGCCAGGATGTCCGGGCGCTGATGCAGCAATTCGGTCGGCACCGATACCGGTACTTCGGCCGGCAGATGTAGTTCGCTCAAGCCGATGACAGCAGGCGCCTGGTCAGGTGTCCGCCCCAGCAACACGGCCTGCGCATGGCGCACCGCCAGCAGTTGCGCGCGTAAAGCCGGCAAGGTGGCGGCGGCGTTGGCGGCGTCTTGCTCGGCGGCCAAGGCTTCATCATGCGCGGCGCTGCCCGCTGCGTAGCGTTGCTGCGTTTGGGCAGCCCGCGCTTCACCCAGTCGCACCAGTTCGGTGGTTGCATCCAGTTGCGCCTGCAGCGACGCGGCATTGATGCTCGCCGCGACGATATTGGCTGCAATGGCGCGGCGGCTGGCCTCCAGCTGGAAGGACTGTTGCTGCACTTGCTCGGCCAATGCGCGGTCAGCCAGTACGGCGGCGCCAAAGAAGTCGAAGGTGTACGACGTTTGCACCTGTGCCGCGAACACGTTTTCGACAAACGTTTGCTGCGGCAAGGTGGGCAGCGCCAGCGCGCGTTGGCGCTGCGGCTTGAAGCCCACATCCACCGACGGATATAGATTGTCGCCAATCTGCGAGCGCAATTGCTCGCGTGCTGCTTGCAGATTGTGGCGGGCCGCATCCAGGTTCTGGTTGTGTGCCAGGCCCTCATCCACCAGCGCATTCAGCGCGGTCGATTGATAGGCCTGCCACCATGCGGGCACCGGCAGCAGATCGTGGCGGATTTGCTGGGTAACGCCGTCAGCCGTGGGCAGCGGCGCCGCTTGCACCGCATAGTGCTCGGGCGCGGGCATGGCGGGCGGATTGCGCTCGGGACCGAAGGCGCTGCAGGCGGACAGGCTGAGCGCGGCGGCACCGGTCAGGAATAAAGCGGCGCGGGTCATGGCTGGGCCTCCGGTTGGGCGGGTTCGTCGCGCTTGACGCGGAACCACAGGGCATACAAAGCGGGCAGATAGAACAGCGTTAACACGGTGGCGACGGTAATGCCGCCCATCAGCGCTGTGGCCATCGGCCCAAAGAAGTTGCTGCGCAACAGCGGGATCAGTGCCAGTACGGCGGCGGCCGCGGTCAGCGTAATCGGGCGGAACCGGCGCACGGTGGCCCCGATGATGGCCTCGAAGCGACTATGCCCGGCGCGAATATCCTGTTCGATCTGGTCCACCAGGATGACCGAGTTGCGCATGATGATGCCGAACATGGCAATGGTGCCCAGCATGGCCACAAAGCCGAACGGCATATGAAACAGCAACAAGGCAAACACCACCCCGATCAAGCCCAGCGGTGCGGTGAGCACCACCATCAGCACACGGCTAAAGCTTTGCAGTTGCACCATCAGCAAGACCAGCACGGCAATCAGCAAGACCGGCATCTGCACATTGATCGATGCTTGCGCCTTGGCGTTTTCTTCGACTGCGCCGCCGATTTCGACGCGATAACCCACCGGCATCTCGGCACGAATGGCAGCCAGTTGCTTATCCAGCGTGTTGGTCACATTGATGCCCTGCGCGCCGTGCTGCACATCGGATTGCACGGTAATGGTGGGTTGCCGGTCGCGCTCCCAGACCACGCCGTATTCCAGGCCATAGGTAAAGCGACCCAGCGCCGCCAACGGCACGGCGTTGCCATTACCACCCGGCAGTGCCAGCCGTTCGATCTGGCCGGGGTCGATCCGGTCGTGTTCCGGCGCGCGCAGATCAACGCCGATCAGTTTGTCGCGTTCGCGGAATTGGGTGACGGTGTAGCCGGTGAGCGACATTTGCAGATAATCCGCAATATCTTTCGACGACACATTCAAGGCCCGCGCTTTGACCTGATCAATCTCGAAATGCACTGAGCGCTCGGCGGGCTCATCCCAATCAAATTGCACGTGGCTGGTGTCGGGATGATTGCGCATCACGTTAGCAACCTTCTCGGCCCAGACGCGCACGGTGGCAATCTCCGGCCCGCTAACGCGGAACTGCACCGGAAAGCCAATCGGCGGGCCATTTTCCAGGCGGCTGATACGTGTGCGCAGCGTGGGAAATTGTTCGCGCAATACGGTATCGAGCGATTTGGCCAATGCTTCACGGTCGGCAATGGTTTTGCCGGTGATCACCACTTGGGCAAAGTTGGGGGAAGGCAGTTGCTGGTCCAGCGGCAGATAGAAGCGCGGCGCGCCGGCGCCCACAAAGTCGATGAAATGATCGATGCCGTTTTGCCGGGCAAGGATGGCTTCAAAGCGTTGGGTTTCCCGCAGCGTGGCGGCAAACGACGCGCCTTCGGGCAAGCGCAGATCAACCAGCAATTCGGTGCGATCGGAACTGGGAAAGAACTGCTGCGGCACCAGGGTAAACGCCCCCATGCTTAGCAGAAACAGCGCCAGCGTAACGCTCAATACCGTCTTGCGCCGCGTTACGCACCAGGCAATCCAGCCGCGTAAACGACGATAGAAACCGGTGTCATAAATATCGTGATGCTGCGCATTCGGGCCGTCATCGTGATGGCCGAGCGCACGGCGGGTGGGATGCTCGGACAAGATGCGATAGCCCAACAGCGGAATGACGATGACTGCCGCCAGCCACGACAACAACAAGGCGATTGCCGATACCTCAAAAATCGAGCGCGTATATTCGCCGGTGGCGGACTCAGCCAGCGCAATCGGCAAAAAGCCCGAAACCGTGACCAGCGTGCCGGTCAGCATCGGAAACGCGGTGCTGGTATAGGCAAACGCTGCGGCACGCATGCGGTCGTAGCCTTGCTCCAGCTTCACCGCCATCATTTCGACGGCGATGATGGCGTCATCCACCAGCAAACCCAGCGCCAGAATCAGCGTGCCCAGCGACACTTTGTGCAAGCCGATGCCAAACAGATGCATCAACAACGCCGTGCCCGCCAGCACCAGTGGAATCGACAACACCACCACCATGCCGGTACGCAAACCCAGGCTGATCAGGCTTACCACCAGCACAATGCCGATGGCCTCGGCCACTGCTTCAACAAACTCGTCCACCGACAACGACACTGCGTGCGGCATGCTGGCCACGGGTACCAGCTTGAGGCCGGCGGGCAGCAATTGCTGTAGATGCGCGGTCTGGCTATCGAGCGCTTTGCCCAGGGCGATCACGTCGCCGGATGGCGCCATGGTCACGCCGATGCCCAGCACATTCTGCTTGTTATGCCGCATGTATTCGGTGGGCGGATCGGTATAGCCGCGCTTGACCTGAGCGATATCGCCCAGCCGGATAACGCGATTGTTCACACGGATCAAGGTGTCGGCCAACTGCTCAACTGAATTGAACTGCCCGCCCGGCCGCACATAGACGCGGTCATCCGCCGTGGTAAACACCCCTGCCGCTGCCACACTGTTCTGCGCATTGACGGCATCGCCAATCTGCTGCGGCGTCAGCCCCAGCTTGGCCAGCTGCGCATTGCTGATCTCGATATAAATGCGCTGTTCCTGGTCAGCAATAAAGTCGACCTTGGCCACGCCGGCCACCCGCAGCAACTCGGTACGCAGGCGTTCGGCGTAATCATGCATTTGCGCAAACGAAAAGCCATCGCCTTCCAGCGCATACAGATTGGTGTAGACGTCGCCAAATTCATCATTAAAGAACGGACCCTGCACGCCCGGTGGCAAGGTATAGCCGATGTCACCGACTTTTTTGCGCACCTGATACCAGGTGTCGGGCACGTCTTTGGGCGGCGCGGCGTCTTTGATGGTAAAGAACAGTTGCGATTCGCCGGGGCGCGAATAGCTGCGCAAATAATCGACGTTGGGCGTTTCCTGCAATTTGCGGGCGATGCGGTCGGTGACTTGTTCCTGCACCTGGCGCGCGGTGGCTCCCGGCCACAGGGTACGGATCACCATGACTTTGAAGGTAAACGGCGGATCTTCCGATTGCGCCAGCTTGCCGTACGACAAGATGCCGAAGGTGGTGAGCAGCACCAGTAAAAAGATCACCAGGGCCTGATGGCGCAGCGCCCATGCCGACAAATTGAAGCGATGCGCTTGCTCGGCCGGCGTCAGTGCGGGCTCGCCGGGCGGTGCTTGCGCGGGTGCGCTGTGGCTGGACAAATCCGGATCGGGCGGCAAGCTCATGGCGCGGCCCCTTCTGCGGCTTGTTCGGCGGCAAACAACGGTTTGATCGGCTTGACGGTTTCACCGGCGTAGACGGTGTGTACGCCCGCCTGCACCACTTGCTCACCATTCTTGATGCCACCGCTGACGCTGGCGGTGCGCTCGTCATAACGCAGCACGTTGACCTTGCGCAGTTCCAGCTTGTTACTGGCATTGACCACCCAGACCGCCGGGTCTTTGCCCTGATGGAAGATGGCAGTGGCGGGTAACTGAAAGTTGCCCGCGTCGGCATGGCTGCTGCCGCCGGGCACAGGCTGCAACAGCGCGTCCCCGGTCATGCCGAATTTGACCGCATCACCCGGTTGCAACAACGTCAACTTGACACGCCAGGTACGGCTTTGCGCGTCCGCGGCCGGCGCGACTTCGCGCACCTTGGCGGCGAATTGCTGGCCGGGCAAAGCCGGAAAGGTAATCGTGGCGTTCTGGCCCGGCTTGATGCGCGCCAGGTCGCGCTCGGAGGCATCCAGATACAGATCGGTATCGCCGCTCCAGGCCAGGCCGTAAATGCTTTGCCCGGCCGCCACCACCGCGCCGGTGTCGGCGTTTTCGCTGGTGATTACCCCATCGTGATCGGCCACCAGGGTGTTGTATTGCAGATTGTTTTGCGCCAGCAGCAACTGGGCGGCGGCCTGATCGCGCCCGGCCACGGCGGCCGTGTAATTGTCCTGGCTTTGTTCCAGCTGATTGGCGGCAATCAGATTCTTTTGCGCCTGGCCTTGGTCGCGCTGCAGCTGTTGCTGGGTGTACACCACTTTGTGCGCGGCAGCGTCCAGTTGCGCTTGTGCGCTGGCGACCTGCTTTTGCGCGTCAATCGCATCCAGACGTGCCAGCACCTGGCCCTGGCGCACGTGATCGCCCAGGCGCACCTTGCGTTCGATCAGTTTGCCCGCCACGCGAAAAGACATGGCGTTGGTATAGCGCGAGGCGACTTCAACTGGATAACGCAAGGCAGCGCCAGGCTGGGCATTGCTGGATTGCGCGGGTAGCGCCACCACCAGGGCCGGTGGCGCGGGGGGTGCTTCTGGCTTCTGGCAAGCGGCGACAGTGGCAGCCAGTAACAAGACGACGGGCATGGGCAGCGAGCGGCGTGGCGGCAGGCCAACGCGGCGGATAAGGCTGGGCTTCACGGAGAGCTCCTGATGGCTGATCGGCTGATCTGATCGGGGATCGGGTCCGCGCTGACAGACAGGTCGCGCGGATCTTTCTTGATTCGACGTCGCATCCTAATACACACCTGTATCTGAATACAACCACGTTCTTTTGCGCAATCGGCCGTGCTAATATCGCCGCCATGACCCGCAAACGCCTCTCCCGTGAAGAAAGCCGCGATCAGACGCGCCAGCGCCTGCTCGACGCCGCGCTGGCACTCATCGCCCAGAAAGGCCTGGCCGCGACCAGCGTCGAAGATATCGCCGAAGCTGCTGGCTATAGTCGCGGCGCGGTGTATTCCAACTTTGGCGGCAAAGGTGATCTGTTTATTGAGCTGCTGCGGCGTGACCACCACGAGATGATGGCCGCGTTTGATGCCGTGCTGGACGACGCCCTGCCCATCGAAGAAGTACGCCAGCGGATGCGTGCGCTGTACGTCAGTCTGTATGCCGATACCGCCTGTTTTATGAACTGGACCGAGGCGCGCATGCTGGCCGCGCGCGATGCCGATTTTCGTGACAAATTTGCCGCGCTGATCGGCGAGAAGACGCAACAAGTGGCGGGCTATATCCGTTATTTCTACAAGCGTCTGGGCGTGGAACCCGCGACCACGCCGGAAGTACTGGCGATGGGCTTTATGAGCCTGATGGAAGGCGTCAAATTGTTTATGTTGTCCAGCCCGCTGGAAATGCGCGCCGAACACGCCGAGGCCGCGCTGGCGGCGTTTATGGACTCGATCACCGAGTTGGCCACACTCAAATCCGTTCAGCCCTGAACGATCTGTCCGCCGCCGTTTTGTGCGCGGCGCGGGCGCGCCATGCCAGGAGCGGTCCTGGCTTATCCGCGCCTTGCCCGCCGCCCACAATGGCCGCCATCTACCCCTGTCCCGATACCCCGACGAGCCGCTCATGACAGCCCGAAAACTGCTGCTATGGTTAGTGCTAGCCCTGTGGCTAAGCATTTCCTGCGTGACGCTGATCAAGCTGGATGCGGCGTCGATGTTTCCTGGCGGCTTCTGCGGAACAAAAAAATGACTACGACCAGCGCGATTTCCTTGAATACCAGCGACCTGACTTTGTCCAGGGCTGGCCCTGATCTGATCACCATGCTGCGCGCAACCGCCGACCGCATGTTTGTGCCGATCACCACCTTGTACTGGCTGGTTTCGGTGGTCGAGTCATTTATTACCGGGCATATGCTGCCAGTCTGGTTGATCGGTCTGCCCGCCTTGATCGTGCCCGCCGTGCTGGTCTGGCGTGACGCCGGGGCATTAACCACGCGCCTGGTCGTAGCGTGTGCCTTGATGATCCAGGCCATCGTTTCCATCCTGACTTCGGGCGGCGCAATCGAAGCGCACTTTGGCGTATTTGTCGTGCTCGGTTTGCTGCTGGTTTATTTTGACTGGAAGCCGATTGCCGCTGCCGCAATCCTGATTGCCATCCACCATCTGGGCCTGAACTTTGCCGCGGACCTGGGCGCAAGCTATCTGTTTAAAGAAGGTCCCTCGATTAGCCGGGTGCTGATCCACGCCGCCTATGTGGTGGTTGAATCAGGCATGCTGGGTTGGTTGGCTTTCAAAATGGAAGGCGCCTTGCGCGCCAGCGGCTTTATGGGGCGCTTTGCCACCCGCGCCGCCGAGGGCGATCTGACCATGCAGTTTCCGGCTGATCTGCTCGATCTGAGCCCGATGCTGCGTGCGGCGCAAACCATGCAAAGCCGCATGACCGAGGCTTTGCACGGGGTGCAGTCCAGCTCGAACATCGTGGCCGATGTCGCCGGTGCGCTCAGCCACGAAAGCGCCAGCCTGCAAGCGGGTATCGAATCGCAAGTCAACGAAACCGGGCTGATGGCCGATGCGCTGCAAGACATCAGCATCGGCATCAGCCAGGTGACCGAAGGGGCCAATGCCGCCAGCGCCGCTATCGTCGAATCTGTGCGCATGGCGGCCGAAGGCGACGCGGCCAGCCTGGGCATCAACGCCGATCTGGATGCCATCAGCGGCACCATCCAGGGGCTGTCCAGCAATATCGAAGCCTTGAATCTGCGCACCGGCGAGGCGATGGCGATTGTCGACCTGATCAAGGCCATCACCGATCAGACCAATTTGCTGGCGCTGAACGCCGCTATCGAGGCCGCCCGCGCGGGTGAACACGGCCGTGGTTTTGCTGTGGTGGCGGATGAAGTACGCAAACTGGCCAACAAAACCAGCGAAGCCACAATTTCGATACGCGAAACCATGAGTACCATCGCCGAAAGCATGCAAGGCACGCATCAGGCCGTCGGCCAGGCGCTGGAAAAAGTCGCGGCCGGTCTGGAAAAGTCGGGCAAGGCCCGCACAACCATTTCCGAGATGGCGCGTATGACCGCCACCACCGAAGCAGGCGTCAAGGAAATGACCGAATCGCTGCAACGCCAATCGCAGTCCAGCGCAGATGTGGCCGACCGTTTGCAGCGTGTGGTGTCGCAAGCGCATGCGGCGACGCAGACCTTGCGTGATGTCACCGAGCAGATTGCACGATTAAAGCTGGAAGCCGATCGCATGCAGAGCAGCAGCCAGTTCTTTACCATTGCGCGGATGCAGCGCTGAGTTGCCTGCGGCGCCGCCCATAAAAAAACCGCGCTCCCGTAGGTAAAACGGGGCGCGGTTTTTTTTGCTGCGTTGGGCCGGACGGCTTAGCGCATATGCGTGCGGATGACTTGCAGCATCTGGCCAAACACGCGCGGCGTACCGCAGATCACGTCGCCACTTTGCAGGAAGTTTTCTTCGCCTTTCATATCGGTAATCAGGCCACCGGCCTCTTGCACCAGCAGCGAGCCGGCGGCGATATCGACGGTCTTCAGATCGAATTCAAAGAAACCATCAAACTGGCCAGCCGCCACATAAGCCAGATCCAGCGCGGCCGCGCCCGGGCGACGCACGCCAGCGGCTTTTTGCGTCATGTCGCGGAAGATATTGATATAGGTTTCCAGATTGCCGAACTGGGTGTACGGAAAGCCGGTGCCGATCAGCGCATCCGACAGTTCCCGCGTGCGCGACACGCGCATACGGCGGTCATTGCGGAACGCGCCCACGCCACGGGTGGCGGTAAACATGTCGTTGCGGTTGGGGTCATACACCACGGCCTGCGTGACAACGCCTTTGTGTGCCAGCGCAATCGAAACGGCGTATTGCGGAAAACCATGCAGGAAGTTGGTGGTGCCATCCAGAGGATCGATGATCCATTCAAATTCGGACTCACCGGTCTGGCCCGATTCCTCTGCTAGAATCGCGTGCTTGGGATAAGCCTCAAGGATGGTTTCAATAATCGCTTGTTCTGCCGCACGATCCACTTCCGACACAAAGTCGTTGTGGCCCTTTTTTTCGGGCGTGATCAGATCGAGATTATTGGACGCGCGCTGAATGACTGAAGCGGCGCGGCGAGCGGCACGAACGGCCGTATTGAGCATCGGATGCATGGCTTACCCCTGATTGTAAAAGGCTGACGGCAAAGGTGAGCCCCGACCCTGGCGGTCGGGCTGCGATACGATGCGGATTGTCACCAACCCGGCGGCGTGTGCGCCTGCCCGGTCAGCCTTAAAGAACGAAAAACACGAATAGCGCGCATTCTACTGATTTCTCGGCATTTTTGCATGACTACGACTCAAAACTCTCCGCACGACCCTTCCCTGCAGGCTGGCCACGCCGCCAACGCTGCGCTCGACGTATTTCGGGTGGTGCTGTCGCACACCTCGCACCCGGGCAATATCGGCTCCACCGCCAGAGCCATGAAAAACATGGGTTTGCGCCACCTGGTGTTGATCAATCCAAAAGAATTTCCGTCCGAGGTTGCCACTTCGCTGGCTGCCGGCGCCGACGACGTACTGGCTAATGCGCGCGTGGTTTCGAGCATGGAAGAAGCGCTGCTCGGCACCACGCTGCAGGTGGCGATGACGGCACGTCGTCGCGAGCTGGTGCTGCCCTTGCAGACACCACGCCAACTGGTGCCGGAACTGCTGCACCAGGCGCAGCAAGGCGCGCAGATTGCCCTGGTGTTCGGCACCGAAATGAGTGGGCTGACCATCCAGGAAGTAGCCGCCTGCAACCGTCTGGTGACCATTCCGACCAATCCGGATTACTCCAGCCTCAATCTGTCGCAGGCTGTGCAAGTGCTGTGTTATGAGATCCGCGCGGCACAACTGGATGATGTGAGCTACCTCGAAGAAAAGCGCGAGCTTGCGACGCATGAGCAGCTAGAGCTGTTCTATACGCATCTGGAGCAAACGCTGACAGATATCGGATTTTTAAAGCCGCATGCGCCGAAGCGCCTAATGGCGCGCATGCGCCGCATGTACCAGCGCGCCACGCTGGAGAAAGACGAGGTAGATATCCTGCGCGGAGTGCTGCGCGCCTCGCAGGAATATCGCGGCCCCAAGGCGGAATGAAGCGATTCTTTATAGGGTGGGTCTAGACCCACAGCTCAAAGTCGCGGAGAAGTGCGCAGCAAGCGGCTGTGTTCTGCTGCATGCCTTGGTCTGGTGGGTCTTGACCCACCCTATGCCCTTCCGCCCTGGTGCATGGGTCGCTCGGGCACTGCGCGGCTATTTGAGATAGTGCTTCTCGCCATAGCCCGAAATCGCCATCAAAACGCGCACCACGCCGTGGCTTAGCCATGGCACGGCGCGCTGATACCACGGCGCAGCCAGCCACTTTTGCGGATCGAGTGGGCGTGCGGCCTGTTCGATGGTGTCGAGCACGTCACGCCGCAGCTGGCTGGCAAATTCCGCGTCGTGCACAAACACATTGCCTTCGCGCGCCAGCAGCAAGCTGAACGGATCGATATTGGACGAGCCCACCGTGGCCCAGACCCCATCAATGATTGCGACTTTGGCATGCATAAAGCCCGCGCTGTATTCGTGGATCTGCATGCCCGCCGCCAGAAACTGCCGATAAAAACCACGGCTGGCCGTTTGCAACAAGGCGTGGTCGCGTAATCCCTGCAACAGCAACACCACACGCACGCCGCGCGTTGCCGCATCCACCAAAGCGTGGCGAAAGCGGTAACCCGGCAAGAAATACGCGCAAGCAATAATGATCTCTTCCTGGGCGGCTTCGATGGCGCTCAGATATTCATGCTCGATGTCATGTCTGCGGCGGAAGTTGTCACGTATCTCAAAGCGCGCGGAGGCTCCACCTGCCATTTCGACCGGCCCGCGCCACGGACTGGGTCGGGCCCAGTTCTGCTCCAGCTGCGTCCAGGCGGTCTGCCGCCACAAGCGATCGGCCGCATCGTGCATCTCGGCCACCAACGGGCCGCGCACGGCCACCATATAGTCATAACGCGGCTCGGGGCCGGGCTGGCCGGTAAAGTCAGACACGATATTGATGCCGCCGGTATAAGCCACTTCATGATCGACCACCACCAACTTGCGATGCATGCGGCGCAAGCGCTGGCGATTGAAGGAAATCGCTTTGACTTCAGGCCGGAAGAACAGCACGCGCACACCCGCATGCAGCAAATTCTGCTGCCACTGCGCCGGAAAATGCCGCACGCCAAAGCCATCCAGCAGCAGATTGACTTCAACCCCGCGCCGCGCCGCTGCCATCAGTGCGGTAACCACCGCCAAGCCGATTTCATCGCTGGCAAACAGATAACTTTCGAGAAAAATTTCGTGACGGGCATGCGCTATGGCGTGCAGCAAGGCCGGGAAATACATCTCACCGTTCTTGAGCAGCGTGAGGTGATTGCCCGCCATATAGCCTGGCATTTCAGGTTTTCCGCAATACCGTATACAGCGGTGCGTGGTCCGATAACGCGTTCCACGGCGCGCCGCCCAGCACACTGGCCATTTCGATATTGAAACCCCGCACATAAATGCGATCGAGCGACAACACGGGCATCTTTACCGGAAAACTACGCGCTGGCGCGCCGTGCAAGGCCTCAAACGCTTCCACCACATGCACATCGTGCTGCAACACATGCGTGGCCTCGCGCCGCCAATCGTTAAAATCGCCCGCGATAACCAGCGGCGCATCATCGGGCACTTCATGATGGATCTGGCTAACCAGCTTGTTGAGTTGCTTGCGCCGATCCCGGCCCAGCAAATTCAGATGCACGCAAAAGGCATGCAGCGGCTGTTCCCAGCCCGGCACGTCGAGCACGCAATGCAGCAGCCCGCGATGTTCAAACCGGTTGAGCGTGATGTCGTGATTGCCCCAGCGCACCACCGGAAAGCGGCTCAGCAAGGCATTGCCGTGGTGGCCGAGCTTATGCACGGCATTGCGTCCATACACTGACTTGAGCTCGCCATGCTCCAGAAACTCGTGCTGCGGCGACTCCGGCCAATAGGTGAATTGCTGGGCGCGGCGCTCATGCGAGCCCTGCACCTCTTGCAGAAAGACGACGTCGGGTTCCAGTGCTTCAAGGGCTTTGCGTACGTCGTGAACCACCAGCCGCCGATTGAGTGCACTCATCCCTTTATGGATGTTGTAAGACGCAATTTTTAATGTTTTTGCCATGAATCCAGTCACTTACGTTGCTTGATCAAGGCCGCGCCCAGCGCAGGCACTGCGGGGACGCTTTGCTAGCTGGGTGCAGGTTAGCACGTGCGACGTGGCAGGAAACCAGGCATAAGGCTGACTTGCTGTAAGGGCGCTGGCTGGCACGCAGCCATCGCGGCTTTGGGCAGGCCGGAATTTACCGGGCGCGCGCTGGGCCAAGCAGCTGGCCCAAGGCGTCTCGGCAGCGGCGAAATCCGCAGTCTGGCGCCACAAACGTGCTCGCTGGCCTCGGCAGGGGCAGCAAGAACTCAAGCCCGGGATGGTCGCGGTGCATCGGCCCCGGCCACTCACCCCGGCCCGCCCCAGGAGCAGTCCTGGCTGGCAGCAGCGGCAGCGCATGAGACTATGCATTCAACGCGCAGGCAGGCGCGTTATCTCCGTGTAAGAGGTTGGTTCAGCCCGTCACCCCTGGTGGCGGGCTTTCTTTTTTGCGCTCGGCCAGCTGCCGGATCGCCGCCGCGTTGGAGGGCGAAAACACCGCCTCTGCCGCTTGTTGCCACGGCATCCAGCAATAGCGGGTGTGCTCGGCGGGGGCCAGTGTCACCGGCGTGGACGCGGGCACTTCCAGGCTGAACACCGACTCGGTGTTATGCGTAACGCCGGGCGCATAGCGGTGACGCCAGCGCGCAAAAATCTCGTACACATTCTGCTGCTGCCAGTCCTGTAGTTGCAGCAACGAAGCAGCGATCCCGGTTTCTTCAAACACTTCGCGCAGCGCCACATCGCAGAGCGCTTCATCGCCCTCGCGGCTGCCCGTCACCGATTGCCAGGTACCAGGATAGTCTTTGCGCTCAAGCAGCAGCACGTGCAGATCGGCGGTATGGATCACGACGAGCACGGAGAAGGGTTGTTTATAGGGCATCGCGGCATTATACAATCGGGCGTCCGCCGCCAGGCCATCCTCCCGAGCTCGCCATGTCTGTCTGGTCCGCCGCGCAAGCGCGCGCCTGTTTTCCCTTGTTAACGCAGCAGCCTGAATTGATCTGGCTGGATAGCGCCGCGACCACGCAAAAGCCGTTGGCGGTGCTGGATGCGGAACGTGCTTTTTATGAGCAGATCAACGCCAATGTGCATCGCGGCGCGCATCGGCTGGGGCACGCGGCGACCGAGGCGTTTGAGGCGGCGCGGACCACCGTCGCGCATTTCATTAACTCGCCGTCGCGGCAACAACTGGTGTTTACCCGTGGCGCAACCGAGGCGATCAATCTGGTGGCGCAGAGCTGGGGCGGCAGCCAGTTGCAGCCCGGCGACGAAATCCTGATTTCGATGCTGGAACATCACGCCGACATCGTGCCGTGGCAAATGCTGGCGGCGCGCACTGGCGCCGTCATCAAGCCGATACCGCTCACCAGCGAGCTCGAACTTGATCTGGCCGCGCTGGCCGCTTTGCTTAGCGCCAGAACCAGACTGGTGTGCGTTACTGCAATGTCCAATGTGCTGGGCACGCGCCCGCCGTTGCCGCAGATCATCCAGATGGCGCATGCGGCGGGGGCGCGGGTGCTGGTCGATGCGGCGCAGGCACTGGCGCATGCCCCGATTGATGTGCAGGCGCTAGGGGCTGATTTTCTGGTCTTCTCTGCGCATAAAGTGTTCGGCCCCACCGGCATCGGCGCTTTGTGGGCGCGCATGGAATTGCTGGAAGCAATGCCACCCTGGCAGGGCGGCGGCGAAATGATCGCGCGCGTCTCATTTGAAGGCACCACTTACGCGCCGCCACCATTGCGCTTTGAAGCCGGCACGCCCGCTTTTGCCCAGGCCGTCGCCTTTGCGGCCGCACTGAACTGGCTGCAACAGCAAGATCGCGCCGCCATCGCCGCGCACGAAGCCGCGTTATATCAACAGCTTGAGTCGGGCATCGCACAGATTGACGGTGTGCGCATTCTGGGGTCGACGCGCGACAAAGGTCCGATCGCCTCGCTCGCATTCAGCAGCGCCCACCCTTACGATGTGGCGCAATTTCTTGATAACGCGGATATCGCCGTACGCGTCGGCAACCATTGCGCCGAGCCTTTGATGCACGCGTTGCAACAGCACGGCACTTTGCGCGTCTCGATTGCCGCATATAACTCAGAAAACGATATCGCACGCCTGTTAACCGTGCTTCGCGAAACGCTGGAGCTACTCGCTTGATTCAACTGAACTTTCCCGCCCTACCCGCCAGCCTTGAACTGACTGCGTTGCGCCAGCGTCTGGCCGATGCCCAGGGCTGGGAAAATAAAAACCGGACCCTGGTGCAGCTGGCGCGCGATTTACCCTCGCTGCCCGAAGCATTGCGCGACGAGGCGCATCGCGTTTCCGGTTGTGAGGCGCGCGTCTGGCTCTATACCGATGTGCGAGATGAACGCCTCAGCCTATGGGTAGATAGCGATTCACGCGTGGTCAAAGGTTTGCTGGCGCTGATCTGGGCGGCCTATGCCGGTCGTAGCGCGGCAGAAGTTCGCGATTTTGACTTTGCCGCGCTGCTGCAAGAATTGGGATTAAGCCGCTTTTTATCGAGTTCCCGCGTCAGCGGTTTAGCCGCCATCGTCCGGGCCATTCAACTATCGGTTAATCCTTAGACGCCCCTGCTGGCGTCAATGCCAGCAAAGTGCCATTACGATCCTCGGTAATCCAGATCGTGCCTTGGGCATCGGCTTTCAGATCAGTCGGCGCGCCCATGGGATGCTTGCCCGGCGCATCGGCCCAATCGCTGACCAGCTCGGTATATTCGCCTTGTAATTGCTTATTGGCGTCCAGGTGATAGGCCACAATCCGGTGACCGTTATTGCGATAACCGTGCCAGCCGATAATCAGACTATTACGCCACGCGGCGGGCGCTGCGTCGCCGCCATAAAACAACATGCCCAGCGGTGCGGCATGGCCCGGCATTAAACGCACCGGCTTGCTGTAGCGGCTGCAATCTGCAGCGGGAAATTCCGGCGCAGCGATATTGTTGTCATAGCAATACGGCCAGCCGTAATGCGCGCCCTGCTTGAGCAAATTAACCTCTTCATGCGGCAGGTTTTCGTCGCTTTCCAGACCCGGAATTTTGCGGTTGATATAATCGCGACTATTCTCGGCTTGCCAGACTTCGCCGCTGGCAGGATTAACCGCCAAAGCCATCGAATTGCGCAGCCCCCGCGCAAAGATTTCGTCCTGCCATTTGCCGTTTTTAAAAATATAGTGATGCACCACGCCGCGCGGGTTAGCGGATTCGGTTTCGCTGCACGATTGATTAACCGGTTTATCCGCATCAATATGGCCATCGCAATTATCCGTAGCCGAACCGAAATTCACATATAAGCTGCCATCTTTGCCAAACACAAAGGTCTTGAGCGGATGGCGGCCTTCATCGGGCAAATTAGCCAGCACAGTTTCCAGTTTGGGCTGAGCGGCCTCTGCTTTAAAACGACTGATGCGCCCGGCTTCGCCCAGATAAACCATTCCATCGGGGCCCAATTGCAAGGCATGCGGCCGATCCAGCCCTTCCAGCAGCACGGTGTGTTGATAGGTACCATCGCGCCGGTTCAACAATAACAATCGCCCTTTGCCCTTGCCCCAGCCACCCATATCAGTGACCAGAATCTCACCATTGGCCAATGGCAACACGCCGCGCGGCATGCCCAGACCAGAAGCGGCCAGCCCCAAACAAAAGCCGGCAGCGGTTTTAACATTGAGTTGCGGCAGCCCACCACAGCGACCGCTGGTGGTATACCCCGCATCAGCCGCGGCCCACACGTGAGTGGCAGCCAGCAATACGGCAAGTCCGGATAATCGAGCGATCTGCTTCATCGTTAAACACCTTGAAATACAATGGCCTGATTGTAGCCGCGTTAAATTGCCACGCCGCTGCAAGCAGGCCATTCCGACAAAACCGGCAAAATAGCTTCAGAAGAATCCGCCGCGCTTTTCCATTTTGCATTCGTACGACAACACCACCTCGCCCTTATCGTCCACGCTATCCAGTCGCACCGAAAAACCCCATAAACGCGCAATGTGTTTCAGCACTTCATGCACGCTATTGGCCAATGGGCGGCGTTGATGCTGAAAGTGGCGCAAGGTCAACGAACGATCACCCCGCGTATTCACATCGTAAATCTGGATATTGGGCTCACGATGCGCCAGATTATATTGCGCCGCCAACATCGAACGAATATCGGCATAACCAGCATCATCATGAATCGCAGAGACTTTCAGTTGCGGATTTTCATCGTCATCCAGAATGGCAAACAAACGAAAATCCCGGATCAGCCGGGGCGATAAATACTGCGCAATAAAACTCTCGTCTTTAAAATTGCGCATGGCAAAGTCGAGGGATTTGCGCCAATCCTTGCCGATCAAATCAGGAAACCAGCGTTTATCCTCCTCGGTGGGTTCGGTGCAGATACGCTGGATATCGCGATACATGGCAAAGCCCAAGGCGTAGGGATTGATACCGCTGTAATACGGGCTATCCACGCCCGGTTGCATAATCACGCTGGTATGGCTATGCAGAAATTCAAACATGGCCGAATCGGTGATTTTTCCTTCGTCATACAGTTTATTCATCAGCGTGTAATGCCAGAACGTAGCCCAGCCTTCGTTCATGACCTGGGTCTGGCGTTGCGGATAAAAATACTGCGCGACTTTGCGGATAATGCGCACGATTTCGCGCTGCCATGGCTCCAGCAAGGGCGCGAATTTCTCAATAAAATACAATATGTTTTCTTGCGGTTCAGCCGGAAAACGCGTGGGCGCATCGGCTTGCGCTTCTTCAGCCCGGCGCGGCAAAGTGCGCCAGATATCGTTGATTTGCGACTGTAAATACACTTCGCGTTCAGCCTGGCGCGCGCGTTCTTTCTCCAACGACAATTTCTGCGGTCGTTTATAGCGATCCACGCCGTAATTCATCAGCGCATGGCAAGAATCAACCAGTTCTTCAACCTTGTCCTCGCCATAGCGCGCTTCGCATTCGGCAATATAACGCTTGGCGAAGACCAGGTAATCGATAATGGCATCCGCTTCGGTCCAGGTGCGGAATAAATAATTGCCTTTAAAGAAAGAATTGTGGCCAAAGCTGGCATGCGCAATCACCAAAGCCTGCATCGTCATGGTGTTTTCTTCCATGAGATATGCAATGCAAGGATTGGAATTGATCACAATTTCATAAGCCAGCCCCATCATGCCGCGTTGATAGTTCTTTTGCGTCGATAAAAACTGCTTGCCGAAACTCCAATGGTTATACATGACCGGCATACCGACCGATGCATAAGCATCCATCATTTGCTCGGCCGAGATAATCTCGAGCTGATTCGGGTAATAATCCAGGCCGTATTCATCGGCAATACGTTTGATCTCCTGGTAATACTGGTCGATCAGCTCAAAATTCCATTCCGATCCGGTCGAAATCGGCTGCCGTGACGGGGCAGCCGGTTCTTCCTGGTTGGCGCGCGGGCGGGTTGAAGTGGCCATAATGTCCTCTTGCAATGGTGCCGGGCCGCCCGCTTCAGGCGGCCGCCTTTTCTGGATGCTTGCTGAACAGATCGCGGAATACCGGCCAGATTTCGCTCGGGTCCTTGATACGCCGCATCGCAAATTGCGCGTGCGCCTGCGCGATCATTTCATATTCATACCAGAGGTTTTGCGGCTCTCCTTCGGTGATTTCGACATAGGCGTAATACTGCAATTTGGGCAGCAACTGGTTGCTGATAATTTCGCGGCATTGCGGTGAATCCGAATCCCAGTTATCGCCATCCGAAGCCTGCGCCACATAGATATTCCAGTCGGCCGACGGATAACGCGCATCAATAATCTGGCGGGTTAATTTGAGCGCACTGGACACCACCGTTCCGCCGGTATCACGCGCATGGAAGAACTCTTCTTCATCCACCTCGAAGGCCTGCGTGTGATGGCGGATAAACACGACTTCAATCTTTTCATATACGCGAGTCAGAAACAGATACAACAAGATAAAGAAGCGTTTGGCGATATCCTTTTTGTTCTCATCCATAGAGCCCGAAACATCCATCACGCAAAACATCACGGCTTTGGTGGTGGGCAATGGCACGCGTATCCGGTTGGAATATTTAAGGTCAAACGGATCAATAAACGGAATGCTGTTCAAACGTGTTTTAAGCGCATGTATACGCTCCATGGCCGCCTTGACCACGGGATCATGTTCGCCGCGCGTTTCAAGTAATTGATCCAGATCTTCCTGCGCTTCATTCAATTCGCGCAAGGGTTCAGAAGACAACGCAATGCGGCGCCCCAATGCGCTACGCAAACTGCGCAATACATGGATATTGGTGGGCGTGCCGTCACTGGTATAACCGGCACGTTGCGGCTTGAAGGTGATGGTTTCGCGCAATTGCCGCTTGATCAGATTGGGCAATTCCAGGTCTTCAAAAAAGAAATTGAGGAATTCTTCCCGCGACAATTCAAACGCAAACTCGTCCTCGCCGCCCCCCCCGTTACCGGAACCGCCGTTACCCTGCCCGCCGCCACCGCCATCAGGCCGGTCGATGGCGTCGCCGCGCAGGTATTCCTTATTGCCAGGAAACACGCGCTCCCAGACACCGCCCTGGGCGTGGCCCAAAGTCGGCTCGTTGATATCGCGTACAGGTATAGAGACTTTTTCTCCCCGTTCTATATCGGTAATGGAGCGGTCTTTGACCGAGCGGGCCACCGCATCGCGGATCTGGCTTTTAAAGCGTTTAAGAAAACGCTCCCGGTTTACCGCCGATTTGTTTTTGCCGTTCAAACGCCGGTCTATCAAATGATGCATAGTACCCCCGAGCGGTCGGGCCGCTTGCCGCGCCAGCGCTGACGCAACAACACGGCCCGGTTTACATCAAGACGACTTGCGAACGCGCAAATACCATTCGCACAACAAACGAACCTGCTTCGGCGTATAGCCTTTGGTCACCATCCGGTTAACAAAATCCTCGTGCTTTTTCTGATCTTCAGCACTGGCTTTGGCATTGAACGAAATAACCGGCAACAGCTCTTCGGTATTCGAGAACATTTTCTTCTCAATTACAGTGCGCAGTTTTTCGTAGCTGGTCCATGCCGGGTTTTTGCCATTGTTATTGGCACGTGCCCGCAGCACAAAATTAACAATCTCGTTACGGAAGTCCTTGGGATTGGAAATACCCGCCGGTTTTTCGGTTTTCTCCAGTTCGTTATTGAGCGCATTCCGGTCAAAGCTTTCGCCGGTATCCTGATCGCGATATTCCTGGTCCTGTATCCAGTAATCCGCAAATGTCACGTAGCGATCAAAGATATTCTGACCATATTCGGAATAGCTTTCGAGATACGCCGTCTGGATTTCTTTGCCAATAAATTCAACGTACTTCGGCGCCAGATATTCCTTGATATAGGCAATATAACGTTGCTCGGTTTCTTGCGGAAACTGTTCGCGCTCCACTTGCTGCTCCAGCACATACAGCAAATGCACCGGATTGGCCGCCACTTCCTGGTGATCAAAGTTGAATACGCGTGACAAGATCTTGAAGGCAAAGCGCGTGGACAGGCCGCTCATCCCTTCATCAACGCCGGCAAAATCACGATATTCCTGCAGCGACTTGGCCTTGGGATCGACGTCTTTTAAATTGTCACCGTCGTAAACCTGCATCTTGGAATAAGGGCTGGAATTCTCCGGCTCACGCAAGCGCGACAGAATTGCAAATTGCGACATCATTTTCAGGGTGCCGGGAGCGCACGGCGCGTCAGAGAGCGAAGAGTTACGCAGCAATTTATCGTAAATCTTGACCTCTTCTGTCACACGCAGGCAATACGGCACCTTGACGATATAGATACGATCGAGGAAGGCTTCGTTGTTTTTATTGTTGCGAAATTGTTTCCACTCCGATTCGTTCGAGTGCGCCAGAATGACGCCTTCAAACGGAATCGCACCAAAGCCTTCTGTGCCCTTGAAGTTGCCTTCCTGGGTTGCCGTCAGCAATGGATGCAATACCTTGATCGGCGCTTTGAACATTTCCACAAATTCAAGCAAGCCCTGATTGGCCAGGCACAGGCCGCCGGAATAGCTATACGCGTCCGGATCATCCTGCGCATATTTCTCCAGCTTGCGGATATCGACCTTACCCACCAGCGAAGAAATATCCTGGTTGTTTTCATCACCCGGCTCGGTTTTGGCAATTGCCAATTGGCGTAATACCGAGGGATAACGTTTGACTACGCGAAACTGGTTAATGTCGCCATTGAATTCATGCAGCCGTTTGACGGCCCATGGACTAGGAATGGTTTTGAGGTAACGTAATGGAATGCCGTATTGTTCTTCCAGAATGGCGCCGTCTTCATCAGGATTGAATAATCCCAATGGCGATTCATTGACCGGCGACCCCTTAATGCAATAGAACGGCACCTTTTCCATTAATTCTTTTAATTTCTCGGCAATCGACGATTTACCGCCGCCCACCGGGCCGAGCAAATACAGGATCTGTTTCTTTTCTTCCAGGCCTTGCGCCGCGTGGCGGAAATACGAAACCACTTGTTCGATGACTTCCTCCATTCCGTAAAACTCGCGGAATGCCGGATACAACCGGATCACCTTGTTCTGAAAAATGCGCGAGGCGCGCGAATCGAGCCGGGTATCGATCATTTCCGGCTCACCAATGGCCATCAACATGCGTTCAGCGGCGGTGGCATAGACTGACGGGTCCTGGCGGCATAACTCCAGGTATTCTTTGAGAGTGAGTTCTTCTTCGCGGGTGCGCTCGTAACGCGAGGCGTAATGATTGAATACATCCATGACGCATCTCCAGACAGCGGTGGGAGGGGCTGCAACGGCATTGTCGTGTGATGTTGCGGCACGGCAATGCAGGTGAGACGACCAGGAATCGTCTCAGTTCTCGTTATAGACGAGCTAATTTCGAGAAGAGATATAAAATGTGACCGGATGTACCGGCGCAGCGCAGACGCAACACTGCCTGGCCGCCCTGAGCGTGGCGCCCACGCTGGCGCAACGCAGCGCAACATCAGCCGCAGCGCGGCCCGGCACAGATACAAAAAAAGGGTCCATTGCGGACCCTTGCTGGCGATGGCCAGATGCCATCTGGCGGCGAAACTTTACGCGCTCACGCTGCCTGCGTTGTCTCGAAAAAGGTGACGCGATTACGCCCGCTGCGTTTGGAGGCATACAACGCCTCATCCGCCTGCTGTTTAACCTGTTCCAGATTCTGCAAGCCGGGCTGATAGACCGCCACGCCCAGACTCGAGGTAATACGGATTTCGCTCTCGCCAAATTGCACGGTTTCGTTGCCGATGGCATAGCGGATGCGCTCGGCCACCACCATCGCGCCTTCGCGATTGGTTTGCGGCAGCATCAGCAAGAATTCTTCGCCCCCGTAGCGGCCGAACACATCGGTATCACGCAACACACCGCGCACGCGATCAGCCACCACGCGCAACACTTCGTCACCGCCCAGATGGCCATAGGTGTCATTGACTTGCTTGAAATGGTCCAGGTCAAGCAACACCACGCTGAACGGCTCGTGATGGTAGCGCTCTACCCGGCCGATTTCGTCGATCAGGCGGGCCTCGGTAAAGCGGCGGTTGTAGACGCCAGTCAAACCATCGCGACTGGAGCTTTCTTCCAGCTTGGCCATCGCCTGCTTGAGCATGCTCTGGTACACCGCGGCATCGGTCACGTCAAACAGCGTCACCACCACTGCATTGACCTCGCCTTGCGGATCGCGCACCGGCATAAAGGTGGCGTTCTGCTGCATATAGTCGATGCCGCCGGTGATGGGGCGGTTATGGCGGAACGGAAACAGATACGGCCGCTGCTCCCACGAGGTAAAGGCGAAATTACGCAAGACGAATACGCTATCGATCTTTTTCGAGAGCCATTTCTGCGGCAATTCGGGAAACAGTTCAAACAGGTTTTGCCCGATGGCGTTTTCGGCCGAAATCCCGCTGTGATCCGCCATAAAGCGGTTCCAGACCAGCACCTTGTACGCCTTGTCGAGCGCAAATATGCCGACACTGACTTCACTGACGATGAAATCACCAATTTCGCCAAGCATCACAGATTATCCATGAAGGTATCGAGTGCGGTTTTAAGCTGGACGATGGATTCTTCCGGCATCAGCGTCAGCAGATGGCAGGTGAAGTCGCGAATTTCGAGAGTAAACCGCACTTCAACCAGCAACGCGTAATTCCACGTCAGTTGTTGGGTATTGATCAGACGATCAACGCCAGCGTGTTCCGCAATCAAGGTGGGCGCCGAGAACGACAAGGTGGCGCTAAGCAGATCGGCCACCCCGTTCAGACAGGCCCCGACCAGCACATTGCCGACATCGAGCAGCAGTTCGCGCTCTTGCGCCTGCCCCATATCGTCTTCGTAGCCCATCAAATCGGCCAGATTGCGGCAGCCTTGTTCGTCGTACACCACCATCGCCTCACCATGCAAGGTGCCGCCAAAGGACTGGCGGATGGCGGTGATGGCCGCGCCCGAACCCACCATTTGTTCGATGGCGTGTGTGACTTCGGCCGAACCGGTGATATTGATACGCGGCACCGACAAATGCACAAAGGTGTCCAGGATTTGCGCCAGCCGCGCGCCAGCCTGACCCATGGCGATATTGGTGACTTCTTGCAGCGCGTCACGCTGGTCTTCGGAAAGCAGCACGTCGGCGGTCATAGCTCGATTCCGTACTCGCGCAGCACGCGCTCGATTTGCACTGCATCCACCGGCTTCTTGATAAACGCGGCCGCACCCAGCGCGCGCACGCGTTCGCGCGCCAGCGGCTGGATATCGGCCGAAACCACGATCACAAACGAATCAAGTCCTTCGTGTTGCATGGTTTCCAGCACGGCGTAGCCATCCATCTCCGGCATGGTCAGGTCGAGAAACATCACGTCCGCCTTGCCGGCATGGTAGGCGGCCAGCGCTTCCACGCCGTTGCCGGCTTGCGTGATGTCGACATTCCAGGTGGCAGGCAGCGCCTTGATGAGCATTTTCCGCGCCATGGCGGAGTCATCTACAACGAGAATGGGCGTTGGCATACGTCGGTTGGGTATCCGGTTTAAACAATGCTAAAGGCATAAACTGACAGAGTTTAGAACAACCTTGCATTGCTGAACAGGGCTTTCAAATGAATGATTGATTGAAGCCCAGCCCGTGCGCAAGTTGATAAAGCGCAAACGCCATCAGCAAAATTCCTGCCGTGCGCCTGACAAAACGCTTTCTGAGTAAGCTGCCGGTGGTGCTGGCGGCAAAACCGATCAAGAGAAGATTGGGCAAGGTACCAAGGCCAAACGCCAGCATCGTCAAAGCGCCCCGCCCGGGGCTGCCACTGGCCAGCGCGCCCAGGCTTGCGGTGTAGACCAGGCCACAGGGCAGCCAGCCCCACAAGGCACCGATCAGCAAGGTTTGATACGCGTGTTGTACCGGCAACAATCTGGCCAGCAGCGGCTGCACTTTGCGCCAGACGGGGCGGCCGGCCAGTTCCAGCCGCGCTACCCAGCTTGACCAGCCCGCCATATACAAGCCCATGCTGATCAACAACAGATTTGCCAGCACAAACAGCGCGGTTTTGAGGCCTTGTAATGAGATCAGCGCTGGGATAGAGCCGAGGGTGCCCGCGAGGATGCCGATCAGCATATAACCGCCGACGCGGCCGATATTGAATCCAAGGTAATACTTGAGGCGCGGGCCCGGCGGCAACTGCAGACTGAAGGCGGTGACGATGCCGCCACACATGCCAAAACAGTGTCCGCCGCCCAGCAGGCCCGCAAGAAAATAGGCAAACAGATCAAGGTTATGCAACATCAAGCCCTTGGGTAAACCGCATCGCGGCGTGGTTGCCGCGCACTTTACCTCAAACCAGACGGGAATACCGCGCCTGGGTGCGCCCCTGTTGCAAGTGACGGTCAAACACCATGGCAATCGAACGGATCAACATGCGGCCTTTGGCCGTCACCTGAATACAGCCGTGCGGCGCGGGCAAGGTGGTGAGTTCGAGCAGTCCATCTTCTTGCAAGGGCAACAAGGCCCGCAATTCGCTGGCGAAGTAGTTGGCAAACTGCAGTTGCCACTTTTGCTCGAAGGCATGGATGTCGAGCGCAAACTGACACATCAGTTGCTGGATGGCGTCGCGGCGAATCTGATCGTCTTGCGTCAGGATGTAACCGCGCACGATGGGTAATTCGCCTTGATCAAGCCTGTGGTAATACGCTTCCAGGGTTTTCTCGTTCTGCACGAACGCATGGCCCGGCTTGCCGATGGCAGATACGCCAAAGGCAAACAGATCGCAATCGGCGTGCGTGGAATAGCCCTGGAAATTGCGTTGCAGTGTGCCGTTACGCTGGGCGCGCGCCAGATCATCGTCGGGCAAGGCAAAGTGGTCCATGCCGATATAGACATAGCCCGCGTTGGTCAGCAGATCGATGGCGGCATCCAGAATGTCGAGCTTGGCGGCGGCCGCTGGCAAGGCGCTGGTTTCAATGCGCCGCTGTGGCATAAAGCGCTCGGGCAGATGCGCGTAATTGTATAAAGCGATGCGATCCGGCTTGAGAGTGAGCACGCGGTCCAGCGTGCGCATCACGCTGGCGACGGTCTGCAGCGGCAGGCCATAAATCAGATCGATGCTGGTGGAACGGAAACCCGCGGCCCGACCGGCATCAATGACCATGCGCGTGATGTCTTCGCTCTGCACGCGATTGACCGCACTTTGCACCTCGGGGTCCAGATCCTGCACGCCCACACTCATGCGATTAAAGCCTTCACGTGCCAGATGCTGCACCCGTGCCACATTGAGCTCACGCGGATCAAGTTCGATCGAAAACTCACCATTTTCTTGTAATTCGAAATGGGTGCGTAAAATCGCCATTACTTCGCTGATTTGCGCATCCGACAAAAACGTCGGCGTGCCACCACCAAAATGAATCTGGCTGACGCGGGGCTTCTCGGGCAAAATGGCGGCCTGCAATTCGATCTCTTTGCGCAGGTACTCGATATAAGTCGCCGCGCGCGAGCGATCTTTGGTGGCCACCTTATTACAGCCGCAATAAAAACAGACCGTGTCGCAAAACGGGATGTGTATATACAGCGAGGCAGGCCGCCCGGCTTCTTGTGCCAACCCCGGCGCAGCCAGGGCCAACAGTGCGGCGCCCTGGCCTGAATCAACCGGGCCAAACCGGTCTGCGGTGGGGTAAGACGTGTAGCGCGGGCCATGGCCGTCATACTTCTCGATCATCGCGCGATCAAACTCTACACGTGGCGCACTGGCCAAAAGTTCCATTTGTCCCATCCTTCTTGCATAAGCAAGCGATTGTGTCAGGATCAAACAGGCATTTTTTTGATCTATATCAACTAATGCCAAATGTTCACTGTTGATCGCGAGCCAGTCGCGGCAGAATGCCACGTAAGGTCTTGCCTCAAGGACCCATCGGCTTCCTGAATCTCTTTCGACGAAGGCACTTATGCTCGCCCCCATCAAAATCCGTGACGCTAGCCTTAAGCAGATCCGCCACGCCTGCTCCAACTGCAGCCTGCGCGAGCTGTGCCTGCCCGTCGGCCTTTCTCGCGACGAGATGAAGCAAGTCGATCAGTTGGTTACCCAAGGTCGGCCTATACGCCGTGGCGAATACCTCTACCGCGCGGGCCAACGCTTTCACTCCATCTACGCGGTGCGCCTGGGCTTTTTCAAGACCAGCGTGATTTCGGAAGATGGCCGCGAGCAAGTTACCGGCTTTCATATGAACGGAGAGCTGATGGGGCTCGATGCCATCAGCACCACGCGCCATACCTGCGATGCGGTGGCGCTGGAAGACGGTGAAATCTGTGAATTGCCGTTCGATGATTTCGAAAGCCTTGCGCGGCGCATCCCGGCCTTGCAACACCATTTGTATCGGATGATGAGTCGCGAAATTGTGCGCGATCATGGTGTGATGCTGTTGTTAGGCAATATGAAAGCCGAAGAGCGTATCGCGGCCTTTTTGCTGAATCTATCCGAACGCTTTGAACAACGCGGCTATTCGCACAGCAGTTTTCACCTGCGCATGACGCGCGAAGAAATCGGCAGCTATCTGGGTCTGAAGCTGGAAACGGTCAGCCGCACGCTGTCGCGCTTTCAGGAGCAAGGTCTGGTCAAGGTGCAAAACCGCCTGATCAATCTGACCGACGAAGCTGGCCTGCGCCAACTGGTGTCCAGCTGCGTGCGCGATTGAGCTGAACGCCGCCGCATCGCCCAAGCAAAACGCCCCGTGCTGAACGGGGCGTTGTTGTTTCTGGTGTGATCACACCATCCGACTGGCGCTGCGCTCAGGCCTTGGTGTCAACCGCATTGCCGAGGTTGCTGGGGTTGTTGTACTGCGGCTGCGGAATCGACTGCAGCAGGCTCACCGCGCCCTGTTGCTGCAGATCAAGCGCCTTGCGCAGCACATTGGTGCTGACCGATTCACGCAGCGTTTGCGCAGGCGCATCACTGGCGGCGGTGGCGGCGGAACTGACAGCGGAAGCTAAATCCATACAGGTCTCCCAAATGAGTGTGTAACGTTAATTATCTTTGTAAGCAGCTGCAAGCCCTTGACGACAAAGGGACGTACACAGCGGTTGAAGTGCAGTGCCTACAGCATGGGCTGCCGGTGGTAAAATGCGCCGCATGAATACGCCTGCCTTTATCCATCTTCGCTTTCACTCCGAATTTTCAGTCACCGATGGCATCGTCCGCATTGATGACGCTGTAGCCCGCGCCAAGGCGCTAGGCATGCCTGCATTAGGCATAGCTGACCTGAGCAATCTGTTTGGCCTGGTCAAGCATTACAAAGCCTGCCGTGGTGCCGGCCTCAAGCCCATTGCCGGGGTGGATGTCTGGATCGAAAACGAGGAAGACCTGAACAAGCCGTTCCGGGTCCAGCTCATTGCCAAAGATCGTAATGGCTATGGGCGTTTATGCGAGCTACTGACGCGCGCCTTCCTTGAAAACCAGAGCCGCGGCAAAGCGGAAATCCGCAAAGAATGGCTCGACAGTGGCGATAACAGCGGCCTGATCTGTTTGTCCGGCGCGCATATGGGCGAAATCGGCGTGGCCCTGCTCAACGGCAATTACGAGCAAGCGCGCCTGCTGGCGCAATGGTGGCAACGTCGATTTGCCGGCGCCTTCTATCTGGAACTGCAGCGCACCGGCAAAGCGGAATGCGAGCCTTCGGTACAAGGCCATCTCGATCTGGCGGTGGAACTTGAATTGCCGGTGGTGGCCACGCACCCGATCCAGTTCATGGATCAGGATGACTTCAAAGCGCACGAAGCGCGCACCTGCATCGCCGAAGGCTACGTCGTCAACGACAAACGTCGGCCGCGCCTGTTTACGGACGAACAGTATTTCAAGACGCCCGAACAGATGGCGCAACTGTTTGAGGATGTCCCGGAGGCGCTGGCCAACACCGTCGCCATTGCGCAACGCTGCAATCTGCAGATTGTGTTGGGCAAAAACTTTTTGCCGCTCTTCCCCACGCCCGATGGCATGACGCTGGACGACTTTCTTGTCCACCAGGCCAAAGAAGGTCTCGAACAACGGTTGCTCTCGCTGTACCCGGACCCGGCCCAGCGCGACGCCGAACGGCCGCGCTATCAGGACAGGCTCAAGTTCGAGACCGACACCATTATCCAGATGGGTTTTCCTGGTTACTTTTTGATCGTGGCGGACTTTATCGTCTGGGCCAAGCATAACGGCTGCCCGGTCGGGCCAGGCCGGGGTTCCGGCGCGGGCTCGCTGGTGGCCTATTCGCTGGGCATTACTGACATCGATCCAACGGCTTACGCCCTGCTGTTCGAGCGGTTTCTTAACCCCGAACGCGTTTCGATGCCCGACTTTGACATCGACTTCTGCCAGGACAACCGCTGGCGTGTAATTGAATATGTGCGCGGCAAATATGGCGCCGAAGCCGTCAGCCAGATTGCCACTTTCGGCACCATGGCCGCCAAAGCCGTGGTGCGCGACGTCGGCCGCGTGCTGGACCTGCCCTATATGTTCTGCGATGGCTTGTCCAAGCTGATTCCGGCGGCACCGGGCAAGCAATACAGCCTCGATGATGCGGTCGAGATGGTGCCCGAGCTGGCCGAGCGCGTTAAGAACGAAGAAGAAGTGGCCGAGCTGTGGATCCTGGCCAAAAAGCTGGAAGGCCTGACCCGCAATATCGGCATGCACGCGGGTGGCGTATTGATTGCACCGGGCCAGATCACTGACTTCTGCCCGGTGTATCAAGCCGGCGGCGCCGATTCTTCGCCGGTATCCATGCTGGACAAGGATGACGTTGAGCAAGTCGGCCTGGTCAAGTTCGACTTTCTGGGCCTGCGCAACTTGACGATTATCGAGTTGGCGCTGCAGTACATCAAACAGCAAACCGGCGAATATCTTGATCTGATGAGCCAGGGCTTTGGCGATCAGGCGGCTTATCAGGTTTTCCGCGACGCCAATACCACTGCGGTATTCCAGGTCGAGTCCGACGGCATGAAACGGCTACTGGAAAAACTGCAGCCCGACCGTTTTGAAGACATCATCGCTGTGCTGGCGCTGTACCGGCCGGGCCCTTTGGGCTCGGGCATGGTCGACACCTTTATCAACCGTAAAAAGGGTCTGGAGCAGCCGGATTACTTCCACCCCGACCTGGAAGCGTGTCTCGAGCCGACTTATGGCGTGATCGTGTACCAAGAACAGGTGATGCAGATTTCGCAGATCATCGGCGGCTACACGCTGGGTGGCGCCGATATGCTGCGGCGCGCCATGGGCAAGAAAAAGCCCGAAGAAATGGCCAAACACCGGGTCACCATTGCGGAGGGCGCGGCCAAAAAAGGCTACGACCCGCAGCTGGCCGAGCATCTGTTCGATTTGATGACCAAGTTTGCCGAGTACGGTTTTAACAAATCGCACACGGCCGCTTACGCGGTGGTCTCATATCACACCGCCTGGCTGAAGGCGCACCACACCGCCGCCTTTATGGCCGCCACCATGAGTTCGGAACTGGATAACACCGATCAGCTCAAGGTGTTCTACGACGATTGCGTCGAGAAAAACAAACTCGAAATCTTGCCGCCTGACGTTAACGAAAGCGTGTATCGCTTTGTCCCGGTTGGAAAAAAACAGATCCGCTATGCACTGGGCGCGATCAAGGGCGTGGGCGAAGGCGCGGTCAATATGATTGTGGCCGAGCGCAGCGAGAACGGTCCGTTCAAAGACCTGTATGACTTCTGCATGCGCACCGACAAGAAGGAAGTGAACAAGCGCGTGATCGAAGCCTTGATCCGCGGCGGTGCGTTTGATGCGCTGGAAAGCAACCGCGCGCAATTGCTGGCCAACGTTGAACAAGCCATGAGTCTGGCCGAGCATGCCGCCGCCAACGCCAATCAGGGCAGCTTGTTTGATGTGTTCGAGCCCTCGGCCGCGCCGACGGTGGAATGGATCAGCGCCCCGGCCTGGGACGATAAAACGCGGCTGGCCGAAGAGAAACCGGCCATCGGCTTCTATTTATCCGGACATCCGTTTGATGCCTACGCCAGGGACGTTAAATCGTTTATCAAAACGCGGCTGGATCGCTTACAGCCCACCCGCACCAAAGACACGCAATTTATCGCTGGGATCGTGATCGGCGTGCGCGTCAAAAACGGAGACCGGGGGCGCATGGCGTTTGTGACGCTGGATGACGGCTGGGCCAAGCAGGACGTGACGGTTTATTCCGAAGTCTACGAAGCCAACCGCACCAAATTCAGCGAAGACGCCTTGCTGGTGATTGCCGGCAAGATCAGCGAAGACCGCTTTTCGGGCGGCCTGCGCGTTATTGCCGATGCGGTGATGGACATTGCCGAAGCGCGCAGCCAGTTTGCCCGCGCGCTGACGCTCAAGTTCAATGGCAATGCCGACGCGGCACGGTTGCAGCAGATGCTGGATCGCCATTCCGGCGGCCAGTGTCCGGTCGAAATCGAATATCACAATGCAAACGCCCGCTGCAAACTCGAGCTCGGCCGGAGCTGGCAAGTCACCTTGCACGACGAACTGGTCGACAAGCTGAAGGGCTGGCTGGGTAACGAGGCTGTTTCAGTGCGTTTCCAGTAATTGAAAGCACAAAAAAGGGGACCCGCGTCCCCTTTTTGTTTTTTGATCAACCACTCAGCATTTCAAACGTATGCACCAGACGGATGCCGTCGCTCACCACTGCAATCAGCCCGCCAGACGTGCCTTACACGGCCCGATAAACGCTGGCTACACCGGTTTCCCTATTCGGCAAAACCCTGACTTGTATTGGCTACGCCGCGCGTCCAGCATTCAGCACAAATACAACCATCTCACGCAATCCGCCGGAGCAAGACATGGATGAAGAACTGAAAAAACAAGCCCTCGATTATCACCGCTGGCCCCGCCCGGGCAAAATCCAGGTCATGCCCACCAAAGGCCTTGCCAGCCAACGCGATCTGGCGCTGGCTTATTCGCCCGGCGTGGCGGCAGCCTGCATGGCCATCGTCGAAGATCCGGCCGAAGCCCGTAACATGACCGCGCGCGGCAACCTGGTGGCGGTGGTCACCAATGGCACCGCCGTGCTCGGCCTCGGCAATATCGGCCCCCTCGCCGGCAAGCCGGTGATGGAAGGCAAAGGCGTATTGTTCAAAAAGTTTGCCGGTATCGACGTGTTCGATATCGAAATCAATGAAAACGACCCGGACAAGCTGGTCGAGGTGATCGCCGCGCTGGAACCCACTTTTGGCGGCATCAACCTTGAAGACATCAAGGCGCCGGAATGCTTTGTCGTGGAAAGCAAATTGCGCGAACGCATGAAGATCCCGGTCTTCCATGACGATCAGCACGGCACCGCCATTATCGTGGGCGCGGCGGTCAAAAACGGCCTGCGCCTGGTCAGCAAGAAAATCGAGGAAGTGACGCTGGTATGTTCCGGCGCGGGCGCGGCGGCGATTGCGTGTCTGGATTTGCTGGTCTCGCTGGGCATGCGCCGCGAAAACATCCTGGTGTGCGATTCCAAAGGCGTGATCTGGCAAGGTCGTGACGAAAAAATGGACCCGACCAAGGCCCGTTACGCGCGCGACACGCCGCATCGCAGCGTGGGTGACGCCATGGACCAGGTCGATATTTTCCTCGGCCTGTCTGGCCCGGGCGCCGTATCGCAAGACATGATCAAGCGCATGGCGCGCCAGCCGCTGATTCTGGCGCTGGCCAATCCGGACCCGGAAATCACCCCGCCCGATGCCCACGCCATCCGCCCCGATGCCATCGTGTGTACCGGCCGTTCGGATTATCCGAACCAGGTCAATAACGTGCTGTGCTTCCCCTTCATCTTCCGCGGTGCGCTCGACGTGGGCGCCACCACCATCAATGAAGAAATGAAGCTGGCCGCCGTGCATGCCATCGCCGATCTGGCGCATGCCGAACAATCGGATGTGGTGGCCGAGGCTTATGCCAACGAAGACCTGCATTTCGGCCCGGATTATCTGATTCCCAAGCCGTTTGATCCGCGTCTGATTATCAAGATTGCTCCTGCCGTGGCCCAGGCCGCGATGGACACCGGCGTGGCCACGCGCCCGATCACCGATCTCCCCAACTACGTGGAAGAACTCACGCAGTTTGTCTACAAATCCAACCTGTTCATGCGCCCGGTGTTTAACGCTGCGCGCAAGGCCAGCAAGCGCGTGGCGTATTGCGAAGGCGAAGACCAGCGCGTGCTGCACGCGGCGCAAGAAGTGGTGGATATGAAGCTGGCGCGTCCGATTCTGATCGGCCGCCCGCAAATCATCCTCAAGCGCATCGAGCAACTCGGTTTGCGTATGGTTGAAGGCCGTGATTTCGAGATCTGCAATCAGGACAGCGATCCGCGCTATCGCGATTACTGGACGCAATACCATCAGTTGATGATGCGTAAAGGCGTATCGGAAGAACAAGCGCAGCTGGAAGTGCGCAGCAAGCCCACGCTGATCGGCGCGCTGATGGTCAAACGCGGCGATGCCGATGCCATGATCTGCGGTACGCAAGGTCGCTACCACATGCACCACTGGTACGTGCAGAACGTGCTGTGCCCCAGCCAGGGCAAGGCCACCACAGCGGCCATGAACGCGCTGCTGCTGCCAACGGGCAACATCTTTATCGCCGATACCTACGTCAACGCCGATCCGAGCGCCGAACAACTGGCCGATATCACGCTGATGGCGGCTGAAGCCGTGCGCAACTTTGGCATCGTACCCAAGGTGGCCCTGCTGTCGCATAGCAGCTTTGGCTCGGTCGATTCCCCGTCGGCGCGCAAGATGCAAGACACGCTGACGCTGGTGCGCAGCCGTGCGCCCGAACTGGAAATCGAAGGCGAAATGCATGGCGATGCGGCACTGTCGGGTGAAATACGCCAACGCGTTTTCCCGCAATCGCAGCTTAAGGGTGAGGCCAATGTGCTGATCATGCCTAACCTGGACGCGGCCAACATCTCGTTCAACCTGCTCAAGATGACCGCGGGCGAAGGCGTGACGGTGGGCCCCATCCTGCTGGGCATTGCGGCACCAGCGCATATCCTGACGCCGACCGCTTCGGTGCGACGCCTGGTCAATATGACCGCGCTGGCGGCGGTGGAAGCGGCCAAACGCGAGCCGGCCCCGGCGCAAGTGCGCTAAGGCCACGGGAACGAAACACGGCGCGATCCGCTCAACCGGGATCGCGCCGTTTTTTTTGGTACGCGGCGGTGTAGCATGCGGCGCAGACCTTGCAAGGAGACCCGATCATGAGCGAATTCAATCCAGCCGATCCCTTCGGCTTTTTTAGCCAGTTTCTGAAGCCAGGCGCGGCCCCGACCACGCCGAACCCCTTTCTGCCGCCGCTGAACGAAGAAGAGATCGAACAAAAGCTGGCCGAGCTGCAAGTGGTTGAGCAATGGATGAGCATGCAACTGGGCATGCTGCAAATGACGCGCAAGACGCTGGAAATGCAAAAAGCCGGCCTGAACGCCATGCGTCAAGGGCTGGACCCCACCGCACCCGACGGAGGACGTTGATTTGCCCGCCGTCTTTTTTACGCAATCCGGGGCCAAATGGCATAAGCGCGCCGCCACGCTGATCGGCTTGCTGATACTCGCCGGCTGCGCCACGCCACCCGCCCAGGTCACCCCACCACCCAACCCGCCCACGCCCGCCGCGGCGCTGACGTATCAGCCGGGCAGCTGGGCCGACCTGCCCGCCGCCAATGACGCCGATGTGGTCCATGGCTTTGCCGCATGGCGCAGCGGTTGCAGCAAGCTCACGCGCAGCGCGGTCTGGGCCGCATCGTGCAAGGCGGCGGCCAATGTCAGCCTGGATGCCAGCAGCGTACGCAGCTTTATGCAGACCTGGTTGCAGCCGTATGCGCTGCAAAACCCCGATGGCAGTCAGAACGGTCTGATCACCGGTTATTACGAACCGATTTATCCAGGCAGCACGCAACGCACCGCCAGGGCGACGGTGCCGGTATACGCGGTGCCGGACGATCTGATTACGGTGCAGCTCGATGACGTCTATCCGGAACTCAAGGGCAAACGTCTGCGCGGCCGTCTGCAGGGCAAGAAACTGGTGTCTTATCCCGACGCCGCCACCATCGGTGCCAGCGGCCTTAATACCGCACCCGTGCTGGCGTGGCTGGAAAATCCGATGGATTTGCAGTTTCTGCAGATTCAGGGCTCGGGGCGGGTCCGGCTGGCCGATGGCTCGCAACTGCGGCTGGCTTATGCCGACCAGAATGGCCGACCGTACAAGCCGATCGGCCGCTGGCTGATCGAACAGAATGAACTCAAGTCGGGCGAAGTCAGCATGCAAGCCATACGCGCCTGGGCGCAGCAGCACCCAGACCGGATTAACCAGTTGCTCGGCAGCAATCCGAGCTATGTGTTTTTCCGCGCTTTGCCCCCCGCCAACGAAGGCCCGCAAGGCGCGCTGGCGGTGCCGTTGACGGCGGGCTATTCGGTGGCGATCGATCCGAAAGCCGTGCCGCTAGGCAGCATGTTATGGCTGGCGACCACCCGCCCGGACAACGGTGCGCCCTTGCAAGGGCCGGTGGCGGCGCAGGATACCGGCGGCGCCATTAACGGCAATGTGCGGGCAGATTTGTTCTGGGGCACCGGCGATGCCGCGGGCGAGCTGGCGGGCAAGACAAAGCAAACTGGCAAGATCTGGTTGCTGTGGCCCAAAGGGGCGGCCTTGCCGCTCGCGCCTGCGGTTAACTGATCAACCAGCGGTGCATCGACAGGCGCGTTGCCCGTTTGGGCAATGCGCCTCCAGGTCGGATGCGCCCCCGTCCCGGCGGGCTGCAAGCGCGCACGCGCACATCAAACGGCGCGGCCAGCTTGACCGTCGCGCCCGCCCTGGGCAAGATTAACGCCACTTTTCCAACTGCTCACGCACCCTTCTTTCAAAATGGCATTTCACTCCAACGAAATCTGGCTCGAATGGCGATGGCGTCGCTGGTAAACCCGGCCGCAAGCCCATTGCATTGTTCATCCCATTGATTCGTTCGGAGTTGCATCATGCTCACGCGTGACCAGTTTGCAGCGCTCGCTGCGCAAGGCTACAACCGTATTCCCGTCGTTCTTGAACTGTTTGCTGATCTCGATACCCCGCTGTCGGTGTATCTGAAGCTGGCCAACAAGCCGTATTCCTATTTGCTGGAATCGGTGGTCGGCGGCGAGCGGTTTGGTCGTTATTCCTTTATCGGCCTGCCCGCGCGCACTCGCCTCAGCGTCAAAGGCGAGCACGTCGACGTCATCCATAACGGCCAGATCGTGGAACAACACGACGGCAACCCGCTCGACTTTATCCATAACTATCAAGGCCGCTTCAAGGCCGCAGTGCCTAGCGGCATGCCACGTTTTATGGGCGGCCTGGTCGGCTATTTTGGCTACGAGACCATCCGCTTTATCGAACGCAAACTGGCGCATGTCGAAAAGCCTGATGTGATCGGCGCGCCCGATATCCAGTTGCTGCTGTCCGAAGAACTGGCGGTGGTGGATAACCTGTCCGGCAAGCTGTTGCTGGTGGTATATGCCGATCCGGCCCAGCCCGAAGCGTATGACAAAGCCGAAGCGCGCCTGTGGGAACTGCGCATGAAGTTGCGCGAACCGGCGCCGATGCCGCTGCAAGGCCCGGCTGAACGCGTGACCACGCCCAATTCCGAATTCGGCGAAACCGCCTTCAAAGCCGCCGTGCTCAAGGCCAAGGATTACATCACCGACGGCGACATCATGCAGGTGGTGCTGTCGCAACGCATGCAACTGCCGTTCAGTGAATCGCCGCTGTCTTTGTATCGCGCGCTGCGTTCGCTCAATCCGTCGCCGTATATGTTTTTCTATCACTTCGACGATATGCATATCGTCGGAGCCTCCCCGGAAATCCTGGTGCGACTGGAAGGCGAAACCGTGACGGTGCGCCCGATTGCTGGCACCCGCCCGCGCGGCAAAACGCGCGAAGAAGATGTGGCGCTGGCGGCCGAGCTGCTGGCCGATCCCAAAGAAATTGCCGAACACGTGATGTTGATGGATCTGGGCCGCAACGACACCGGGCGCGTGGCAGAGACCGGCAGCGTCAAGGTGCAAGACCGTATGACCATCGAGCGCTATTCGCACGTGATGCATATCGTGTCCAGCGTTGAGGGCAAACTCAAAGCCGGCCTCAATGCCATCGATGTACTGAAGGCCACCTTTCCGGCGGGCACGGTATCGGGCGCATCCAAAGTACGCGCCATGGAAATCATTGACGAGCTGGAGCCCAGCAAACGCGGCATTTACGCCGGTGCGGTGGGTTATCTCGGCTTTAATGGCGATATGGATGTGGCGATTGCGCTGCGCACCGCCGTAGTCAAGAACGACACGCTGTATATGCAGGCCGGTGCCGGCATCGTGGCCGATTCTGTGCCTGAGAGCGAATGGCAAGAAACGCTGAACAAAGCTCGCGCCGTGCTGCGTGCCGCTGAGCTGGTGCAACGCGGGCTGGACGCATGATGGGTCGTGCCGCTTTGCACAGCGCACGATGGCGGGCCTGCGCCTGATGCCGCCCGCCACATCCGCGCGATGTGGCGCTTGCCCGCAGTCGGCCCGCGCCGACTTGCCCCGTTCCGGAATTTGCTATTGAGGTGACCAGCCATGCTGCTGATGATCGACAACTACGACTCGTTTACTTACAACCTGGTGCAATACTTTGGCGAACTGAAACAAGACGTTGTGGTACACCGCAACGACGAAATCAGCATTGCGCAGATTGAAGAACTCGACCCGAAATACATCGTCGTCTCGCCCGGCCCGTGTTTTCCGCACGAAGCCGGTATCTCCATCGACGCTATCAAACACTTTGCCGGCAAAAAGCCGATCATGGGCGTTTGCCTTGGCCACCAGGCCATCGGCGAAGCCTTTGGCGGCAAGATTGTGCATGCCAAATCCTTGATGCACGGCAAGACCTCGCCAGTGACACATACCGACAAGGGCATGTTCCACCAACTGCCCTCGCCGTTTACTGCCACGCGCTATCACTCGCTGGTGATCGAACGCGACAGCCTGCCGGATAGCCTGGAAGTGACCGCCTGGACCGAAGACGGCGAAATCATGGGCGTGCGTCACAAAACACTGCCGATTGAAGGCGTGCAGTTTCACCCCGAATCCATCCTGACCGAGCACGGCCATCAAATGCTGCAAAACTTCCTGCGTGAATGGGCCTGACGCCTGCCATCGCGTCATCCCTCACCCCCACCAGGACAACAACCATGATTACCGTACAGACCGCGCTTAACCGCCTGATTGATAACAACGAATTGTTCTACGACGAAATGCTGCATCTGATGCGGCAAATCATGTCGGGCGAAATGCCACCGGTGCAGATCGCGGCATTGCTGATGGGCTTGCGCACCAAGGTGGAGTCGGTCTCGGAAATTGCCGCGGCCGCCACCGTCATGCGCGAATTTGCCACGCCGGTCGCCGTGCAGGACCGCAGCCATCTGGTCGATATTGTTGGCACCGGCGGCGACAAAGCCCACACCTTCAATATCTCGACCACCGCTATGTTTGTTACCGCCGCCGCCGGGGCCCGCGTTGCCAAGCACGGCAATCGCGCGGTGTCGTCCAGCAGCGGCAGCGCTGACGTACTGGAAAAACTGGGCCTGCGCCTGGATTTGACGCCCGGCCAGGTGGCACGCTGTATCGACGAAGTGGGCGCTGGCTTTATGTTTGCGCCCAATCATCACAGCTCAATGAAGCATGTGGCCGCGGTGCGCAAAGAAATGGGCGTGCGCACCATCTTTAATATTCTTGGCCCGCTGACCAATCCGGCCCAGGCCGATAACCAGCTGATGGGCGTGTTCCACCCCGATCTGGTCGGCATTCAAGCGCGGGTGTTACGCCAGTTGGGTGGCAAACATGCGCTGATCGTGCATGGCAAAGACGGCCTCGACGAAATCAGCCTGTGCGACCGCACGCTGGTGGCCGAGCTGAAAGACGGCCAGATCACTGAATTTGAATTTGATCCACGCGAGCTCGGTTTTGCCTTCTGCCAACCGGCCGAACTGCAAGCGCACAGCGCCGAGCATTCGCGCAGCATCGTGCTGGCGGTATTGGACAATCAGGCCGGGCCGTGCCGCGACATCGTGCAGCTGAATGCGGGCGCCGCCATCTATGCCGCCAACGTCACCAGCACGCTGGCCGATGGCATCAAGCTGGCTGGCGAGACCCTGGCCAGCGGCAAAGCGCGCGCCAGACTGGACCAACTGGTCACGTTTACTCAGCAGTTTTCTACTCAGGCCGAGGCATAACCATGTCGGACATCCTTAATAAAATTCTCGCCACCAAGGCAGAAGAAATCGCCGTTGCGCGCAAGGCCATCCCGCTGGCCAGCATACGTGCAGAAGCCGAAGCCAACCGCGACCTGCGCGATTTTGTGGGCGCCATCCACGCAAAGCACGCGCAGCAACACGCAGGCGTGATCGCCGAAATCAAAAAGGCCAGCCCTTCCAAAGGCATTATCCGTCCGGACTTTGACCCGGCCGCCATCGCCGCCACTTACGCCAGCCATGGCGCGGCGTGTTTGTCGGTACTGACAGATGTCGAATATTTCCAGGGCCACGCCGATTACCTCAAGGCCGCCCGCGCCGCCTGCACGCTGCCCGCGCTGCGCAAAGACTTTATGGTCGACGAATATCAGGTGTTTGAGGCGCGCGCGTGGGGGGCAGATTGCATTTTGCTGATCGCCGCCGCGCTGACCTTGTCGCAAATGCAGGACCTGGAAGCAACTGCCCATGCATTGGGTATGGCGGTGCTGGTTGAGGTACACAACGGCGCGGAACTGGAACAGGCGCAGCAACTAAAAACGCCGCTGATGGGCATCAACAACCGCAATCTGCGCACGTTTGAAGTTACGCTGCAAACAACCATCGGCTTGCTGGCCCATATCGATCGTGATCGCACCGTGGTGACCGAGAGCGGCATCGTGACACCGGATGACGTGGCTTTGATGCGCCAGCACAATGTGCACAGTTTTCTGGTGGGCGAAACGTTTATGCGCGCCGCCGATCCAGGCCAGGCCCTGCAGACCCTGTTCTTCTAAGCGCGGCACCGGGCCGGCCCGTAAGCCTTCCAGGTGGAAGGCCGATTGGGTCCTGGCCCGGCTGGATGCGGCTTACGCGGCATCAGCGCGCTGCCAGGCGTAAACGATTCCGCCGCTGATCGCCCGCGTTTTAACGGAATTTGCAAAAATTTGAAGTCTGCCTATTGATGAATCTCCCCTAAGGAGATTTGTATGAAACGGACCCTGATCGCAATCGCACTGGCAAGCAGCGGCGCGGCACACGCCGATATTCTGACTTTTGATGACTACGATGGCAGCGGCACCTATCCCATCTACAACACCCTGACGATTTCCGGTCTCGGCCTGTTTTATTCCGGCGATCTCGCGTCCGCGCCCTTGCCCGACGGCACCAGCAAAGCGCTGGAAGGCACCGCCCCAATCACCGGCAGCATCACCTCGCAATTCGGTTTTATTTTTAATGGCGCGTACATTGCCGGCCTGTTTTCGGACGGCTATCCGCTCAATGCCAATTGGGTTGGCATTTCCGGCTACTACAACGGCCAGTTTGTGGGCGCTGTCGACATCCATCCCTATGACAGCTTCGCATGGACCGCCGGGATAGATGGCGTGGTCAACCAACTGGTGTTTGAATCCACACCTTCCACGCAAATTGCGCGCGGCTGGTTGCTCGATGCCATCAACTACAGTCTGACGCCGGTGCCAGAACCGGAAACATGGGCGTTGGCGCTGGTTGGACTGGTCGGTGTGGCGGGCAGATACCGCGCGCAGGCCAGGCGCAAACCCGCACTCGCTTGAGCAGTTCCAAACACAAAACCCCGCTGCGGCGGGGTTTTGCATGACTTGCTCATTGCGCGACAGCAGGCTCAGGCCGGATTGGTCACCACTTGCTCGTCTGCGCGCTGCGGGGCCGACAGCGCCCACACACTATTGGATTGGCCATGCTGCAAACGCAAGCGGGTCAGCTTGGCCAACCACAAGAAGCCGGCGCCCAGCACCACCCCGATGGCATCCACGCTAAACACTTGCCATTGCCCATGCCACGGCGTGATCAGCATGTGATCGCCGGTTGCCAGACCGTTGGCCACGGGAATCAATAAGGTAACTACGCCCGCCACCCGCAACAGCATGATGGCAGCCAGCGCGGGCGGCCGCACAAAGGCAAAGATCACGGCCAGGGCAAAGCTGCCATAGGCGGCGATGCGTTCCCACTGCGGAATATCCAGTGCATGGGCGGCAAAGCCCGCTTGCGTGGCGACAAAGGCGGCGGAAATACCGATGCAGGTGCCGATGCAGATGCCCACCGTGGCCTGCGCCATGCGATAGCTCGACGTAGTCTGGCGGCCCTGACGACGTTTGCGGCGCGACTCCACCCACAGCAGATTGCCGGAATAGAACAGGAAGGCCCCGCCAAGACCGAGGATAAAGTACAGCCACTTGACCAGATACGCGCCATAGCTGCCGAAATGCAGGCTGTACATGCCGGACATGGTGGCGTGGTTGGCGTCCCGCTCGCGCGCCACCTGGGCGTCGGTGATGACGCCGTCGGCCATGCGAATGCCGATATTGCCGTATGGCGCCAGCGAACGATCGCTATCACCCCGTACCGCCATTTCGGCATTGGCGTCGCCGTAATTCAGGATGGTGAGCGAGGTCGGTTCAAAGCCGGGGGCGCGGGCTTCGGCCTTCTTTAGCAATACATCGAGCGGCAACATCGGCGCGGCCTTGTTGGCAGGCTGTACTTCGCCGATCACGTCGAGCGCCATATTGACCTTGGGCTCAAGTTTGCCGTCAAAGCCGAGCGTATTGAAGCCTGCCAGCAGCAGTGCATACAGGCAGAACACCGCCCCGGTAATCGCAAAAATCAGATGGAACGGCAGGCTGACCACGCCAATCAGGTTATGTGTGTCTTGCCACAATTTCTTGATGTTTTTGCCGGGGCGCAGCGCGAGCAAGTCTTTGGTCAAGCGCGGCAAATGAATGATCACCCCCGACACCAGAGCCAGCCCGTACAACACGCTGACCACGCCCATAAAATACAGGCCGCCGCTGCTGATGCCGAGCGAGTAATGCACCGCGTTCACAAAACTGGTCAGATCCGCGCGCTGGCCGCCTTCCGGGCTGTTCAGCGTGGCGAGCGAGGCGTTGGACCAGGCTTTTTTCTTCAGGTCGTACCACCAGGCCACGTAGGGGCCGCCGGTTTCGGCGGGCAGTTGCAGACTGATGCGCGACTTGATCTCGGGATGCACGGCAATAACGCGCTCGATCAAGCGCTCGCCATCTTGCGTGGTTTCCTGCACCGCCACGCGCGATGCCGGATCTTGCCAGGCGCGAATATCATCCTGAAACACCGTGATGGCGCCAGCATAAAACGCAACGAACAAGGCAAAGCCAGCCAGCAAGCCGGTCCACGAATGCAGTGCGGTGTACAGACGCAGGGTCAGCCCACTCAGCGAAGAAATCTCAGACCAACGCATGGCGCGTGCTCCACAAAACCAGATAAAACACCACGTTCAAACCCGCCAGCCCCAGCCAGACCCCCGCCGTGCGCTGCCAGCGCGCGCAGCCGATCATGATGCCGATCCACAAGGGAAAGAAAAATGCCACCGCAGGCACCAGCAAAGCCGGCCACGGGGCGGGCCACACGCGCATGATTGCGCTGACCAGGGCAATGCAGAAAGTCAGGCCCAGCGTCGCTCCCGCCGCCACACGTACCCACATCATGATGCGACTCCCTTACGGCTGAACAAGGCCAGTACGGGCAGCGACAAGATGCTGAGCATGGCGCTGGCCAACCAGCCGCACACACCGGCACCCAAGCCATCCAGCAATATCCACAACGCGGCTGCCGGCAGCAAAAACCCGGCGGCCAACCAGCGCTGACTGCGCGGCAAAGGCACGCTGCGCAAGCGTTGGTTGGGCGAAGTCATATAAAGCAGTGCCATCCCTAGCCAGGTCAGGCCCAGTGCAAACAATTTGATCATTCGGTCGACTGTTTGTTATTGGTCGGGCGGAACACCCGTTCTGAATGCCGCAGTTTATTTGATAACCGTTATCATTTCCATCTCATTTTTATGCTCGCCACTGACATGGTCGGTGGCCGCCTGACACACTTTGCGCTACCCTGCAGCGCATCGTCAGCCAAGGAAGCCAGTCCATGATTATTCAGAGTGCAAGCGTCGATCTGCAAACCCCAAGCGGTGTCATGCGCACCTATGTGCATCGCCCCAAAACCGACGGCAAAGTCCCCGCCATCCTGTTTTATTCCGAGATTTTTCAGCAGACCGGCCCGATTGAGCGCGCCGCACGGTTTCTGGCCGGGCACGGTTACGCCGTGCTGGTGCCCGAGGTATTTCATGAACTGAATCCCATCGGCACGGTACTGGCATATGACGACGCGGGCCGCGACAAAGGCAACGCCGACAAGATGGCCAAAGATGTACAGGGCTATGACAGTGACAACCGCGCCATGATCGAATGGCTGGGCCAGCAAGACTGGTACGACGGCAAACTCGGCGCCATGGGTTTCTGCATCGGCGGCCATCTGGCCTTCCGCGCTGCGCTGCAGCCCGAAGTGCGCGCCACCGCCTGCTTCTATGCCACTGACCTGCACTCGCAAGTCATCCCCAATCAACCGGGCCAGCACAGCATGGAACGCCTGGCCGATATCGGTGGCGAACTGCTGATGCTGTGGGGCAAGCAAGATCCGCATATTCCGGCGGCGGGCCGCGCGCAGGTTTACCAGCAACTGGTGGCGGGCGAGCGCAACTTTACCTGGCATGAAGTAAACGGCCAGCATGCTTTTATGCGTGACGAAGGTGATCGTTACGATGCGCAACTGGCCAGCATCGGCTACCAACTGGCATTTGATCTGTTTGACCGCAATCTGCGCATCGGCTGATTGCGCTGCTGGATGACACGTTAAAGGCGGCCCGGACGATGTTCCGGGCCGTTTTTATTGAAATTATCAAAATATTCTGACCGATAGTCGGAATCTACTGCAGATGAGGCTAAATACAATTTCTATTGTTGAGAATGATTCGCAATAATGCATGGACCCGGTTTTGTATACAGGCAGATTGCCATGACCACGCTTATTCTCGACTTCGGCCAGCGACTGTCGCAGCCCTCCACCCCCGTCTGGCGCCGCCGGCACAGCCTGTACGCGCTTGCCGCCTTGCTGCTGATGGTTGCCTTTTACGCGCTCACCGCCCACACCCTGCGCGCTGGCTGGATCGCCGGTGCCGGTGTGGCGCTGGCAACCAGCCTCGGCGCCATCCCTGTGGCTTTTGCCCGCAAATTACCCGCCTGGCTGGCGGATGGTTTGATGCTGGTGGGTAGCGGTCTGATGGCAACTGTGGCATTGGCATGGGTAATCCCCGCGGCTTATCTGGGCATGAGCAAGTTGTTAACCGCACCGCGCGAGGCCGCGTATGCCGTCGCTACCGTGGTGTTGCTTGGCGCCATGGTGTTCGGGCGCTGGCAAGCGAGTGCCGAGAAAATTGCTGCTGCCACCTCGGGCAATCGCGAGCAACTCGGCCTGTTGCTGTTTGCCCTTGCCATCACGTTGCATAACTTGCCCGAAGGTCTGGCCGCCGGTATTTCGCTGGCGGGCCACGGTGCAGGCCTCACCTTGGGCATTGGCCTGCAGGATGTACCGGAAGGTTTTGCGGTCGCCACTGCCCTCTGGCGCGCGGGCTTGAGTCCGAGCAAGGCCGCGCTCGGCGGCGTGATCAGCGGCTTGGTTGAATGGGTCGGCGCTTTACTGGGTGCCGCAGCGGTGTCGGTTGCGGTGAGTCTGTTGCCGGTACTGACCGCGCTGGCCGCGGGTGCCATGCTGTGGGTGATCGGCAAAGATGCCTGGCCACGTTTGCGCCAGGGTCGCTTGCGGGATGGGGTCTACCTGGTGTTGGGGATTGCGCTGGCGCTGGCGGTGCAAGGCTGAGGCGCGCTCAAGCCGAAGTATGCAAGACCGAGCCGCGTTGATACGCGTCGTAGCCGGTCTGTTCACCGTCGGCCGAGACCACGGTCAAGGCCACCGTGGTATCCGGGTTTTTCTTCACGCTGATCCAGCCGCCACTGCCCTGGTTAAGTAGCGCAATCGCCGCCTGTAGATTGCTGCCACGGCCGCCAGACGCATCCGCCTGTGCCTGTTCCGTCGGCGTGGCGGGCGGCAGGCGTGACGTTGCTGGCGTGTCGGTCTTGCTGGAGGGCGGCTGGTAAGCCAGCGCCTCGGCCTGAAGACTCGCCGGGGTGTAAGTGAGCGCCGGGCTGCTGGTGGCGTTTAACATGGCAGCAAAAAAACCTGTAATTATCAAATATGGCTGTAAGGCCTGACGGCGATTTTAATCGCGCCTGCTTCCACTTGCCAGCCCCCGTTGTTGTTTCAAACCGCCGCCTGGCGGCCACAACCGCCGCCGCAGTAACGCGGCGTATATCCGAGCTGCGCTTACAGCGTCCAGCTCCATATTCCCACCCGCCTGTCGCTATATTTATGTCATGCTGTCGCCCGAACTGAGCGCCCAGAGCCATGATCGATAGCCATTTGATTGCCTGCCACGAGTGTGACCTGTTGCTGCAGCCGCCCCAGCTTGCGCCAGGGGCAGTCGCGTGCTGTCCCCGCTGCGGCGCTACCCTCTATCGTGAAATCAAACACGGGCATGAACGGGTGCTCGCTTTTGCACTGGCGGCGGTGGTGCTGTATCTGCTGGCCAACTGTTTTCCGATCATGTCGCTGGAAATCTCCGGCACGCGGGTGTCGTGCACGCTGATCGGGGCGGCCCAGGCGCTGTGGAATCAGGGCATTCAGACGCTCTCCATCCTGGTGATGGCCACCAGCGTTATCGTGCCCGGCCTGCAATTGCTGATCCTGCTCTATCTGTTAATCCCCTTGCAGCTACGACGCATGCCACCCTATGTGCCCGAGCTGTTGCGCACGCTACAACTGCTGCGGCCGTGGAGCATGATCGAGGTATTCATGTTGGGCATCCTGGTGTCGCTGTCCAAGCTGGCGGCCATGGCGCAGGTTATCCCCGGCATTGCGCTGTGGTCGTTTGCCGTGCTGATGTTCATGATGACGGCGGTGTTTGCCGCCTTTGATGCGCGCCGGGTGTGGCGCATGTTGCCGGTGCTGCAATGAGGCTCTGTCATGGATAAAACACCGCTTACCGCCAGCCGCGCCGGCCTGCTTAATTGCCATGCCTGCGGCCTGCTCAGCCGCCCCACCGCGCACGAAGCCAAGCGCTGTCCGCGTTGTGGCGCGCATCTGCATAGCCGCAAGCCGGATAGCATTACCCGCACCTGGGCGCTGCTGGCGGCGGCTTTTATTCTGTATATCCCGGCCAATTTGCTGCCGGTGATGCACACCTCGTCGATTCTGTACGCCGAAGACGACACCATCATGAGCGGCGTGATTTATCTGTGGACCTCCGGTTCCTGGCCGCTGGCCATTCTGGTGTTCTGTGCCAGCATTACCGTACCGCTGGCCAAGCTGATTGCGCTGACCACGCTCAACTGGTCGGTGCAGCGCAGCAGCCGCTGGAAACAGCAAGAGCGCGCCAGATTGTATCGACTGGTCGAACTGGTCGGACGCTGGTCCATGCTGGATATCTTTGTTGTGGCGTTGATGGTGGGGCTGGTGCATTTCCGCTCGCTGGCCACCATCACCGCCGGCCCTGGCGCGATCGCGTTCGGGGCGGTTGTGGTGATTACCATGTTTGCCGCCATGACCTTTGATCCACGTTTGATCTGGGACCCCGAGAATAATCAAGATGAATGATCCCCAAACACCCGTGCCGCCGCCTGAAGCGGCGCCCGCCCCGGCCGCTGGCGCGCAAGGCCCGGTCATTCCGCCCGATGTGCCCGTGGCCCGCGTCAAGCCGCCGCGGCGTTGGCCGTCGCTGGTGTGGCTGATTCCGATCGTGGCGGCGCTGGCCGGTGGCTTTATCGCCGTGCGCGCCATCATGCAACATGGCCCGAGCGTCACCATTACCTTTGAAAGCGCCGAGGGTCTGGAAGCCAACAAGACCAAGATCAAATACAAGGATGTCGATATCGGCAGCGTCACGGCCGTGGCGCTGACCAAAGACCGTAAGCACATTCAGGTGACGGCAGAACTGTCGCATAACACCGATGATCTGCTGGGCAAGGACACCCGCTTCTGGGTCGTGCGGCCGCGCATTGCGGGCGGCTCGGTCAGCGGCCTGGGCACCTTGTTGTCCGGCGCTTATATCGGCATCGACCCGGCACGCACGGCGGGCGATGAGCGCGACTTTACCGGGCTGGAATCGCCGCCCGTGGTCACTGCCAACCAGTCCGGCCGCGAATTTATCCTGCATGCCGACGATATGGGCTCGCTCGATATCGCCTCACCGCTGTTCTTTCGGCGCATCCAGGTGGGCGAAGTCACGGCCTATTCACTCGACAAGAACGGCCAGGGCGTCACTGTCAAAGTGTTTGTCCATGCGCCGTTTGACCAGTACGTCACCAGCAATACCCGCTTCTGGCACGCCAGCGGCATCGACGTCACCATGGATTCGGGTGGCCTCAAGGTCGATACCCAGTCGCTGGCCTCGATCGCCATCGGCGGTATTGCCTTCCAGGCGCCGCCGGATCAACCGGTCGCGCCGCGCGCCACGTCGGATAGCTCGTTCCGACTCTCGGCTGACCGCAATGCCGCAATGAAAGAGCCGGACCGGGAACGCACGCCGTTCGTGTTGTACTTTAAAGAATCGCTGCGTGGTCTGGCGGTGGGTGCGCCGGTTGATTTCCGTGGCATTACCATCGGCGAGGTCAAAGCGATCAATGTCGAACTGGTGCGCAAAACGCGTGAACTGTTGATGCCGGTCACCATTGATCTGTATCCGGGCCGCTTGCGCTCCCGCATCAAGGATCGCGCTCAGCCCGAAGAAGACGTCAATGCACAGAAGGTGCTGGATGCCATGGTGGCGCATGGTCTGCGCGCCCAATTGCGGACCGGCAATCTGATCACCGGGCAGCTGTATGTGGCGCTGGATTTCTTCCCTGGGGCACCGGAAAGCAAGATCGACTGGAAGCAGGACATTCCGGCCCTGCCGACCATGGCGGGTAGCTTGACGCAGTTGCAACAGACCATGATTTCGATCGCGAAAAAACTGGACAGCCTGCCGCTGGAATCGATGGGTCAGCAAGCCGACAAGGCCTTGCACAACATCAACACCACGCTGGATAACACCAATGTATTGATCAAGCGGCTGGATGGCGAGATTTCGGCACTGTCGCCGGAAGCGCGCGCCACGCTCAAAGACGCACAAACCGCCATCGACGCCGCGCGCAAAACGCTGCAGCCCGATGCGCCGGTGCAGCAGAACCTGCAAGACACGCTGCAAGAAGTGTCGAAAGCCGCGCAATCCATCCGCGATCTGTCTGACTATCTGAGTCGCCACCCCGAAGCCTTGATCCGGGGCAAAAAGGAAGACCAACCATGATGCGCCTGCCCGCCCTGTTTGCGCCCGCCTCGCTGCTGGCCGCCGCGCTGACCCTGACTGCGTGCGGCTCGGCACCGCCTGATCATTTTTATGCGCTTAATCCGGTCGACCCGGCGACGCCCGCACCCACGCTCGCCAACAAACCGGTGCTGGCCATCAGCTCGGTCAGCGTGCCGGGCGCGGTGGATCGGCCCCAGCTGGCAATCAGCGAAGCCGATAACAGCGTGAGCCTGCTGGAACATCAGCGCTGGGTGTCGCCGCTTAAAGCCCAGATCGGCAGCGCGCTGGCACTCGATTTATCGCGTCGGCTGGATGGCGGCGTGGTCACGGCCTGGCCCCAGGTGCCGCCAGCGGGTACGGCCCTTACCGTCAATGTCGGGGTGCAGCGTTTTGAATCGCGCCCCGGCACCAGCGCCACGCTGGAGGCAGTCTGGCAATTACTGGACGACCAGGGCAAGCCGCTGCAAAGCGGGCGCAATCTGATCGTCGAACCCACTCAGGGCACCGACTACGTAGCACTGGCCGCCGCACATGAACGCGCGGTGGGTAAGCTGGCGGACCAGATTGCCGCTGCCGTACGCGCCGCACCGCCGCAAATGCCGGCCCTTGCACCCGCGCCGGGCGCCGCGTCGGCGCCAGCAAGCGTCAACCCATAAACCGCCGCCGGTAACAGCGGCCTTGAAGCGCCAGCGCACGCCCCCACGTGAGGGGCGTATGCGATGGCGTTCACAGCCGGCGCGTATGGCGTCAGCCCACATCAGACGGCGGGCGTTAACAAGGCAAGCACATCGGGCGATCAGCGCCCTGGAGGTAACACGATGCGTTGGATGAACAGTGTGTTGTTTGCGGTGATGGCGACGGTGGCCACGCTGGCGTTGGCATTACCGACGCAAAAAGACGTGCAGGCCGCGGTGCAGCAAGGCAACTACACCCAGGCCCAGCAATTGATGCAGCAAGTGGTTGCGGCCAAGCCAGGCAGCGCCAAAGCGCATTACATCTATGCCGAAATCCTGGCGCATAACGGTCAGTTTGAAGACGCAACGGCGCAAGCGTTACAGGCCAAACAGCTCGATCCCAAAATCACCTTTACCGATCCGCAGAAGTTTCGCCATTTTGAAGCGCTGCTGCTGAACTCGACGCAAAAAGCGCCGACCGCGCCCGCGGCCAACCGCGCGCCGCAAAGCACCATCGTCAACGCCCCTGCGGCCCCGGCGCCACAAGCGTATACAGCACCGGCTGAGCCGCAGGAAAAAAATAGCGGCCTCAGCTGGGCCGCCATCGGCCTGATCGTGATTGCTGCCATCGCCATCTTCATGATGGTGCGACGTCGGCGCCAGGCTGCGGTGGTTTATCCGGCAGGCGGCTATGGCCCGGCTGGCAACTATGGCGCCAACGGCTACGGGCCGACCGGCAACGGCGGTGGATATGGCGCCGGCCCCACCGTGGTCAATCAGGGTGGTAGCGGCCTCGGCACCGGTATCGCAGCAGGCGTGGGCGGCTTTGCCGCTGGCATGTTGGCGGAAGAACTGCTAAGCCGTCATAACGGCGGCGGCGAGCGCATCGTCGAAAACAACACCTACATCACCGAGAACAACCCCGCGCCTGGCGCTTATGGCAGCGATGCCGACCAGCAACTGCGCAATGACCAGATCGACTTCGGGAATGGCAGCGACTGGGACAGCGGTGGCGGCGACAGCGGGGGTGGTTTTGATAGCGGCAGTAGCGACGACAACTGGTAAGCCGCCCTCATCTTCTGATCATCGCGGGAGCAAAACGGCATGCGCACACAGCAACAGTGGTTTGATGGCTATAGCGCAGTGCATCAGCACCCGCGCAATGTGGCTTTGCATTGGTTGTGCGTGCCGTTGATTTTATGGAGTGCGGTGACCTGGCTAACCCTGGCACCGCTGGCGGTATTGGCGACGGCCGTGGTTCTGGCCGTCGCTTTTTATTGCACGCTGTCAGCGCCCATTGCCAGCAGCATGCTGGCGTGGCTACTCGCCAATATTGCGCTCAGCCACATGCTGATTACGGCACAAGGCGCGCGCCGCGCCGCGGTCATTGCGCTGGTGGTGTTTGTTATTGCGTGGGTCGGGCAGTTTATCGGCCATGCCATCGAGGGCCGCAAGCCCTCGTTTTTGACTGATCTGGCGTATTTGCTGGTGGGTCCGGCGTGGCTGATGCACAAGCTGCTGCGTCGCAGCGGGCTTTATCACAAAGACACCGCCGTCGACGAAGTCACGCCCTAGCCGCGGTTACTGCCGGGCCAGCGCGCTGCGCAAGGCGGCGGCAACTTGCTGCACTTGCTCCGCCCCCACTTGCCAATGCGTAACCAGACGCATCAAGCCAGCATCGGGCGGATTCGCTTTGACGCCGTGTTCAGCCATGGCCTCAACCAGGGCGGCGCCGTCGACTTCATGCGCAAAGCGGAAAAACACCATATTGATATCCAGCGCTTGTTGATCCACCAGCACACCCGGAATCTCGGCCACCAGCCGCGCCAGCAATTGCGCGTTGTGGTGGTCATCGATCAGCCGTGCGCTCATTTCGTTGAGTGCCAGCAGCCCCGGCGCCGCCAGCACACCCACCTGGCGCAGGCCGCCGCCCATTAATTTGCGCTTTTTGCGGGCGATCTCGATAAATTCGCGGCTGCCTACCAGCATCGAACCAATCGGCGCAGCCAGCCCTTTGCTCAGGCAGAACATGGCGCTGTCGGCGTACTGGGCAATTTCACGCGCTGGCACTTGCAAATGCGCGGCGGCATTAAAGATGCGGGCACCGTCCAGATGCACCGGCAGGCCCGCCTCCTGGGCGGTCTGCCACACGGCCTGCATTGCGTCGAGGCCCACAACGTGGCCGCTGGAGTACGCGTTCTCCACGCAGATCAGCGCGGTGCGCGGCAGATGGATATCACCGGACGGCCGAATGCGCGCTTTGATCGCCGCCGGTGTCAGTACGCCTTTGGGAGCGGGAATCGGGCGCAGATTTACGCCAGCGATCACCGCCGCAGCGCCGACTTCGTGCCAGACAATGTGGCTGTCTTCGCCCGCGATGACTTCATCGCCCTGCTGACAATGCGTAAACAACGCCAACTGGTTGCCAAAGGTGCCGGACGGCACAAACAGCGCCGCTTCTTTGCCCAGACGTTCGGCCGAGGCACGTTCGAGTTCTGCGGTGGTCGGGTCATCGCCATACACATCGTCGCCCACTTCGGCCGCTTGCATAACGGCACGCATGGCCGGGGTGGGATGGGTAACGGTATCGCTGCGGACGTCGATCCAGGACATAGGGTTTGCTCCGTGTGGGTATCGCTGCGCAGTTTACCTGCGTTGCCGCACGGATGTGGACTGCCGCGCGCTATGCCGTGTGTAACTGCCGCAGCAAGGCAGCGACCACATCAGCCTCAGGAATATGATTGACACCGCGTTCGTCGCGCAGGCACACGGCGCGTTCGCTCATGGGCGCCCATTCGGTCACCAGCGTGCTGCCAAACACCACCACCTGCGGAATATCCAGCGCCGCAGCCATATGCATGATGCCGCCATCGCCAACCAGCACCAGATCCATATCACTGAGTGCGGCCATGAATTCACCCAGCGACGGCGTATCCAGCACCTCGGCGGGCACCGGCATGGCTGCGGCCAGATCAGCCGCCTTGGGTCGGTCATTACCCAGCCAGCAAACATGCACCTGCAGCGGCACCTGCTCGGCCAAGGTGCCGATGATGTTAATCAGTCGCGCGGTATCAAGGCGGGCATCGGCGCGGTTATTGGTGGCGGAAATCAGCAAGCGCACGGGCTCATCGGCGCGGCGCGGCTGGGTGCGGGTCAGCGGGCCAGGTGGCACCCGGAACACCCGGCGCACATCGTCAAAGCGTGGAAAACGGCTGGCATCGACGACGGCATTCGGCTCAAACACCCGCAGGATGTATTGGGCGTGGCGCATCTGCCGCATTGCCGGAATATCAAATTGCACCGGCTGGCTGACCAGGCGGCCATGCCAGTTGTCTTCAACATAAGCAATGGTGGGCGCGCCCAGCACCCCAAACAGGATGTGATCCACCTTGCGCGGCTCCAGCCCGCACACCACCAGATCAAATTGCTTGCGATAGCCCCAGCCATACCGCAGCACGGCCAGATATTTTTTCTTGCCGACAAAATCCGGCATCACCACCACGTGGTCGCACAAATGCAGCAGGTACGGTGCCAGCTCACGATTGCGCCACGCCAGGAACGCAGTAATTTCGGCCTGCGGATAGCGCTTGCGCACGGCGGCGAACAAGGGCCAGTTGCAGATCAGCGTTCCGATGTGGGTGTGGCTAAAGATTGCGATTTTCATGCGCGGCGGAATTTCGATCGGTGAAAGTTACGGAGGCGGCAAATCTTAGCATTTGCGCCCCGCAAAATTCTCAGAACCTATGTATCCGCCTTACAACTTGCAAAGAATTCACACACGCGCCGCGCCAGAACGCACGAAGGCCCGCAAATTCAATACCTTGCGGGCCTTGGCTTTGGTACTCAGGCTGTGGCTGTCTTACAACGCGTTCAGATCAATCTCGCCCACGTGGTTGAATACATGGTCCGGCTTATACGGAAAATGCTCGATCGATTCGCGCGTACTCACGCCCGACAGCACCAGCGCGGTGGTCATGCCGGCTTCCATGCCGCCAACAATATCGGTGTCCATGCGGTCGCCCACCATCACCGCGTTGTCCGGATGCACGCCCAGTTTGCGCGTGGCCAGCGTCATCATCAGCGCGTTGGGTTTGCCCACGATATACGGCTTTTTGCCGGTGGCAGCGGCAATGGCGGCCAGGATGGTGCCGGCAGCGGGTTCGTTGCCGCCTTCGACCGGATCGATCATGTCCGGGTTGGTGCCGATAAATTTGGCACCGCCGTCAATCAGGCGCACGGCTTTTTTCATTTGCTCAAAGGTGAAACTGGTGCTCTTGGCCACCACCACATAGTCCGGGTTCGATTCCGAAATCGAATAGCCCACGTTGTAGAGCTCGTTGATCAGACCACCGCCCCCAACCACATACACGGTGGCGCGTTCCTTTTGATTTTTAAGGAACATCGCCGTGGCCATGGCGCTGGTAATAAAGTTGTCTTCGGTCAAACCCTTGATGCCCAGATGCTCCAGCTTGAGTTTCAGATCGAGCGGCGTTTGTTCGGCATTGTTGGTCAGAAACAGAAACGGGGCGTCGGCCGCCAGCAGGCGATCGACAAATTCGGTGGCGCCCGGGATCAATTGCTTGCCCCGATAAATCACGCCGTCCATATCTGAAATGATGCTTTTAGTCATGGTCTTTCCGTTCAGAGATACAGGCAGGATGCGGGCCAGGCCCGGATTGCAGACAGCATGACGTGAAAGCGTGGGCATCTGCAAGCGGCTCGCAGCTTTGCCGCCACACTGGCATGATGCGCGCATGACTCAAGAAACTCCGGCAACACCGCTTCCCCCCTTCAGCGGCCTGACCCCCGATTGCGTACTCGACGCCATCGAAGCCATCGGTCTGGCCGTGGATGGCCGTCAGCTCGCGCTCAACAGTTTTGAGAATCGGGTTTATCAGATCGGAATCGACGACGGTCCGATGGTGGTCGCCAAGTTCTATCGCCCGGCCCGCTGGAGCGACGCCGCCATACTCGAAGAACACGCCTACAGCGCAGAACTGGCGGCGGCCGAAATCCCCGTAGTAGCGCCCATGCATATCAACGGGCGCACGCTGCATGAGCACGCTGGCTATCGCTTTGCCGTGTTTGCACGCCGCGGCGGCCGCGCGCCCGAGCTGGACGACTTTGAAGTACTGGAATGGCTGGGGCGCTTTATGGGCCGCATCCATGCCATCGGCCAGCTCAAACCGTTTGCCGCGCGCCCGGCGATCAATCCGGAAACCTTTGGCACGGCGCCGCGCAATTGGTTATTGCAAAACAACTTTATTCCGCCCGATTTGTTAGCCGCGTGGGAAAGTGTCAGCGCCCAGGCGCTGGAAGGCGTGCAGCGTTGTTTTGAGCGTGCCGGTGACGTCAGCGCCATCCGGCTGCACGGCGATTGCCACGCTGGCAACGTGCTGTGGACGCCCGATGGTCCGCATTTTGTCGACTTTGACGACTGCCGCAGTGGCCCCGCCCTGCAGGATTTGTGGATGATGCTGTCAGGCGAACGCCAGGATATGGCCTTGCAACTGGATGCCGTGCTGGAAGGCTACGAATCGTTCTGCGATTTCAACCCGCGCGAATTACATCTGCTCGAAGCCTTGCGCACCTTGCGCCTGATTCATTACAGCGCGTGGCTGGCGCAACGCTGGCAAGACCCGGCCTTTCCGGCGGCGTTTCCCTGGTTTAATTCGCAGCGTTACTGGCAAGACCGCGTGCTGGAATTACGCGAACAAATCGCCCTGATGGATGAGCCGCCGCTGGCGCGTCCCGGTTATTAATATTGCCCTTCAAATAACATCGACAAAGACCGATGCGCAAACTACTCGCCTTGCTGCTGTTGATTAGTACGCCCGCATGGGCGGAGCCGCCCCCTTATCGGCTGGGTGCCGATGACCTGGCGGTGGTGATTAATCGCAATGACCCGTACTCGCAAGAAATCGGCGCCTATTACGCCAAAGCGCATGAGATCCCGCCGGAAAACGTGATCGAAATCGATCTGCCGGTCAAAGCCGAGATCAGCGCGGCCGAACTGGAAAAAGCGCGCACGCAGCTGAACAACCGGCTGGGCCACAATATCGAAGCGCTGGCGCTGGCGTGGACGCAACCGTGGCGCGTGTCCTGCCAGTCCATTACCTCGGCATTCACACTGGGACTGGCGCCGAACGTCTGCCAGAACAGTTGCGCGCCCACGCCACCATCGCCCTATTTCAACAGCCCCAGCGTGCGGCCGTGGCAAGAAGTCGGCTTGCGTCCGAGCATGTTGCTGGCCGCCGACAATATCGCCCAGGCGCGCGCCATGATCGACCGGGGCGTAAGCGCATGGGGCACACAACCGCGCGCCAATGCATGGTTTGTGCAGACCACGGACAAAGTGCGTAGCGTGCGCGCGGCGCTGTTTCCACGCGACCAATACGTGGGCGCGCTCAAGCTCACGGTGCATCGCCTGCAAGCCGAATCGATCCGCAATCAAAAAGACGTGATGCTGTACGAAACCGGCCGCGTCAGTGTGGATGATCTGGACACCGTGGGCTTTCTGCCCGGCGCGCTGGCCGACCATCTGACCTCGTTCGGCGGGGTGATTACCGGCCAGAACAGCCAGATGTCCATCCTGCGCTGGATTGATGCGGGCGCCACCGCCAGCTATGGCACCGTGAGCGAACCCTGCAGCCATCCGCAGAAATTTCCGCATCCACAAGTTTTGCTGGCGCATTACGCGGCTGGGGCGACTGCGGTGGAAGCCTATTGGAAAAGCGTGGCCTGGCCCGCTCAGGGGTTGTTTGTGGGTGATCCACTGGCCGCGCCCTACCGGCGCCTGAGCGCATTCAAATAAGCCAGGCCAATGCCATCCGCATAAAAATGCTTGCGGTGGGCAGGCATGCTTATGGCATCATCGCGCACTAGACCGATCGACTACATTTTGCGAGATAGACCATGCAACAGCTGCTGGCCCGCCGCCTGCCCCCACGTTTTCATTACGCCTGGATCGCCATCGCGGTGGTGTTTCTGGTGATGCTGGTGACCGCCGGCATGCGCTCGACGCCCAGTGTAATGATGCAGGCCATGGAGCATGACCTGGGCTGGAGCCGCACCACCATTTCGGCGGCGCTATCGATCAACCTGGCCCTGTTTGGTTTGACTGGCCCCTTCGCCGCCGCCGCCATGCAACGTTTTGGCATCCGCCCGACCGTGCTGACCGCCCTGCTGCTGCTGGCGCTCAGCATCGGACTGTCCAGTCTGATGACCGCCAAATGGCAAATGCTGTTGATCTGGGGCGTGGTGGTCGGGCTGGGCACCGGCGTGACCGCAATGACGCTGGGTGCGACCGTGGTCAGCCGCTGGTTTTCCGCGCGCCGTGGTCTGGCCATGGGTCTGCTGACCGCCAGTTCAGCGACCGGCCAGCTGCTGTTTCTGCCGCTGCTGGCGGCCGTGGTCGAGCATCATGGCTGGCGGCCGGTGGTATTGATCGTGGCGGCAGCCGCGACACTGGTGCTGATCCCGGTGGCTTTGTTTTTACCCGAGCAGCCGGAGAACGTCGGCACGCGTAAATTCGGTGAAGCCGCCGACGCGCCCCGCGCCGCGCCGCTGAGCACGGGCAATCCGGTTACCGTCGCTTTTGGCGCCTTGCGCGAGGCCGCCCGCCACCGGGACTTCTGGTTGCTGTTCTTCAGCTTCTTTGTCTGCGGCGCCAGCACCAATGGCTACATCGGCACGCACTTTATTGCCATGTGCGGCGATCACGGCCTGAATGAAGTCCAGGGCGCCAGCATTCTTGCCAGCATGGGTGCGCTGGATCTGATCGGCACCACCGCGTCGGGTTGGCTATCGGATCGGTTCAATAGTCGCGTGCTGCTGTTCTGGTACTACGGCTTGCGCGGGCTGGCGTTGATTTTCCTGCCGTGGGCGTTTGGCATCGAATACTTCGGCCTGCCTGTATTTGCCCTGTTCTACGGTCTGGACTGGATTGCGACCGTACCGCCGACGGTGCGTCTGACCACCGATATCTTTGGCAGTCAGAAGGCACCGATCGTATTTGGCTGGATTGTAGCTGGCCATCAACTGGGCGCGGCCTTTGCTGCCCTCGGCGCGGGCGTGCTGCGCTCCAGCCTGGGCAACTACACGCTGGCCACCATGATTTCGGGCGGGCTGTGTTTGATCAGCGCGCTGGTCGTGCTGCGTATTTACCGCCGCCCCGCGCTGGTCATGGCCTGAGCCGCGTCAACACACCCGCACAGCAAAAACGCGTTACCCGCAGCGCCGCGGCGGCGGCACGGGTAACGCGTTCTGACTTCATGCAGATGCGGGATCGGATGCGGCGGTTTATTGGCAGTCTTTTTCAGCGTCCGACTTGCTTTCTTTACGGATCGACATAAAGAAGGCCACGCAAACCTGGGTCTGCTGGTTCTGCCATTGCGTGGTGCAGGTATTCAGCGTGGCAGTAGGGTCAGCGGCCGGGGTCTGGCCCATATTGGCTTGCCAGCAGGCCACGGTCAGATCCTGCAACATCACTTGCTTGCCCGCCTCGTTGGCTGCTTTGACATCACCGCCATGACCGGCCGGATCGGATGCATACCAGATCAGGCTGGGATGGTTGCCACCGAGCACCGGCACGGTCTGGCCGGGCTTGGGGCTAATGCTGGTCAGCGTCAGCACATTCACGGGCGGCAATTTGTAATAACTGGACAGCCAGGCGCGCGCCGGCCCGCCCATCGCCACCATGGCACGCGGCGCGCTGGTGCCCGGCGCCGGGGCGGTCCAGCTCTGGATCAGGCCCGTGCTGGCATCATTGAAATAATCGTAAACGCCTTCCAGCTGCTTGCCCGCACTGGCCGGGGCGGCAATTGGCGCGATATCCATAATGCGTTGATAACTGTCGGTCGCCGTCGAGGCGACACCATTCATCACCAGCAGGCTGGCCCAGCGCTGGGTGGTCGCTGCCTGCATATAATCCTGCGAGGTGGTTTTGACGGTATCCGGCGGGAAATGCAGCAGCTGCACCGTTTTCTGATTGCGCAGCGGCATGCCCAGCACTTCAAAGAAAGACCAATCGCTCTGCCACTTGCCAGCCGCTTGCACGGCCGGCACATCGGCCGCCGCTTTGGCTGATTCCTGCATAAAATTCTGCACGTACACGCCGTAATCGGCCGGAACCCCGCTGATGCTGAGGATCTCGTGGCCGTTTTGCGCGCTCACGCTGACCTTGGCATTGCTATAGCCGTCGCGCGTTACGCTGGCCGCCATCCAATGCTGCACGGTTTGTTCCAGCGTCCAGGGCGGCACCGGGCAGTTTTGCAGGCAATTGGGAAAAGAAAACAGCGTGGCAACCTGCGTGCTCGTGCCTAGATCAACCGTAACCGGATTGTCGGCGGAGGCCGGGCCCGCCTGGCTTGTCGGCGGCGCGGCGCAGGCAGCCAGCAGGCTGGCCAGCAGCGCGGCCAGCACCAGTCGGGTGGGTTGCGTCATACATGATCGTTGCATCGGTGTTTTCCTTGTTATTGAGATGTACGGAGAGGCTGGGCTGAACAAACAAGACATCAGGATGTGGGCGTGCGCTCTGCCAGCAGCAGACTGAGCGAGCCCAGCACCTCCACCAGCGCTTCGTTGAACTGAGCCACGTCCAGTTCATGCTGAGCGGCCTGGTCCAGGCTGGCGGATTGTTCCAGCTGGTCGGCGGCATCCGCCAGGCGCAGGGCGCACAAATAACGCGCCACCGAACGCAATGAATGCGCGGTACGTTTGACCTCGTCCAGCCGCCCTTCATGCAGCGCTTCGATCACCTTGCTCGGCGTATTGCCGTGGTTTTTGCGGAAGTTTTCGATCAACGCCAGAAAGCGCTCTTCGCGCAGCCCGATCTGCTCAAAGGCTTGCGCCAGATCGATGCCGGGCAAAGCAGGCCAGTGCGGTTGCGCTGTGGCTGCGACAGGCAGCGACGGCGTTACAGCTGCCGCGTCCGGCTCGGCCAGCGGCGGCGCCATGCCTGCCAGGGTCGGCTCTGCGGGCGGCACACCGGCCGCCGCGGTGACGGCATTTACCACCGCCACCCGCCGCTCCGGATGCAGCCAGCGCGCCAGCACGTTGTACAACTGCTGCGGCTTGAACGGCTTGGCAATATGGTCGTTCATGCCCGCCGCCAGACAGCGATCACGATCCCCCGCCAGCGCATGCGCGGTCACAGCGATAATGGGTAACTGGCGGTAGCCGAGATGACGAATTTCGCGACTGGTGGCAAAGCCATCCAGCTCGGGCATATGGATGTCCATCAGCACCGCATCAAAGCTGCTGCCGGGCATGCGGGCAATGGCCTGGCGACCGTCTTCGGCCACTTCGACCAGCACGCCTATGTTCTCCAGCCATTCCTTGGCAATCTGCCGGTTCACCGCGTTGTCCTCCACCAGCAGCACGCGGGCGCCGGCCAGGATATGTGCGGTGGGGCTGGCCGCCACCGGCGCGGGCGGCAGGCTGGTTTCGCCTTCCGGGCTGAACACCTGCATCAAACACGATTGCAGGCGCGCTTCCAGCACCGGCTTGGTCAAAAAGGCCTGCAGATCGGCTTCGCGACTGAGCACGCGCATTTCTTCGGGATCGTGCGTGGTGGCCATCAGCACGATGGGCATATAGGGCAAGGACGGGTCCTGGCGGATTTGCCGGGCCAGCGCCGTGCCCGCCACGCCGCTCAGATTCTGGTCGATCATGATCAGGCTGTAGGGCCGCAGTACATTGGCCGCAACGCGTAACTCGGCATTGGCGCTGGCGGCGCTGGCCGCCACTTCGACGGCAAACCCCTGGCGCCGCAACAAATGCATCAGTACTTCGGCCGCCGAGGCATTGTCATCCACCACCAATACACGCATGCCGTTGTCGGGCGGGCTGACCGGTCGGGCCGGGGCCGGGGCTTGCAAGGGCACGCAGAACGAGAACACGCTGCCCTGGCCCGGCTGACTATCCACCCAGATGCGCCCGCCCATGGCATCGATCAGTTGCTGGCAAATCGCCAGGCCCAGACCGCTGCCGCCGTAGCGCCGGGTGATCGATTCATCCGCCTGGGTAAACGCCTGGAATAGCGTGCCCACGTGCGCGGGGTCGATGCCGATGCCGGTGTCTTCCACCCGGAACAGGATTTGCGGATGGTTGGGACTGTCGTGGCTAACCCGCACGCGGATGGCGACTTCGCCGGCCTCGGTAAACTTGATGGCGTTATTGGCCAGATTCAGCAACACCTGGTTAAGGCGCAGCGGATCACCGTGCAACAGCATGGGCACGTCGGCCGCCAGGTCTATCACCAGTTCCAGTTCTTTACCCGCCGCGCGCACCATCACCACATTGGCCAGATTGCCCATCAATTCGTCGAGGCGGAACTCGACGTTTTCGACGCGCAATTTGCCCGCCTCGCCCCGGCTGAAATCAAGGATGTCATTGATCAGATCCAGCAGCACGTCAGCCGACAGATTGATTTTGTCCAGATAATCGCGTTGCTTGGCCGTCATGGGCGTTTGCAGCGCCAGCCCCGTCATCCCCACGATGGCGTTCATCGGGGTGCGGATTTCATGACTCATGCGCGCCAGAAAGGCGGATTTGGCGCGCGCCGCTTCTTCAGCGTCCCACACCGCCTGTTGCAACGCGCGCAACCAGGCAATCACAAAGCGATAGCCCAGAAACGCCATCGCAAAAAACATGATGGCCAGCACCCAGTACACGGCCGAGGCCGAGGCTTCGATCAGGCGGGCCGCTTGCCGCCATGCGGCCACATCGCCGCCACCACTGAGCGCATCAGCCGCGCTGTGGCTTAGATGAAACGACACGGCCAGAAACAGATAGACGCCACAGATAACCGTCAGCGCCGCCAGCAATATCGATTTGCCCTCCGGCCCGCGGTTGCCGCCCACTGCGCCAAACCAGCGATCGCGCCATTGGGCCACCGGCACCGCCAGCAAAAACATCAACAAGCCGCCCAGCATGGAAATCTGGATAAAGTTGCCCACCCACCAACCCTGCCAGATGGCAAAGGCTTCATGCACGCCGAGGGCATTGGTATAGGTCCAGACGAAGGAGCCACTGGCGCTGAACACGGCGTTAAAGAACGCCAGCACCATAAAAAACACCCAGTCGTTGATCGAGCGCATGTCATACGACACCGGCAAGGCACGATAAGACAGCGACCAGACCGCCAGGCCCAAAGGATTGGAAAGTGCAAACAGCGCCGCCCAGAACAGCGGCATGCCGGAATAAACCGAAAGACAGAAAGTGGCCAGCCACGCTGGGAGGGCGCCCCACCAATAACCAAAAAACAGCACCCACAGCCCGCAGATCACCACCGGCGGATACAGCGAAAAGAAAATATCCACGCCGCCAAAATGCATGGGAATGGCTGACCAGGATTGCTGGATAACCACAAAGCCGAAGGCAACACAGATGAGCGTGCTGAGTAGCCACAGGCCCAGCAGCAAGATGTTGGGGCGCCGCCCTGCTTCCGCCAGCACTTGCCGCAGCGATACGGCGTGATAATGGGCGCGGCCCGACGCCAGAAATTGTTGAGATACGGCTGAATCCACTAGCGCACTCCAGCCATACCGATCAATAACGCCATAAAAAATGTGCCTGCCAGCAATCGCTTGCTCAAGGTTAAGGTGGGGGCGTCAGCAAAGTCATTGCGACCTCTTCGCACGCATGGGTCTCGGCACATCGTGCCCGATTTCTGCATCAGAAGAAACTGATGCATCGGCAATTGCACCAATCCGCGACAGCCTTGGGTTTGCCACTTGCGCGATTGATACTTTGCTGTGCTTCAACATAGCCTATATCGGAACAACGCTCGCACAATCTGTGGTTCTGGCTTACGCCATGCTGGCGAAAGCGTTGAGATTGCTAGAGAAATATTTTTCAGGATCAGCACCATGCTGCAATTAACCGGCCTTGACGAGGCCGCACTGCCCCAGCTGCAACAATTGCGCATCAGCCAGCAAGCACCGTGGCCGGTGCCGGATTTGCGCAGCGAATTTTTCTGCCCGGCGCGTCAGCAAGGCCGCAATGTGCGCATCGTCTGGCGCGATCGGGTGCCGGTAGGCTGCCTTGGCTGGGTGGAATTTGCCGTGGCCACGCAGGGCGATTTTTTTATTTCGCCCTGTGTGGCCAGCGATGAACTGGCCGCCGCCACCTTGCTGCACGACATCGTGCAATACGCCCGCGACCTGGGTGCCAAACGGGTGCGCGTGGGGGCCGCGCCCGGTGAAGAAGCCAAGATGGCGGCGCTGGAACGCATGGGCTTTATTCCCAGCCTGCAATGGATCAGCCTGGCCCGGCCCGTGGTGGCGTGCGCGGCGCCCGACTTTGCCGCGCTGGCATTGCGTCGGCTCAGCACCGCCGAGATCGACTGGAGCATGCTGGCGCGACTGCACAACCATACTTTCCGCGCGGTGCCGCATGCCGCATTGGGCGATGCGGAATCGATGCGTGCCGATTGGGCCGAGCTGGATCAGGATGCCAGCAGCGTGCTGGCCGACCAGGACGGCGAGTTGGTGGCGTTCTGTTTGATGCAGGCCGACGGCAGCATCGATGCAATCGGCATTGAGCCGCATTGGCGCGGGCGGGGGGTGGCCGACGCCTTATATCAATGGGCGCAGTCGCGGTTGGCGCTGCGGCAGATTGCACACATGAGCACCATCGTGGCCAACACCAACTTTGTGTCGGAACGGTTTCATTTACGCGCCGGGTTTATCGAGAACAAACCGCGCGCCACGGCTTATTTGCTGGAATGGCCCGCCGCCACATAAGCCACTTGCTGCGCCGCACTGGCGCGCGCGCTCAACGGCTGTTGCTCTGCGTCCTCCGGCACTGGTCCCGTCAGCCAGAATGCCAGTGCGGCCGCAATGATGGCGACCAGCAAGATGGACGCGCTGGCACTGGGCGGTTGCTGGCGCGGTAGCGTGGTCCAGCCCGCCTCGGCGTCGCGGCTGCGGATGGGATCGAATAGACGGGCAGGCATGACCATGACTCCAGAATCAACGAAGTCACGTAGCCTAAAAAATCAGCGGCCGTGCCGGGCTGGGACACCTCTTAATCTGCCCATATAAATGATAAACGCCCGCAAAAGACAGCTTGCGGGCGTTCGGTGTGGCGGGCGGGCAAAAACTGATGTTAGCGGCGGATGGCCCCGGCCAGACGGCGTGCGCCCTCTGCGCCCGTCATCGCATCGTTGGCCCAGAATTCGCCCACGGCTTCGATCAACGCTTTTTTCTGATCATCCTGCACCGCCATGTTGTGCGCCCACGACGGCACCAGCGTATTGCGGCTGGCGGCGTTGTTGAAGTCCTTGGCCGAATCGCGCCCATAGGCATCCAGCTTGTTGACATCCACATCCGTGCGCGCCGGGATGCTGCCTTTGTGTTTGTTGTAGGCCAACTGGCCTTCGTGGCTCATCAGCAAGCGGGTAAAGTCCATTTGCGCCGCATTCCGGGCCGGGTCGTCCTGACGGAACATGGTCAAGGTATCGGCAGCAAAGCTGTATTCGCCATTCAAGGTCGGCGCAGCCCAGAACAGATAATCCACGCCCGGTTGCTTGCCCGCTTCGTCCAGTTCGCCCTTCACCCAGTCGCCCATCAACTGCATGGCGGCGCGGCCGTTGATGACGTCGGCGGTTGCCAGGTTCCATTCGCGCCCAACCGGATCCGGCGTGCAATAGCGTTTGAGGCGGCGGAAGGTTTCCAGCGCATGCGCCATCTGGGTTCCGCCCAAGGCGTTGGCGTCAAGACGGCTGAACGCCGACAGATAGAACTCAGCACCGCACAAGCCCAGCACCACGGCTTCAAACAAAGTGGCGACTTGCCATTTGACTTCGGAATGCGCCAGCGGCGTAATGCCGGCCGATACCAGCTTGTCGCACACGCTAAAGAACTCGTCCCACGTGCCCGGGGCGCGGGTGACGCCAACCCGCTTGAGCAAGCTGGCGTTCACCCACAACACGTTAACGCGCGCCACACCCAGCGGCACCGCCACATAGTGATTCTCCGCCTGCATCATGCGATCCAGCACGGCGGGCAGGATGCGATTCCAGGTTTGTTCTTGCGCCACCGGGTCCAGATTGGCCAACACGCCCTTGCCCACCCAGTTCTGGATCTTGACCCCGCCAAAGGCGGCCGCGGTCGGCAGCTTGCCTTCTTCGATGCGCTTTTTCAGCATGCCGGGCACATCTTTGCCGCTATGCATATCGGCCCAGTGGTGGCCTTGCTGATTCAGCCGCATCTTGATTTCGGCTACGGCGCGCGCCCCGCTGGAGGCAAACCAGCCGTGTAATACCTCGATATCTTCCAACCGGAAGCGCCCCACATGGCGCATCAACTCGCCGGCACGTTTTTCAAGGCTTTCCAGCGCCCGGCGCGACTGCTGCAGCGCGGAGTCCGAAGCCTGGCTCATTACATTGATCTGCTCGGATGAGCGCGCCATGGTGGTGCTGGCCGAAGTCTGTTCCATGGTGGCATCAGCAATGCCGCGCACAATCTGCACCATGTTCTGCATGCGATCGCTGATTTCCAGCATGCTGGCACGAGCGGCATCGGCCTTCTCGACACTGCCCAGCACCTGGCTGCTGGTGGCGCCCATGGTATTGACGGCATTGCGCGTTTCCAGCGCCACCGAATCAATCAGCTGCGAGATTTCGACGGTGGCCTTGGCCGTGCGCTCCGCCAGCTTGCGCACCTCATCGGCAACGACGGCAAAGCCGCGGCCTTGTTCACCAGCACGGGCCGCTTCGATGGCGGCATTAAGCGCCAACAAATTGGTCTGACCGGCTACGTCCTTGATCACGGTGACGATGCTGCCGATCTTTTGCGAATTGCGTTCCAGCGCATCCATGGTTGCGCCCAGCTCGGTCATCGACGTGGCCATCTGCGTGACCTCGTCCGAGACCCGCAGTACCGATTCGGCGCTAGCATCCGACAAGGCTTGCGTGCTGGTCACGGCATCGTCCACGTCGCGCGCGTTGTCGGCAATGTGGTTGATGCTGACGGTAATTTCTTCGACTGCGGCGGCGGACGCGGCCGAGAAATCGCTTTGCGTGTGCGCATCCTTGACCAACTGGGTGGTTACCACACCCAGTTCTTTCAGCCCGAGGCTCAGCGTTTCCATATCGCGCTGAACTTCGCGGAAGGTGGTTTGCAAAGCGGCGCTAAAGGCGTTGAAGGCGCGGGCGATTTCGGACAATTCGGCGCTGCTGCCACCGTCCAGTCGCAGGTTCAGATCGCCGCCACTGGCGGCCAGCCGGGCAAACTCGGCGCGCATGCGAAACAACGGTTTAAGCACACGCCCCAGGCCCGCGGCGATCAGGCCGCTGGCTAGCATGAGCGCGACGATCACGATCAAGGCGGTGGCGCCGGTACCGGCACCGGTGCTGCTGATCAGCACCCATGCCAACGCGGCGATAATGACGTTGACCAGGCTGGCCAACACGATGATCTGATTACGGATAGACATCTCGCTTCCTCTTGCGGCGGCCCTGTGCCGGGCCTGTGAATCTCGAATATTAAAATTACCTTATCGAGAATCCGCGCCGCGCGCCATCCTTTTTATCAGTAGAAACCCTTAGGCTTACAAAACGTGGCCCAGTCATGTAGTAGTCATCGCGCGGCAACGAAAAATTGCTTTATACAAGTAAAAGCCCCCGGTAAGTCGAAGGCTTTTATTTGCGAAAAATACTACGTTATAGCCGCAATCAGGCCCGCACGTTGCCATGCCCAGCCGCAGGCGAACATGGCCACGACGCATGAGCCGCCGTACAGCACTACACGTTTGAACCACAGCTCGTGCCGATATAAATACAACACTGGCAACAGCAGCAACACCAACGCCGCCTGCCCGGCTTCCACCCCCAGATTGAATGCGCCCAGCGCCACCACCAGATGCCAGCGCGGCAACGCCATATCCGCCAGCACGCCGGCAAAGCCGAAGCCATGGATCAAACCGAAGCCGAAAGCCAGCAACCACAAGCGTCTTTGTATGACGGGATACAGATTGTTAAGCGCCGCCAGCAAGATGGTCAGGGCGATGCCGGTTTCGACCAGCGCCGACGGCAGGCTGACCCAACGCAGGCTGGCCAGGGTAAGGGTGATGGCGTGGGCGGCGGTAAACGCGGTGACGATGCGCAATAATTCCAGCGCCACCGGCCGCAACGTCGTGACCGCCCGCCAGCGCCGTCCTTGCGCCTGATACGCCGCAGGCAGCAACAGCGCCAACAAGAACAAGGCGTGATCAAATCCCAGCCAGATATGGGTGAAGCCCGCCGCGATAAAGTCGGCCGCAATCGACCGGGCGGGTTTGCCGTGGATATCCAGTGTTTCCTGGGCATGATCCACGCCCAGGATCGCGGTGGCGACGGCGCCTTCATCAAGCACTTGCACCAGGCCCTTGTGCAAGGTGTCGATATCGGCAAACAGCTGGTAATCAATGCTCAGTTGTCGCGGCGCGGCGGCGCAACGGGCTTCGAAGCGCAGCACGGCATAGGCGCCATCGCTGTGATGGTCGATCTGCATGCCTTGCGGCCGGAGTGGACATGCACCGTGCTGCAAGCGCAGTCGGCTAAAGGCATAAGCGCTGATGTCTGCCGCGCGTGGCCGCACCTCACCCCAGGTCAGCTTGCCATCGCCATCGGCGTCGAGCAGCAGCGGCACGTCCAGGTCGCGCAGCGCAATATCCCAGCGCCCATGCAATTGCGTGCCATCCACCACCAGCGTCAGATAGCTGTCGCTCGGTTTATGCGCGCTGGCCAAGGCGCTGCAGCACAAGGCCAGCAATAACAGACAAAGTCGCATCATGCGGGCAACCCCGCTTGTTTTAGCCATTGCAACGCCACCGCAGCCGCCGCGGGTTGCCGTGCCGCCCGCGCAGTCGCCAGCAGGATGCGCGCATCGGCCATTTCTTTTTGCACTTGCCAGTTGGCTTGCGCCAGTTTGAGCGCTGCTTCGGGTTGCTTTAATAGATAGAGGCGAAACATGGCTTCCTCGCGCAGATGCACCCGATCGCCGCGCGCGGCAGCGGCGGCAAAGCGCGCGTTCAGGTCGGTGATATGCCCGGCCAGGGCGTCAGCGTGTGTTTGTTGTTCCGCCAGCGCCAGACGCAGCAGCAGATTGTCATTGCGGGTATCGCTGGCCAGCAGCGTTTGCACTTCGGCCCCGCGCTGCCGGCTGAGCAGAAAATCCGCCCACGCGGTTTTGAGATAAGCGTCGTCCGGACTGGCCGCCCGCCCGGCGCGCAAAGCTTGCTCGGCCAGGTGGGCATCACCGCGCCAACTGGCGGCTTCGCCCAGGCTGGCCCAGACCCAGGCGCTGACGCCGTGGCTATCCGGCGCCTGGGGCGCCAGCCGTTGCAACAGCGCTACGCCCTGCTGCGGCTGGCCGCTGACCACCAGAATATTGGCAAGGCACACGCCGGCGATCACGGCATCCTGCATCACCAGCCCGCCGCAGCTTTGCCTGGCCTCGGCGTAGCGCGCTTGCACTTGCAGGATGCTGGCGCGCATCAACAAGGCTTCGGCATTGCCGGGGCTGCTTTGCATCACCTGGTCGAGATCGGCCAACGCCAGATCAAACTGGTGGTTGCTCTGGCGGATGCTGGCGCGCAGCAACAAGGCCAGCGGCGGCGACGGTGGCTGCACCAGCCACGGTTCGATCAAGGCATCGGCCTGACCCAGATCGCGCGGGTCGCCGTCGCGGCGAAAGCGCTCCAGATGGGCCTGGGCCAGATCAGCGGCGCGCGTGAATTGCGTGGGCTGCGCGGCATACGCGCCGTGCAGGCGGGCGATGCGCGCATCAAGCGGGTTGCTTTTGCGCGCTGGCACCAGATCGAGCACCTGCGTGGCGCGGCTGGGGGTGTACGGCTCGGCGCGTGCAGCAGCGACCGGCCAGCATGTGAGTGCGCTCATCAACACACTGCGGCCAAAAAAACGGATCAGATCGGAGCCGGAGGTCATAGCGCCACCTTGCCGCGCGCCGCCAGCGCCAACACCATCAGGCAGATGGCGACGCTCCAGCTACCCAGCACGCGCAGCCCGATCCTGACCCAGCCCAGCGGCAGATTCCACAGCCCCTGCCCGACTTGTAACAGATAGGCCAGCACCAGAAACGCCACCAGCACCACACCCGCCACAAACGGGTATAGCGCCATTTGCCCTTCCCGGGCCCCACCATTGGCAAGGCCATACAGCGCACCCGCTGCGAGCACCAGGGTGTACAAAATCCAGCGCGGCAGCGGTCGAGCAGCGGCCAATGCGGCGCCGCCGAGCACAGCCAGCCATAACACGCCACGGCCCGCATCAAACGCCACCCGGTCCGCCAGCAATGCACCGACCAGTGCCGCCAGCGCAAACCACGCCAGGCCAAGGCTGGCCCCCGCTTGTTGGCCCAGCAGCACGCCAAAAACCAGCAGGATCAATAGATGCTCGGGCGAGGTAAGCGGATGCAGCGCGCCGGCATAAAAATCACCGGCACCGACGAAGGCCGCATGGGCCTGCGCCAGCGCGGGTACCAACAGCAGAAGCAAGCACAAGCGACGGCGCATGATTAACCTCGCAAAGCCAGGCCAAGAAAATACAAACCACCCAAAGCAATGCCGCCGCCACCGGCGCGCACCAGCGCGCGGCCACCTTGCCATTGATATAAAGCCCCCACGGCAATGCCGCAGGCGTGCAGCAAGCCGGTGGCGCAGACAAAGCCGATGGCAAAGGTTAATGGGTTGGCCGATTGCGGCAGTTCCGCGCCATGCGCGTAGCCATGGCAGATGGCAAACAGCGCCACGATGCCCCCCGCCACCGGCAGCGGCGGCCGCGCGGCCAGCACGATCATCGCGCCCAGAATCAGGGCTGACAGCGCGATGCCGATCTCAATGCCCGGCAAATAAATGCCCAGTACGCCGATCACGCCACCGATACACATCACCAGCGGAAAAGTCACCGGCAGCACCCAGATGGCCGGACGCCCCAGTTGCGCGCCCCATAAACCGACCGCCACCATCGCCAGCACATGGTCGAGCCCGGAAATGGGGTGCAGAAAGCCGGCTTTGAGTCCGCCCGACATATCGCCCTGGCCCACATGGGCCATCGCCAGCGTGGGCATTAACAGCAACGTGGCCAGTAGCCACTTTTGAACGGTGCGCATGGGGGATGTCTCCGGACTCAGGCTTTGGGCGCGCTGCGGCGGCTGGCGGCAATTTCGCGGCTGAAACGGCGCGCCGGGTCCAGCGTGCTGTTGAGCGCGGTGGGATAGTTGACGCAGCTGGCTTTCCCTTGCTCGCCCGCGCGCTGCAGCGCGGCTTTGCGCGCGGTGGCGGCCTCGGCGTATTTGCCGTCCTGAATCACTCTGTACTGGCGATATTTTTCTTTCTTCGGGCCCGCCAGTTGATGCAGATACGCGTCGTAGCGGCGCGTGTATTCATCCACCAATGCTTTGTTGTTGCTTTGCCATTGCGACCACGCCTTGTTATTGGCGCTGGCGGTGGCTGGGTACAACGCGCTGCAGACATCGCGCTCGGCTTGCGCTTCGCGGATGCCTTGGTAAACGCGGCCCATGTTCTGCGCATATTCGGTGTCACCTGCCCTGGCGGCGGGTGCGGCGTGGGCCAGGCTGGCGCCCAGCGCTGCGGCAAAGGCCAGCACGGGCGTGGCTTTCAACAAGATCGACATGCTCGGTTTCCCCAAAAGTGCCCCAGGCGCGGCGTAGTGCGGTCGCGCCCGGGGCGGTTGCTGCTATTGCACGGCCACCGGCGAGGTGGTTTCGCTGGACGTTGCCGTGATGCCATCGATCGGCACCGGCGTGGTGGTCTCCGACGTCGTCGCCAGCACTTGCTGCACTTGCTGGGTAAAGGCGTCCGCGACGGGGGCCGGCGTGGGTGTTGCCGTCGGCGTTGGGGTTGGCGTGCCCGTCACTGGGCCGCCGTCATTGCCGCTGCCGCACGCGGCCAGTGCCAGCAAGACGGTGGTCGCCAGTGCGACTAGCCCGATACGTTTATCCATGATCAGCCTCCGCTTATTGCGCAACGTTAGCGCCCGGCACCGGGGTCTTCAGGTACGGGAAGGCGTTATCAAAGAAAGTGGCGTCAAGGTAAGCGCCATCGGTAAAGTCGGTCGCACCCGCCGGCGCATCGGCCGGAGCGCAGCCGATATTCAGCGTGCACAAGCGCCCTTCCACCACCCGCAGTGCGATATCCACCACGTCATCGCCCGGCCGCCGACCATTGGGGAAACCGGCGTTATCCCCCGCAATCACGCCGAGACGGCTTTGACTGGCCGGTGCCGTAACCGCCACGCTGGTATTCAGGCGCAGCATTTCGGACGGCGTGACGGTTGCCAGTTGGTTAACGCCACTTACGCCGGTCAGGAACGCTGCCACCAGATCGTTACGCGGGATATTGGTTGGTGCCAGCGCGTATTGCCCGAACAGGATCTGCAACAAGGCAGGCAGGGTCGGATTGGTGACGTAGGTCAGGAACTGTGCGTCATCCGACGGCTTGCTGGTGTTGAACTTGTCCTTGTCTTTAAGACCAATGACCAGTTCGTTGACCAGCGGCATGCCCAGACGCGATACCTGCGACCAGGCCCCGCCTTCCTTGCTGGCCAGGCCCAGATTGCTGCCCGGGGCCGGGTTGAGCAAGCGCGCCTGACGCAAACTGGCCGTGGTCCATGCGCCGATAACCGGGCCGCCACTCCCGACCAGGCATGCAGCCGGAACTTCGAGCTCGAGCGCGGTGACGTTCTTTTGTGCAAGGGAATCAAGGCCTTTGTTTTCAGCTTGGGGATCAAAGGCCGTGGCCGGTGCGGCGATATTAACCAGGTCAAACGTGCCGCCCAGGTTCACCACAAACGGATCTTTACGCTGGCCGACAAAGACCTTGCCCGGCGTGCCGCAGCCGGGGATGTTGATGCTGTAAACGTGCTGCGCCGCGTACGTCGCATAATTGGCCAGCGATTTGTTGCCGATATTGTCGACGGGCTTGGTGAAGGTACTGCTGCCGTCGGCCGCATTGGTGATGGCGGCGGCAGTGCCGCTGCGGCGATCGCCCGTCACCAGCGTCAGCGTAAAGCTCTCCTGCACATTCAGCGTGGCCGCTTTGGGCGCGTTGATGGCGCCGGTATTGGTCAGCGGCACCGACACATTCTTGCCCCCCACCGGCACCGTCAAATCCTGCAGGTTATTGCTGAAGCGGAACTGGAAGGTCAGATGCTCATGCGCATCGCCGACGTTGTCGACGTGGATTTCATACAGCGCATTGGGGTCCATCAGATAGAAATTCGGGCCACCCGGGCCGTCCTGCAGCGGCTGGTAGTTGGCGATCAGGGTAACGAAAGCGGAACGGCCGGTTTCGTAGCTACGGAACATATAAAAATCACTGGCATCGACTTTAGGGTTTTGCGTTAGAAACGGTGATTCGCGGTGGCTGGAGGCTTGCGCTCCGGCGGCGATCATCAACAAGGCGGCGGCTATGGGCATGCCCGCCCGTGCAACGTAGCTCATCGTACTCTCCAGTTCTCAGCATCGATTGGGTGGATGCCCCGGCATCAGGCCGGGACGGTGGCTCGCACTTGTTGTAAGGACTGCGTTATTGCGCCACCGTGAATATTTACGAGTGAGATACGTGAACGGATGCGGCGGGCGTAACCATGGCCGCAAATAGATGATTAACGCCTTGTTTTAATGCGCATTTATATCTGCAGAACGCGTCCCTACACGCTGACACGAAGCAGATCCGAGCGGCACCAGCCCCGCTTGACCGGCACACAAAAATGGCAAAAGCCGCCTTGACCCGCGCCGTAAACACGGCCGCCCGCACTGCGGCGGGCTCTGCTAGAATGTCGGGTTTTCCGCATCCAGATGATCAAGCATGGAAGCCGAACAGCTTAACCAGATCGAAAACCAGCTCAAAGAGCTGGGTTCCCGCGCCGAAGAACTCAAACGCTATCTCGACTATCCCGCCAAGCAAGACCGGCTGGAGGAAGTCGTGCGCCTGTCCGAAGACCCGGACATCTGGAACGACCAGAAAAAAGCCCAGGAAATCGGCCGCGAACGCAAAGCCCTCGAAGGCGTGGTGCTGGTGCTCGACCAGGTAACCAGCGGCGTTAAAGACGCGCTCGACCTGTTCGAGATGGCGCGCGAAGAAGAAGACTGGACCACGGTGGATGCCGTGGCCGGCGACTACGCCAGCCTTGAAGCGCAGATTGCCCAGCTTGAGTTCCGGCGGATGTTCAACAATCCGATGGACCCGAACGCCTGCTTTGTTGATATCCAGGCCGGTGCCGGTGGTACCGAAGCCCAGGATTGGGCCTCGATGCTGCTGCGTATGTATGTGCGCTACGGCGAGCGCAAAGGTTTTACCGTCGAAGTGATGGAAGTGTCGGAAGGCGACGTGGCTGGCATCAGCAGCGCCACGGTCAAGTTTACCGGCGACTACGCCTACGGTTTTTTGCGTACCGAAACCGGCGTACACCGCCTGGTGCGTGTATCGCCGTTTGACAGCAACGCCCGCCGCCACACCTCGTTCTCTTCGGTGTTTGTGTACCCGGAAGTCGACGACAGCTTTGAGATTGAAATCAATCCGGCCGATGTGCGCACCGATACCTACCGTGCCTCGGGCGCGGGTGGTCAGCACATTAACAAGACCGATTCCGCCGTCCGTTTGACACACATTCCCACCAATATCGTGGTGCAGTGCCAGAACGACCGCTCGCAACACCGTAACCGCGACGAAGCATGGGCCATGCTGCGCGCCAAACTGTATGAACTTGAATTGCGCAAACGCATGGAAGCGCAGCAACAACTCGAAGCCGGCAAGTCCGACATCGGTTGGGGCCATCAGATTCGTTCGTATGTGTTTGACCAGAGCCGCATCAAGGATCTGCGCACCGGTTATGAAGTGGGCAACCTGAAGGGTGTAATGGATGGCGACATCGATGCCTTTATCGAAGCCAGCCTGAAACAAGGCGTTTAACGCGCCCGCCTCCAGCCAAGATCAAAGCAAGACCAAGACCAACATGACGCCACGCCTCGCGTGGCCCCAGGGATGATAGAAATGTCCGACCAGCAACAGCCTGTGACCGCCGCACCCGCGCAAGACGACAACAAACTGATCGCCGAACGCCGCGCCAAACTGGCCGCCATCCGCGAAAAAGGCGTGGCTTTTCCCAACGACTATCGCCGCGAGCACACCAGCGGCCCGCTGCACGCGCAGTACGATGCCGTGGAAAAAGAACCGCTGGAAGCGCAAGCCGTGGCCGTCAGCGTTGCCGGTCGCATGATGCTGAAACGCGTGATGGGCAAAGCCAGCTTTGCCACGCTGCAAGATGTGTCGGGCCAGATCCAGCTGTATGTTTCGCGTGACAGCGTGGGCGAAGACGTTTACGCCGGCTTCAAGACGTGGGATCTGGGCGATATCGTCGGCGCGCGTGGCACGCTGATGAAAACCAACACCGGCGAATTGTCGATCCACGTCGCCGAACTGCGCTTGCTGACCAAGGCGCTGCGCCCGCTGCCGGACAAGCACCACGGCCTAGCGGATCAGGAGCAGAAATATCGCCAGCGTTATGTTGATCTGATCACCAACGACGTAGCGCGCACTACCTTCGTTAACCGTTCGCGCATCGTGCAAAAGATTCGCGAATACATGGTGAACGAGCAGTACCTGGAAGTGGAAACGCCGATGATGCACCCGATTCCGGGCGGCGCCACGGCCAAGCCGTTTACCACGCACCACAACGCGCTGGATATGCCGTTGTATCTGCGGATTGCGCCGGAGTTGTACCTGAAGCGGCTGGTGGTGGGCGGCATGGAGCGCGTGTTCGAGATCAACCGCAACTTCCGCAACGAAGGCATGAGCACGCGGCACAATCCCGAATTCACCATGATGGAATTCTATGAGGCGTATGCCGATTACCATCGCATGATCGAGATGACCGAGGGCGTCATCCGTTACGCCGCGCAAGAAGTACTGGGCAAGACCGTCATCGAATATCAAGGTCGCGAAGTTGATCTGTCCAAGCCGTTTGCACGCTTTACTACGGTTGAGGCCATCCACCATTACAACCCGCAATACACCACCGAACAGCTGAACGATCGCGACTTTCTGAAAGCCGAAATCGCGCGTCTGGGCGGCAAGCCGGTGTTGACTGATGGCGTGGGCGGTTTGCAACTGAGCCTGTTTGAAGAAACCACCGAAGAAAAGCTGTGGGAACCGACCTTTATCATCGATTACCCGGCCGAAGTGTCGCCGCTGGCGCGTGCCAACGACAACAATCCGGATCTGACCGAGCGCTTTGAGCTGTTTATGGTCGGCCGCGAACACGCCAACGGTTATTCGGAGTTGAACGATCCCGAAGACCAGGCCGCCCGCTTCCAGGCGCAGGTTGATCTGAAGGACAAGGGCGATGATGAGGCGATGCACTTTGACGCCGATTACATCCGCGCACTGGAATATGGCTTGCCCCCGACCGGCGGCTGCGGCATTGGTATCGACCGTCTGGTGATGCTGTTGACCGACTCTGCGTCGATCCGTGACGTCATCCTGTTCCCGCAGATGCGCCGCGAGGACTGATCAAACCGATCCGTCGAGCTATAACGCTGTAACAAGGCTGCCATCGCAAGGTGGCAGCCTGTCGTCATCAAAATAACCCGCCGCTGCTGCATGGCGGGTTTTGTCATTACTGGGCCGTCCCCACTGGCGCGGTTTATCTGCTGGAGTCTCATGCGTCATATCCCCATCAACAAACTGCATTGGCGCGCGCTGTTGTTTCCGCTGTGCATGGTGCTGTACGAATTCTCCTGCTACATCGCCAACGACATGATCCTGCCGGGCATGCTGCACGTGACGCAGGAATTCCACGCCAGCAGCGCGTGGGTGCCCACCTCGATGACCACGTATTTGCTGGGTGGCGCGTCACTGCAATGGCTGCTCGGGCCCTTGTCGGACCGCATCGGCCGGCGCCCGGTGATGCTGACCGGGGTAGTCTGGTTTGTGCTGATGTGCTGCGGCGCGCTGGTGGCGCAAAGCATTGAATTCTTCCTGGTGTTGCGCGTGCTGCAAGGCATGGGCATGTGCTTTATCGTCGCGGTCGGTTATGCGGCGATTCAGGAAGCGTTTGAAGAAACCACCGCCATCAAGGTGATGGCGATGATGGCCAATGTGGCATTGCTGGCCCCCTTGATTGGCCCACTGACCGGGGCGGCGGTCATGGCGGTGGCGCCGTGGCGCATGGTGTTTGTCGCCATCGCCGGGTTGGCTGCCGTCGCTGGCGTCGGGCTGTTCTTTACCATGCCGGAGACGGCACCCAAGGCCAAAGCCGCGTTCTCGTTCAAGGCCGTCGGCCACGATTATCTGGCGGTATTAGGCAACAAGCGTTTTATGGCTGGCGTAATGGCGATTTCACTGGCCAGCCTGCCCTTGCTGGCATGGATAGGCCAATCCCCGGTCATCATCATGGAAGGCGCGGGCCTGCCCAGCCTGACTTATGGCCTGTGGCAGTTGCCGGTGTTCGGCTGCCTGATCGCGGGCAATATCGTGCTGGCCACCATCGCCGAGCGCTTTCCGATCCATCGGGTGATCGCGGGCGGTGGCGCGGTGCTGGGCGTGGGCGTGTTTCTGGCGGCGCTACTGACATGGGTATACGGCTTTCGCGGCATGGCCATCGGGCTGGGCTTGTATTCGTTCGGGCTTGGCTTGGCCAACGCGGGCCTGTACCGCTTGACCCTGTTTTCCAGTGATGTCGGCAAGGGCACGGTTTCCGCCGTGCTGGGCGTGGTGATGATGGGCATCTACGCCGTCGGCGTCGAAGTATTCAAAGCGATTTATGTTGCCGCAGGCACCGCATGGTTTGCCACGGCGTTTATCCCTTTGGGCATTTCTTTCATTTTCACGCTGTTGTGGTTTATGAACTGGCTGCCATCCCAGCGTAAACTGCCGGCTGCCTGAAACCCGCCCGACGCCACTGCCATGCCCGAACGCCTTGTCCCTGCCCGCCTGCAATTCAACGCCGAGGGCGTGCCGTGGTCGGCTGATTTTGACGATGTCTATCATTCGGCCGATGGCGGCCTCGAACAGGCGCAGGCGGTGTTTATCGCCGGCAACGGCCTGCCCCAGCGCTGGCAAGGCCGCACCCAGTTCTGCATCGTCGAGACGGGCTTTGGCCAAGGGCTTAACTTTCTGGCCACGTGGCAGACCTGGCGCGCTGACCCGCAACGGGCAGAGCGCCTGCATTTTGTTTCGGTAGAAAAACACCCCTTCAGCGCCGAAGACCTGCGCCTGCTGCATGCGCAGTATCCGGCACTGGCTGAGCTGTCCGCCGAGTTGCTGACGCAATGGCCGCTACTCACACCTGGATTCCATCGCCTGCATCTGGACGCGGGCCGCGTTACCCTGACGCTGCTGTTTGGCGAGGCGGAAACACTGCTGCGCCAGCTGGATATGCAGGCCGATGCGATTTATCTGGACGGATTCTCCCCCGGCAAAAATGAAGACTTATGGTCGCCCGCCGTATTTCGCGCACTGTGGTTACTCGGCAAAGCCGACACCACGCTGGCGACTTATACCGTAGCGGGCGCGGTGCGCAACGGCCTGAAAGACGCGGGTTTTATGCCGCGCAAGGTCGAAGGCTTTGGACGCAAGCGGCAACGGCTGGAAGGCAGTATGGCGCGCAGTCCGCGTCGCAGTGCGGTTTCGCATCCGGCGCATAGCGCCCTCGTGATCGGCGCCGGGCTGGCTGGCTGTGCGGCGGCCGAGCGCCTGGCCGTGCGCGGCTGGCAGGTCACGGTCATCGAAGCGGAGAGCGATCCGGCACAGCACGCCTCGGGCAATCATGTTGGACTGATGCATGCGCATTTTTCTCGCGATGACAATTTGCTGGCGCGTCTGACCCGCACCGGTAGCGAATACACGCTGCGGCATCTACAAAGCAGCGGCGACGCCGTGCGCTGGGGCATGCAAGGCGTGTTGCAGATTGCCCGCACCGATGAGCAAGCGGCTACGCAAGCGGAAATCGGCGCAGACGGCTGGCCCGCAGCATTGATGCGTTATGTGGATATCGATACGGCCAGCGCCATGGCGGGCCAGCGCGTGCCGCGCAGCGGCCTTTGGTATGAGCGCGGCGTCTGGGCCAATCCGGCCAGCGTGTGTCGCGCCAATCTGCAACGCCACGGCGACCGCGTGCGCTTGATGACCGGCATTACCGTGGTGCGGCTGCAGCGCGATGGCGAGCTGTGGCAAGCGCTGGCCGCCGACGGCCAGGTCGTCGCCACGGCGGCCGTGATCATACTGGCCCAAGCCACCGCCGCCACCGGATTCGCCCAGGCCGCCGAACTGCCGCTGTCGTCTTCCGCGCGCAGCACCACCTTGCTGCGCGCAGGCGCGTTGCCGCTGGCACAAATCGGCTTGTCCGGGGCGGGTTACATTACGCCAGCGCTGGATGGCTGGCATTGCATGGGCGCAGCGGGCGCGCATGACGTCGCCGAGGCAGCGCGCGGCAATCTGCAATCGCTGCAGGATCTGTTTCCGGACGCCGCAGCCCCGGACGTTGCCGCGTTGGGCAGCACACGCTTGTGTCCGCGCCCCACTTCGCCCGATCGCATGCCGCTGGTGGGCGCGCTGCCCTTGCCGTTGGCGCAGCAGACCAAGGCGCATCAGTTGGCGCAGGTGCAGCGCTGGCCGGGGGTTTATGGCTTGCTGGGGCTGGGATCACGCGGGCTGACGTTCTCGCAACTGTGCGCGGAGTTGCTGGCCAGCCAGCTGAATGCTGAACCGCTGCCTGTGGAAACGGCGCTGGCCGAAGCCATCGACCCCGCCCGTTTTATGCTGCGCACGCTGCGCAAAGCGTCTTAGGCCGGAACTGGACGGGACGCCGAGTCCCACCCTATGACAGTTGCATGGGCTGGGCAGCAGTACAGTTAGCCCGAAATCGCGTTCTGCACGCCCTGGACCAGTACAGTAATGTCGCTACCGGGCGCGGCGCCCAGCTCGTACGCTAAGTGCCTGATTCCACAGCACTGCGCAGGAGCTTGCCATGCATACGCAATTGATAGACCGTACCGGACTGGTCGCCATCCAGCATCAAGGCCGCGCGCGTATTGTGTGCGAAAGCGGCCGAGTCTGGCTCAGCATTCCCGGGCGCGATATTACCCTGGCGGCTGGCGAGCGCTGTGAGGTCGGGTGCGACGGGCTGGTTTTGCTGGAAGGCGAAGCGGGCAGTCGCTACAGCATCACCACCCTGCCCGCAGCGCGACGCTGGACATGGCCTTTCCATTCGTCGCCTCGGCTGCTGGTGAGCCAGTAGCACGGCCAGCAGCCCGAAACTTGACATTGTCATAACGGTCACATTTCTCATGCGTCGCATCCAGGCGACGCCTGGGAGGCCCGCATGCTACGCCGTTTCTGTATTGCAGGGATGCTTTGTGCGGGGCTCGCCATGCCCGCGTATGCCGATCTGGTCGGCGATGTCGCCACGCTGGAGGACATCCTCAATAGCGTGTGTGGTCAGCGCTATGACGTCATCTGGGTGGATCAGGACAAAGAGATTCCGCCCTGTCTGATGAGCTATTCGCAATACTGCGTCGAAATTCAGAAAGCCGTGCCCGAGAGTTGTCAGAACGTATTGGGCGACAAGGCCGATAACCTTGAACCGCCCAATCCGGACAACACCGTCACCGCCAGCGTGGGCAATTAATCGCCACGCTGGCGCGACGGTTCAGACCGCGAGCGGTGTAAGCAGCATATCGGCGGCGAGTTCGCCTATGCGCTGCACGGCTTTTTCGTGGCGTGTGGTCCAGGTCTGCACGCAACAGATGCGCAGGCAGTTGCGATAACTGCGGCTGGGCGAGAACAGCTCGCCTGGCGAAAACGCAATGCCCTCCTGCAAACACCGCTGCAACAACTGCATGGTGTCGATGCCTTCCGGCAATTCGATCCACAGCACAAAGCCGCCCTCGGGCACGGTTACGCGCGTGTTGGCCGGAAAATAGCGGCGGACCGCGGCGGTGCCGTGCTCAACTTGCTCGCACACCGCGCGACGCAGTTTGCGCAAATGATGATCGTAGCCGCCGTTCTCAAGAAAGCGGGCGATGGTTTGCTGCAATACCGCCGGGGTGGAAAAAGTATTGATGAACTTGAGCTTTTCCAGCTCGCGCTGCCAACGCCCCGCCACCACCCAGCCCACGCGAAAGCCCGGCGCCAATGTTTTGGTAAAGGACGAACACAACATCACATTGCCGCTGCGATCAAACGCTTTGGCCGGTCGCGGACGCTCACCATGGTGAAAAAACTCGCCGTACAGATCGTCTTCAATCAGCGGAATATTGCGGCTGTCCAGCAATTCAACCAGGCGGCGCTTGGCGTCGTCCGGCATCAAACATCCCAAGGGATTGGAGAAATTAGGCAGCAGCAAACAGGCTTGCACTTGCCCGTTGCGCGTGGCCAGTTCCAGGGCCTCGACCGAAATACCGGTTTGCGGATGGGTCGGGATTTCCAGCGCCTTCAGATTGAAGCTTTCAAGAATTTGTAGCAGCCCGAAATACGCCGGCGACTCGATGGCGACCACATCGCCGGGCCGCGTCACCGCGCGCAAACACAAATTGAGCGCTTCCAGGCAGCCCTGGGTGATGATCACGTCATCCGCCTCAAACTGGCCACCCCAGGCCAGCGAGCGCCGCGCAATATGCCGCCGCAATTCTGGATCACCTTGCGGACGACCATAGTCGGCGAGGATTTCCGGCGCATGCCGCGACACCTGCGACAACAAACGCTGCAAAGGTTGCGTCGGATAGTGCTCCGGCGCGAGCACGGCAAAACTGAAATCCACCCGCGCCGAGGCGCCCCCGACGTGGTAGGGCCAGAATTCGGCCTGGGTAATTACTTTGGAAGGGGTTTGTGGCGGCTGTGTCAGCACCGGAATCTGCATCGATTGCGCCGGACGCACATAGAAGCCGCTTTGCGGGCGGGCCTCGATCAGGCCACGGTCTTCCAGCTCGCGGTAGGCTTCCATTACCGTGGACAGGCTGAGCTGGCGTTGCGACGACATCTTGCGCACAGAGGGGAGTTTTTCGCCCGGCTTGAGCAAGCCAGCGGCAATGGCTTGCGCCATTTCTTCAGCCAACTGGTGATAGAGGGTATCGGCCTTGCGGCGGCCGTTGGCAAAGGCGAGGTCGTTCATGGGGGCGATCCTGGGGACGGACGAGCCCCACTATATCGCAAAATTTGCAAAACAGAACAGTTGCATCTTCTCGACAAAACGTCGAACGGCAACCATTACAGTTGCGCCCCTTCAGGGTGCGGCGGCTGCGCCGCTAGCGGGCACGCTGGCAACGTCACTGGCTATGCCCACACCCACAGCACCGCCCGCAGCGGCGACGGATGCGGATTTGCGGTTATCCAGAATCTGAAAGAACACCTCGTCCTGACGCACCATGCCGAGCTCGTTGCGGGCCCGTTCTTCAATCGCATCAGTGCCGGTCTTGAGGTCGACCACGTCGGCCTCGAGCGCGGTGTTGCGCTCTTTGAGCTTGTCGTTGCGCAGTTTCTGTTCGGCCAGTTGCCGGTCCAGATCCCAGACGCGCAGCCAGCTGCCTTTACCGATCCAGAGCGGCCATTGCAGGGCAAGTATCAGTACAGCCAGGGCGATCGCCAGAGTGCGCATTGAAAGAGTCAGTGTTGTTCTTGTAAAAGAAAACCGGCGCATTGCGCACCGGTTTTCGATGTTACTACAGGCGTACGCCAAATCCTAACGCGCACGCCTGGGCTGTGGCGCAGCTTATTTCTTCAGCTGGTAGAACGCGTCGTGGCCCGGGTAGTACGCAGCATCACCGAGTTCTTCTTCGATGCGCAGCAGTTGGTTGTACTTGGCCATACGGTCCGAACGGCTCAGCGAACCGGTCTTGATCTGCATGCAGTTGGTGGCAACGGCCAGATCAGCGATGGTGCTGTCTTCGGTTTCGCCCGAACGATGGCTCATCACCGAGGTGTAGCCATTGCGCTTGGCCAGATCCACAGCGGCCAGGGTTTCCGACAGCGAACCGATCTGGTTAACCTTGATCAGGATCGAGTTGCAGATGCCCTTCTTGATGCCTTCGGCCAGGATTTTGGTGTTGGTAACGAACAGATCGTCGCCCACCAGTTGTACGCGCTTGCCCAGGCGGTCGGTCAGCACTTTCCAGCCGTCCCAGTCACGCTCGCCCATGCCGTCTTCGATCGAGATGATCGGGTACTTGTTTACCAGACTTTCGAGGTAATCCACCATTTGTTCGGAAGACAGCTCGCGCTTGTCGCTCTTCTTGAACACGTACTTGCCGGTGGCTTTGTCGTAGAACTCGCTGGCGGCGCAATCGAGGGCGATGGCGATTTGTTCGCCAGCCTTGTAACCGGCTTTTTCGATGGCTTGCAGGATCAGGTCCAGTGCTTCTTCAGCATTGGCCACGTCCGGGGCGAAACCACCTTCGTCACCCACCTGGGTCGGCAGATGCTTGTCGTGCAGAATCTTCTTCAGGTTATGGAAGATTTCCGCGCCGTAACGCAGCGCTTCACGGAAAGTCGGCGCGCCCACCGGCACAATCATCAGTTCCTGGAAGTCCAGGCTGTTGCTGGCGTGTTCGCCGCCGTTTACCACGTTCATCATCGGCACCGGCAGCGCCATGGGGCCGGAGCCACCCACGTAGCGATACAGCGGCAGACCGGCTTCGTCTGCAGCCGCTTTGGCTACGGCCATCGACACGGCCAGGATTGCGTTGGCGCCCAGCTTGGATTTGTCTTCGGTGCCATCCAGATCCAGCATGGTCTTGTCGATGAAGGCTTGTTCAGCGGCGTCGAGGCCGATGATGGCTTCACAGATTTCGGTGTTGATGTTTTCAACCGCCTTCAGCACGCCCTTGCCCAGGTAACGGCTCTTGTCGCCATCACGCAGTTCGAGCGCTTCACGTTCACCGGTAGAAGCACCGGACGGCACTGCGGCGCGGCCCATAACGCCCGACTCCAGCAGGACATCGGCTTCAACGGTGGGATTGCCGCGAGAATCCAGAATCTCGCGCGCGATGACTTCAACGATTGCGCTCATTGGCGTTACCTCTGTAGATGTGGTTGGTGTTCAAAACAGCAAAACGGCTATCCCAGGATAGCCGATGCGTATTACAAGGTTTGTTCGATAAAAGCGCCGGTCTTCACAGCCTTGTCGATGGTCTGCAGCGTGGTCAGCAGTTCTTTCATACGATGCAGCGGCCATGCGTTAGGGCCATCCGATTTGGCACATGCCGGATCGGGGTGCGTTTCAGCAAACAAACCAGAGATTCCGACGGCGACGGCAGCGCGCGCCAGAACCGGTACAAACTCACGTTGGCCGCCCGAGCTTGTGCCCTGACCGCCGGGCAACTGCACCGAATGCGTGGCATCAAACACCACCGGGCAGTTGGTTTCACGCATGATGGCAAGGCTACGCATATCGCTGACCAGATTGTTGTAGCCGAAAGATACGCCGCGCTCACAGGCCATAAACTGATCCGGATCAAGGCCAGCCTCCTGGGCCGCTTCACGCGCCTTATCCATCACGTTTTTCATATCACCCGGGGCCAGAAACTGGCCCTTCTTGATATTAACCGGCTTGCCGGACTGGGCGCAGGCCTTGATAAAGTCAGTCTGGCGGCACAAGAACGCCGGGGTCTGCAACACGTCAACGACGGCCGCAACCGGCTTGATCTGGTCAATTTCGTGGATGTCGGTCAGCACCGGCACGCCCACTTGTTCGCGCACTTTAGCCAGAATCTTCAGACCCTCATCCATGCCATAGCCGCGAAAGCTTTTGCCGGACGAACGATTGGCCTTGTCGAAGCTCGACTTGAAAATAAAGTTGATGCCCAGCTCGCTGGTGATTTCTTTCAACTGACCAGCAACATCAATCGAAAACTGTTCGCCTTCGATCACGCACGGGCCGGCAATCAGAAAAAACGGCTGGTCGAGACCGACTTCAAATCCACAAAGTTTCATGCTTGCTCCGTGAGGGATACACAGCCCGCAGCCTGCATAGTGCGGCTACGGGCGGGTTGCAACATTGCTGCTCAGCAGCTCAGGCCTTCGCGGCCTTGCTCACGCGCAAAGGCGATGGCGGCTTCAATATAGGCCTTGAACAGCGGATGACCATCGCGCGGCGTCGAGGTGAATTCCGGGTGGAACTGACATGCAAAGAACCAGCGATGCTGCGGCAGTTCAACCGTCTCCACCAATTGCTCGGTGCCCGACGACTTGCCACTGATCTTCAGACCGGCTTCTTGCAGACGCGGCAAGTAGTGGTTGTTGACTTCGTAGCGATGGCGATGGCGCTCGGTAATCGAGGTGGCGCCGTAAATGCGTGCGGCCAGCGAGCCGTCTTCCAGTTGGCACGCCTGCGCGCCCAGACGCATGGTGCCGCCCAGGTTGCTGTTAGCGTCGCGCTTTTCGATCTTGCCGTCGTGGTTGACCCATTCATCAATCAGCGCCACCACCGGGAATTCGGTTTCGAGGTCGAATTCGGTCGAGTTAGCACCGGTCATGCCTGCCATATCACGGGCGTATTCGATCAGCGCAATCTGCATACCCAGGCAGATGCCGAGGTAAGGGATGTTCTGTTCACGCGCATATTTAACCGCACGGATCTTGCCTTCCACCCCGCGCTTGCCAAAGCCGCCCGGCACCAGAATGGCGTCGACGTTATGCAACACGTCCAGGCCTTCAGTTTCCAGCGCTTCGGAATCGACAAAATTGATCTTCACTTCACAGCCGGTATGAATACCCGCGTGCTTCAGCGCTTCGATCAACGATTTATACGATTCGGTCAGGTCAACATATTTGCCGACCATGGCGATATTGACGGTCTGCTGCGGGTTCTGCACGGCGTGGACGATCTTGTCCCACACGGCCAGATTGGCGGGCGGCAGTTCCAGTTGCAGTTGTTTGGCGATAATCGTGTCGATGCCCTGATCCGACAGCACGCGCGGAATCTGGTAAATCGACGGCACGTCCGGACACGAAATTACCGCGCGCTCGGTCACGTTGGTAAACAACGCAATCTTGCGACGTTCTTCGTCCGGCACCGGGCGATCAGCGCGGCAGATCAGCACATCGGGCTGGATACCGATTTCGCGCAGTTCTTTCACGCTGTGCTGGGTGGGTTTGGTCTTGATTTCGCCAGCGGCGGCAATGTACGGCACATACGACAGATGCACGAAGCAGGTATTTTCTTTACCCAGCGTCACACCCATCTGGCGGATGGCTTCCAGGAACGGCAGCGATTCGATATCGCCGACGGTGCCGCCCACTTCGATCACTGCGAGTTCAGCATCACCGGCACCCTGTTCGATAAACGAACGGATTTCATCGGTGATATGCGGAATCACCTGTACGGTCTTGCCGAGATAATCGCCACGACGCTCTTTCTTGATCACCGAGTCATAAATCTGACCGGTGGTGAAGTTATTGCGTTTGGCCATGCGTGAGCTGATGAAGCGCTCGTAGTGGCCCAGATCCAGATCGGTTTCAGCGCCGTCATCGGTGACGAACACTTCGCCGTGCTGCAGCGGGCTCATGGTTCCCGGATCCACATTGATATATGGATCGAGCTTCATCATGGTGACTTTAAGGCCGCGGGATTCGAGGATAGCGGCCAGAGACGCGGCGGCGATGCCTTTCCCCAAAGAGGAAACAACGCCACCGGTAACAAAGATGTACTTGGTCATGGCAGTACGTACAGATTGGAATTGCGTATTCTATACGAAGCCCGGGTGCCCCTCAATTCTGGACAAGCGCCCTGCTTTGTGCGCCTGGCCTGCTGCGCCAGCGCCCAGCGGCATAATCCAGCGCAGCAGGCAGCGTAAGCCGTTGGTGCGATAGCGATTTAATTGTGCGAGTTAGCGCAGCTTGTATCCGGGCATCGCGCCAGCTATGACAAAAACAGCCGGAGTTACGTAGCCAAAGCACGCTTTACTACGATCAAAATCTGAAAGTAAGATTCGCCCGGTTTAATTTGACGAACGCAATCAATGCGTGCGTCACCACCTTAAGGGACGACACGCATGAGCAGGCTGGCATTGGTGACCGGGGGCATGGGCGGCATCGGCACGGCGATCTGCCGCCAACTGGCCGACGCAGGCTATCAAGTGGCCACCACCTATTCGCGCAGCGGCCGCCAGCAACAATGGCTGGCCGACGCCAGCGCGGCGGGTTATGCGTTTCATGCCTTCGAATGCAATGTGGCCGACTTTGCCAGTTGCACCGCCATGGCCACCGCCTTGCGCGAGCAACTGGGCGAAGTCGATATCCTGGTCAACAACGCCGGCATCACTCGCGACGCCACGTTCCGCAAGCTGAGCCAGCCGGACTGGGATGCCGTCATGGGCACCAATCTCGATTCGCTGTTCAATGTTTCCAAGCAATTTGTCGACAGCATGACCGAACGCGGCTGGGGCCGGGTGATCAATATTTCGTCGATCAATGGGCAGAAAGGCCAGTTTGGCCAGACCAATTATTCTGCCGCCAAGGCCGGCATGCATGGTTTCACCATGGCGCTGGCGCAAGAAGTGGCGCGTAAAGGTGTGACAGTAAATACGATCAGCCCTGGCTACATCGCCACTGAGATGGTGATGGCGGTACCGGTAGACATTCGCGAGCGTATTGTCGGGCAGATTCCGGTGGGCCGTCTGGGCAAGCCGGAAGAAGTGGCCAGCCTGATCGTCTGGCTGGCATCAGAAATGGCGGGCTTTGTGACGGGCGCCAATATCGCCATTAACGGCGGCCAGCACACCGGCTGACCGCGCCCGCTGCGTGTGAGTTACGGCTGCATGGCCCGCAAAAAGAAATCGACGATGTCCTCGATCAATTGCGCCTCTGCCGCGGCATCGGGCGCCTCGCCGCCAAACAGCATGCGCATGCGGTCCTGGCTAACCAGCATATCCATCAGCATCATGGCCGCACGCTGCGGGTTTTCCCGCCGCAGCAAACCTTGCTGCATGGCCACTTCAAACTGCTCGGCCACGTGTACGGCGCAATGCTGGATGCAGTTACGATAAAAGTCCTGCGCCAGCCCGGAAAAACGCGGCGCCTCGCTGGTCAGTACCCGATGCAGATTGATGGCGTCGGGCGATAACACGCGCTGGCGAAAATTAGCGGCAAAGGCCAGCAGGCGCTCGCGCAGTGCCACGTCGCCGCCGCCCAGGGTGCCGAGCATATCGGCCACCGAGCCCGCCAGCGTCGATTCAAAAAGCGCTTGCTTGCTGCCAAAGTGGTTGTATATGGTTTGCCGGGCTACGCCGGCGCGCGCGGCCACCAGATCGATGCTGGCGCGATAGCCGGATTCGCAAAAGACCTGAAAGGCCGCTTCGAGTACGCGATCAGCCCGATCGCTATTGAGGTGTTCTGTTGCCATGAAGCGTCTGTAACGGCATGTAAATAGACTGGCAAGTCTACGTCAGACCTCGCGCTGGCGGCAATTGCCAGACCACCCTACCCACTGGAGCCTTGTCTTGATGCCGTCCCCTGACCTTGCTGCGCAGTTGCAGGCGGCTGTGTCTGCCCAACTGGCAGGCCAGCTTGATGCCGCCGACGCCTTGTACCAGGCCATCCTGGCGCAAGACCCGCACTATGCTTCGGCGATGCATGGCTTTGGCTTGTTGCAGCATCAACGCGGGGACAGCAACGCCGCCATCGAATGGCTGGCGCGGGCTTGCACTACCTTGCCCAATGCCGACTGGTTTAACGATCTGGGCAATGTGCTGGCACTGGCCGGCCACGCCGAAATGGCGGCGCGCGCCTTCCGCCAGGCTTTGTCGCTGCAGCCATCCGCCCTGTTCTGGAACAATCTGGGCTCGGTTTTGCTGGCGCAAGCGCTGGTCGAAGATGCGGCGCAGGCATTTATCCAGGCCCTGCAGCTTGATCCGGATTACATCGACGCACTCGAGAATCTTGGCAATACGCTGGAACGATTGGGCGATAGCGAAGAAGCCTCTTTATTTTTGTGTCGCGCCTACGTACTGCGCCCCGCCGCGGATCAGCCACCCAAGATGCGCGGCATCGCCTATTACCGTCTCGGCCGCATCGACGAAGCCGCCGCCGTCTACCGACTCTGGCTGCAACAGGAGCCGGGCAACCCCACCGCGCGCCATTTATTGGCGGGCTGTTCCGGCCAGAATGTGCCGGATCGGGCCTCAGACGCCTACGTTGCCACCACGTTTGATCAATTTGCCGCCACGTTTGATGAGCGCTTGCAATCGCTGGGCTATCAAATCCCGGCCCGCATCGGGGCCGCGCTGGCGCCGCTACTGGCTGCAGACGCCCGCTTGCAGGTGCTGGATGCCGGTTGTGGCACCGGTTTATGTGCGCCCGTGCTGCGACCCTACGCCCAGCGTCTGGTGGGCGTGGATTTATCCAGCGGCATGCTGCAGAAAGCCAGCGCACGGGGCCTGTACGACGAGCTGGTCCACGCCGAATTGCATGCCTGGCTGTTTAGCCAGCCCGGCGCCTTTGATTTGATTTGCGCGGCCGACGTGCTGATTTATTTCGGCGAACTGGCCCCGCTTCTGGCCGCCTTTCGCCAGGCCATGCGTGCGGACGGCGTGCTGGCATTTTCGGTTGAGTCCACTGAGGGCATGGAATACCGCTTGCAACCCAGCGGCCGCTACAGCCATAGCGAAACCGGCCTGCGCACTAACATGGCGGCGGCCGGCCTGGCCTTGCACGCCCTGATCCCCACCGTAATCCGGGTTGAATTTGGCGAGCCGGTACAAGGCTGGACTATTCTGGCGCGGCCTCTAGCGGCGTAGTTTGTTGTTCATGCTGTTGCAATTGCCACAAGCGTGCATAAGCGCCGTGTGCCGCCAGCAAATCGGCGTGTGTGCCACGTTCGATAATGCGGCCGTGGTCCATCACCAGAATTTGATCGGCATCGGCAATGGTCGACAGTCGATGCGCAATCACCAGCGTGGTACGGCTGGCGGCAATCGCGCGCAATTCGGCCTGTATGGCTTTTTCGGTGCGCGAATCCAGCGCTGAAGTGGCTTCATCAAAAATCAGGATGGGCGGATTTTTAAGGATGGTGCGCGCAATCGCAACGCGTTGCTTTTCCCCGCCCGACAATTTCAAGCCGCGCTCGCCAACCGTGGTTTCAAAACCTTGCGGCAAACTCATGATGAAATCGTAGATATGCGCCGAGCGCGCGGCCTCAATCACTTGCTCTTTGCTGGCCGTGGGGTCGCCATAAGCGATGTTGTAATAAATGGTGTCATTAAACAGCACCGTGTCTTGCGGCACGATGCCGATATGCTGGCGCAAACTGCTTTGCGTGATATCGCGGATATCCTGGCCGTTGATTTGCACTGTGCCGGCATTGACGTCATAAAAGCGGAACAGCAAACGCGACAAGGTTGATTTGCCCGCGCCAGAACTACCCACCACCGCCACGGTTTTACCGGCAGGGATCTCAAAGCTCACGCCCTGCAGAATGTCGCGATCGGTTTCATAGCCAAAATCGACCTGCTGGAATGCCACGGCCGCGTGCTGGGTGTGCAAGGGCACCGCGCTGGCTTTGTCTTTGATTTCGGCATTGCGGTTAAGCAGCGCAAACATCTTTTCCATATCGGCCAGCGAATGTTTGATTTCGCGATAGATAAAGCCGAGGAAATTCAGCGGTGCGTACAGCTGCAGCAAAAAGGCATTGACCAGCACCAGATCGCCCAGGGTCATTTTTCCGCTTACCACTTCTTGCGCCGCCAGACCCACCAATGCGGTAACGCCCAGCGCAATAATCCCGGCCTGGCCGGCATTCAGAAACGACAAAGACACCTGGTTTTTGACCGAAGCGGATTCCCACTTTTGCAGGCTTTTATCGTAGCGCTCGCTTTCCCAACGCTCATTGCCAAAGTATTTGACCGTTTCGTAATTGAGCAGGCTATCGACCGCACGCGTACTGGCTTCGGAATCCATATTGTTCATGGTGCGCCGATGCACCATGCGCCACTCGGTAATACCCAGGGTAAAGCCGATATAAATCACGATGGTGCCAAAGGTAATTGCCGCAAAATACCAGTCGTATTTCTTGAGCAAGATCAGCGCAACCAACACAATCTCGACCAGCGTGGGCAGGATATTGAACAAGGTAAAGTTCAGCAAAAAGGCAATGCCTTTGCTGCCGCGATCAATATCACGCGTCATGCCGCCGGTTTGGCGTTCCAGATGAAAGCGCAGCGACAAAGCATGCAAATGATCGAACACCTGCAGCGCCACGCGGCGGATGGCCCCCTGGGTTACCTTGGCGAACACCGCGTCGCGTAATTCGCCAAACACCGACGCGCACAAACGCAATACGCCATAGGCCAGCACCAGACCCAAGGGCAGCAACACCGCGCTATGTGGCGTGGCGCCGAGCGCGTCGACGATGCGCTTGAGCACCAGCGGCACGCCCACGTTGGCCACCTTGGCCGCCACCAGCAATACCATTGCGCTAATCACGCGAACTTTGTACTGCCACAAATACGGCAACAAGGCGCGCAGGGTTTGCCAGTCGTTACGGCGTGCAGAAGCTTCGGACATGGGGCGGGCTTTACGTAAGATAGAGCGCTTAGATCGGTGCGAGGTCGGCATTTGCAACCACCGCAAAACAAAACGCCCATGCGCAGCGGGTGCGATGGGCGTGGTGGCGGCAATCCCGGCGCTTACGGGCAGTATTTGGCGATATTCTGCGTTGCAATCGTGGTTTCACTGGCGCGGCGATTGGCATCCAGCATTTCGATATTGCCTTTTTCATTAATCGACTGCAGCTTGGTGGCAGTCTGCAGATAATTCAGCCGATCCGAATATTGTTTGCACAAGGCCGGATCTTTTTGCGCTGCCGCGACTTGCGCAGGTGAAGACGCCGCCACCGCAGACGCGGCATTGGCCGGGGCGGAGGCATTGCCTTTGGCCGCCGAATAACCACTTACCGCTTGCGCTTTGACATTAACGACCTGGGATCTGGTCTGCGCATTGGTGGGCGGCTGGTCGGAATAATGGACGCTGCCATCGGCATCTTTCCATTTATAAATCTGCGCCTGTGCGGCCACGGCCAGGCCGCACAGCATCAAGGCCAGAACGGAATATCGCATGGTGGTGCTCCCTGCACATCCGGCATTGGTGCCGGTATTGTGATGTCTCTGTAACTGCAAAATGACGTCGGCGGGTATTTCTGTACTGACGCCAGCCAGCGCGCCCTCTACAGTAGCGCACCAGATTTATTCATGCGGCAGTATAAACGGATGCGCAGCCCGCGGGTTTGCTACATTCCGATAAACGCAGCCTTTAGCCTGCCGCCCGTTGTCGCAATGCCCGAGTGGCCTTGTAATCGCCATGGAGAACGTCATGACATCACCCGCGCCGGCTTTTTTTAGCCGCGATTTTCTGCTCAGCCATATCCGTGACACGCTGGCTTTTTATGATCCGCGTTCCGTCGACCCCGCTGGCGGTTTCTATCACTTTTATAAAGATGACGGCACCATCTACGATCGCGCCACGCGCCATCTGGTGTCCTCAACCCGCTTTGTATTCAACAATGCGATGGCGTGGCTGCAATTTAAAGAACCGCAATATCTGGAACGGGTTAAACACGGCGTGGCGTATATCCGCGACGTGCATCGCAATCCGCAAACCGGCGGTTACGCCTGGCTGTTGCGCGATCATCAAGTGGTTGATGCCACCAATCATTGTTATGGCCTGGCGTTTGTTGTGCTGGCTTATTCCTGCGCGCTTAAATCCGGCATCACCGAAGCGCGCGCCTGGATAGCCGAAACCTTTGATTTGATGGAACAGCATTTCTGGCTGCCCGAGCATGGCGTCTATGGCAGCGAGGCCAGTGCCGATTGGGTCCTGACCGATTACCGCGGCCAGAACGACAATATGCATAGTTGCGAAGCCATGCTGGCGGCGTTTGAAGCGACGGGCGAGCAACGTTATCTGGAACGTGCCAGCACCCTGGCCAAGCACTTTACGATCCGCCAGGCCGGATTTACCGGCGGCCAGGTCTGGGAGCATTTCAATGCTGACTGGACGCCTGATCTGGAATACAACAAAGGCGACCGCACCAATATCTTCCGCCCCTGGGGTTTCCAGACTGGCCATCAAACGGAATGGGCCAAGTTGCTGCTGATTCTGGATCGGCATCAACCCGCAGGCTGGCATCTGGATCGCGCACGCGAATTATTTGATCGCGCCATGGAATATGGCTGGGATCAAAAGCATGGCGGTTTGATTTATGGCTACGATTTGCAGGGCGCCGCGTACGACGAAGATAAATATTTCTGGGTGCAGGCTGAATCGTTTGCTGCGGCCGCGCTGCTGTTCGACCGGACCAAAGATGGCAAATACCGCGAATGGTATGACCGGATCTGGGCCTACAGCTGGCAATATTTTGTCGATCATCAGTACGGCGCGTGGTTCCGTATTCTGACGCCCGACAATCAAAAGGTGGATGACGAAAAATCGCCGGCTGGCAAGACCGACTACCACACCATGGGCGCCTGCTACGAAGCGCTCAATGTGATCGCCTGAGTAGCGCCAAAAAAAAACGGTGCGTGGCATGCCGCCGCGCACCGTTTTTTTATGGAGACGTTTTATTGCGCGTTCTTCCATTGCGCATATACCACTTCAATTTCGGCCAGCAAGCGCGCTTTGCCCGCCTCATCCAGCCAAGTAGCGGTAATGCTGTTGCGCGCCAACTGCAACACATCTTGCTCGCTGAGATCGAGCGCCTTGATGCAGGCAATAAAGTTGTCGTTTACATAGCCGCCAAAATAGGCCGGATCATCCGAATTGAGCGTAATCACCAGGCCCTGATGCAGCAGCGCCTTCAGATTGTGCTCAGCCAGATCCGGATAAACCTTCAGCTTGACGTTGGACAGCGGGCACACGGTAAGCGGGATTTGTTCCGCACGCAGGCGCTCCACCAGTTGCGGGTCTTCGCTGCAGCGTACCCCGTGGTCGATACGCCGGGCGTGCAGGATATCGAGTGCTTCGCGGATATAGGCGGGCGGGCCCTCTTCCCCCGCATGCGCCACCACCGGCAAGCCGTACTCACGGCACAACGCAAACACGCGTTCAAACTTGGACGGCGGATGGCCGTTTTCGCTGGAATCCAGCCCCACGCCGTCTATGCGATGCAGGTACGGCTTGGCCGCTTCCAGCGTGGCAATGGCGTCGGCTTCGGACAAATGCCGCAAAAAGCTCAGAATCAGGCGGAAGCTGATGCCGTGTTCGGTTTCGGCCTCGATCAGCGCGCGGCGGATACCGCCGATGATGTCTTCCATCGGCACACCGCGCTCGGTGTGCGTTTGCGGATCAAAAAAGATTTCGACATGGCGCAGGTTGTCGGCAGCGGCACGCTGCAGATAAGCCTGGGTCAGCGCATGGAAATCATCTGCGTCACGCAATACACCGGCGCCGGCGTAGTACAGATCGAGAAACGATTGCAGATCATTAAAATCGTAAGCCGCGCGCAGCGCTTCGACATCGGCATACGGCAGCGTTACGCCATGCTTGGCCGCCAGCGCAAACGCCAGCTCCGGCTCGAGCGAGCCTTCGATATGTAAATGCAGTTCGGCCTTGGGCAATGCACAGGCCAGAGCGATCAGATCAGACATAAGAGTAGAAACGCCCGGCGATCAGGCCGGGCGTGAAGAGCGGGAGATGTCAGCATCATACCGGATCGGCCCGCTGGCCGACACCAACCATCCGGTCAGCCCAGGCCGCGTAGCGCCCCGGACTAGACAGCCATAGGCGCGGTGATATGCGGATGGTGCTGATAGCCCTCGAGCGTAAAGTCACCCGGTTCAACCTGTTCCAGCCATTCCGGCTCGTACTTGCCGGTTAGCGCAAAGTCCGGAATCCGCTCGGACAACACCAGCCGGGGCGCCGGATACGGCGTGCGGGTGAGTTGCTCGTTCAGCATATCCATGTGGTTCTCATAGATATGCGCATCGCCAATAAAATAGGTAAACCAGCGCGGCTTGTAGCCAGTCAGGCGCCCAACCAGATGCAGCAGCGCCGCGCCCTCGGTCAGGTTAAATGGCGTGCCGAGACCGACATCATTGGAGCGGATATACAGGCACAGAGAAATCTCGCCGCGCGCCTTGTCCACCAGAAACTGGTACAGCAAATGGCACGGCGGCAGCGCCATTTCTTCGATTTGCGCCCAGTTCCAGCCATGAAACAAAATCCGGCGGTTGCCCGGATCGCGCATGATGGTGTCGAGACACTGGCGCAGTTGATCAACCGCCTTGTACAGCACCACGCGTGGGCCGCTATCGCCTGCGGTGACACCGATCCGGGCATAGCCGCGCGCCAATGCATCGGCAATCTGCGCGTCGCCTTGCGGCTGGGTCGGGTCTATCAATTTGTACGCGGGCCAATGCCGCCACTGCACCCCGTAAACCGGGCCCAGATCATCCATTTCCAGACGATAGGGATTGGCCAGCCATTGCGCATTTTCGTTGGCGTTCTGGTCCCACACCTTGCAACCCAGTTCGCGAAACTGCGCCGCATTACGATAGCCGCGCATAAACCCGCACAGCTCACCCACCGCCGACTTGAACGCCAGTTTTTTGGTGGTCACAGCCGGAAACCCTTGCTGCAGATCAAATTTCATCATCGCGCCGGGCATGCTCAAGGTGCGGATGCCGGTACGGTTTTCTTGCCAGGAGCCCTGATCCATGATCTGGCGGACGAGGTCGAGATATTGCTGCATGGTCCTCCCCTGAGGTGCTGCTCACACATCAAGGCGTCATTGATTTGAAGTGCGCGAGTATACCGCGGCTGGCCCGGCTCAGGCGCGCGGCAACGTCACCATAAAGCTGGCGCCATGCCCCAGCTGGCTCTGGCAGCCGACTTCGCCATCCATGGCTTCGACCAGGCGTTTGACGATGGACAAACCCAGGCCGGTGGCATGCTCACCGCCGGTAGGCACTGCCGACAAGCGACTGAATTTGCGGAATAATTTTTCCATTTCATGCGCTGCGATGCCGGGGCCGCGATCAGTCACCCGAATCTCGATACGCTGGCCACGCGGCGCCACGGCAATGCCGATGGCACTGCGCTGCGGCGAATATTTGGATGCATTCGACAGCAGATTATCCAGCACCTGCCACAACGCCTGGCGGTCTGCCAGCACGCTCAAACCACTGGGAAACCACGCCACCGCCTGCTCTTTGGCGTGCAAGCGTGCGTCCCAGCTTTGCACCAGCTCCGCCAGCAGCGCATCCAGATCGATCGGTTCAGCATGCAGAGCAAACTGGCCGGACTCGAGGGCATTGCTGTCGAGCAAGTTACCCACGATACGTTGCAAGCGATCGGCCAACTGCTGGATGCCAAACAAACGCGAGCGCACCCGATCAGGCGGCCAACTGTCGAGCTTGTCCGCCACCAGCCCGGCCATGCCGCTGATGCTGGCCACCGGGTTTTTCAGATCGTGGGCGGCAATCGCCAGCATTTCGTTCTTTTCGTCATTCAGATGGGTCAGTTGCTGATTGGCGTTTTGCAACTCCACATTGCGTTGCGCCAGTTCCGCGGTGCGTGCCGCCACTTCGGCTTCGAGCGCATGTTGATGCTGCGCCACCGTGCTGGACATCACGGCAAAACTACGCGCCAGATCGCCGATCTCGTCGCCGCGCGCGGTGTCGAGCAGATTGGTGGCGCGCTGTTCGGTCAGCGCGTGGATGGCGGCTTTGAGGCGTGCCAACGGCCGGGCCACATCCACCTTTAATACCCAGGCCAACAAGCCCAGCTCAACAAACAAGGCAATCATGCCCAGCGCCAGCACCATGCTGGCGGCGACGGCGGCTTTGGCTTCCAGCAGCGCCTTGGGGTAGACCACGATAAACATCCAGTCTGCACCGGCAATACCGGACACCCCCAACCACGCTTTGCCATCCGGCGATTCCACAAAAGGCTGGGTGGGCGTGGCGCGCAAGGCGGCGTAATACAAGGCGCGTAATTGCGGATCGTTGACCGTCCGCAAATCGTAAGCGCCCTGGGCTTTATGGATTTGCTTCATACGGTCGGCATGCGCAATCAACAAACCAGAGCGCGCCACCATAAAGTTGTACGTGCCCGGTATGGTGACGTTATTGGTACGCTGAATCAGCTGCGAAAGCAGCACATCCTGGCCCGAACCGCCGATATAGCGCCCCTGGAAATCAATCGGCGTAACCACGGAAACCATCCATTCCATCGCTTGCTTGTCGTAATAGATGCCGGACCAGAAGGTCTTGCGTTCTGGATTGCGCGCCGGGGTGGCACCCAGTTCGGTTTCCAGGTCTGTCGCAAAATCGGCCACCGAGCCATTACGCGCGTAATTGAGGTCGGGCAGAAACATCAGACTGCCATCCGACACATTCAGATCAACAAACGTATCGTAATAACGATTGCGGTTAGCCTGGCCGAACTGGCCGCACAGGTCGTAGCCCAGCAAAACCTGGCGCATAAAATCGGGGGTGAGCTTGACGCGGGGCAGGATGGCAACGGTGGCTTTGTATTCAAAATCATCGAGCTGCGGCCGCACCCGGTACATGCCGTCGCGATCCTGGCCGATCAGGCGATGGAATTCCGGCGCCGGATCAACGCTTTGCATCAGCGCATAACGGCGTACAAATTCATTACGCAACAAACGGGTATTGGTTTCGGCCTGCAGAAACAGGTCGCTTTCGAGCTGGCTGCGGGCCTCGAGATATTTGCCGAGATTCGCCAGCGCTTCTTCCTGATAGCGGGTGTAGCTGTAGTAGTAGCTCAGCGCTGAGAGGATCAGTGAGGCCAGCGCAATACGTACTGCCATATTGCGCAAAACGCGGCGGAACAAACTGGAATTGCGGGGCGTAATTTCGGCGGGATTTGACATGCCGTCAGCATACAGGCCGGCGGTAAGTCGGCCAAACCGACGATGTCAGGATGCGACACCCTCGTCACTCGCTGCAGCAATTGCCTTATAGACGACTTCGATGATTTCCAGCTCTTCAATGCCGGAGGGCGTACGCAAGGCCACCACATCGCCCTCGCGCGCCTTGAGCAAGGCACGCGCCACCGGGCTGGTCCAGCTGATGTGGTTCAGTTTGAAGTTGGTCTCATCCACGCCCACGATGCTGACGGTTTCTTCGCGACCATCTTCTCGCGCATAAGTCACGGTGGCGGCAAAGAAAATCTGGTCAGTGGGCTCGCGCGTTTCCGGATCGACCACCTCAGCATTTTCCAGCCGCTTGCTGATAAAGCGGATACGCCGGTCGATTTCACGCAGACGGCGCTTACCGTATTGATAATCGGCATTCTCAGAACGATCGCCATTGCTGGCCGCCCAGTTGATGACTTGCGTCAGCTCTGGACGTTCTTTATTGACCAGGTGGTGCAACTCCAGGCGCATGCGATTCCAGCCGCCGGGCGTCATGTAGTTCTTGCTGCCGACCGGAACCTTGAGTTCGGGCGGCAGTTCGTCATCATCGCCATCCTGTTCTTTGGTGAATGCCTTGTTCATGCCACCGGCCTCAGAAATCCTTGGCCACGCCATTCAGGCGCAGATCAGCCCACTTGAGCACGCCCAGCACTTCGGTTTCATTCAACTCATAGAACTGGCCGCGCTTCAAGCGCGCGGGCAGACCAAACATACCAAAGCGCACGCGGATCAGACGGCTGACGGTCAGCTCAAAATGCTCAAACATCCGGCGCACTTCGCGGTTACGCCCTTCGCGCAGAATGACGCGATACCAGTGGTTAACGCCCTCGCCGCCCTGGTCCTCGATAAAGTCGAAATGCGCCTGACCGTCTTCGAGTTCGATGCCCTTGGTCATCTCTTTCATTTGCTCTGGCGTAATCTGGCCCATCACCCGCACCGCGTATTCGCGCTCGATTTCAAAGCTGGGGTGCGTCATGTAGTTGGCCAGATCACCCGAGGTGGTCAGCAACAGCAAACCGCTGGTATTAAAGTCCAACCGGCCGATGGCAACCCATTTGCTGGATGCCAGCTTGGGCAAACGATCAAACACGGTGGTACGACCTTGCGGATCGTCACGCGTGACCAGTTCACCTTCTTGCTTGTGATACATGACGATGCGCGGCAGGCGGTCGGCCCAGCGCAGGTTGACGCGTTTGTCATCCACCCGCACGTCATCGCCTTGTTTAACGCGCGCACCCAGTTCCGCTTTTTTGCCGTTGACGGTCACGCGACCTTCTTCAATCCAGGTTTCCGCTTCGCGCCGTGAGCCCCAGCCGCTAAAAGCCAGCACTTTTTGCAGACGCTCTTCGCCCACCTGGTCAGCGGTGAGGCGTTTGGCGCGCAATTGCTTTTGCACGGCCACTTCTTTTTGCGAACCGTGACGCACCGACAGTTTTTTGGCCTTGGTCACCGGCGCATTCGGGCGCGAACCCGCCGGCCGTGCCGCAGTCTCGGCCGCCGCCGCACCCGGCGCACCCGGTTTTTGTTGCAACGACTTAACGCCCTGGCCGCCTTGTCGGGTCAGACCCGCGCCAGAGGCGACAACGCGCGGCTTGCGCGCTGCCGGGGCTTTATCGCCCGCCACGCCGGTACCGGCACGGGTACCCGCAGCCGCGCCACGCGGACGGTCACCCGTTACCGCCGATTTGCCCCCGCCCACGGGCGTACCGCGACCACGACCGCCACTCGCTGCCGGCTTGCCGGCGGTACCGGTTTGCCAGTCACCGCTGCTGCTATCGCGAGTACGCGTACGCGCGCCGGGGGTGGCGGCCTTCAGATTAGAGCCAGCCTTTTGTTCACGGATTGCGGGTTGCGGACGACGCGCGCGGGTGGTTTTCATCGGGTGTTTCCATTCAGTAATCGGCGATTATAGCGTGAGCCGGCCTTGCCTCGGTAACGCGCTGTGCAGCCGTCTGCTTAAGGTTAAGCCGTAAATGCAAAAACCGCCCGAAGGCGGCTTGCTGGTCAGCGTCACAGCGACGCTTAAACTGCGAAAAAAGCGATGGCGCCCAGACTGGTCAGCCCCAGATTAAAGTGCTGGTTGTCCGGCAATTCCTCTGCATTGCGCAATTCGGCGCGGCGCAGGATTTCGTGCAGCACCTCGATCTCCTTGAACCACTTGAGCAAACGCGTATCGCCATTGATCAAGGTTTCAATCTGCTCACGCGCAGCGTGTTCGCCCACCACTTCGATGCCATTGTCGGCGCCACTGCGGATCTGTACCGCAGGCGGGATGGTGATGGCGGCCTGCGCCAATGTGGCGATTACATCGTCGCCATAGCGTTTGAGTTCGCTGGCGGCCTTGGCGCGGATATCGGCGATGCGTACGCCTGCATCGGTATCACCCAGCCCGAGAAAGCGCGCTACGCCCTCATCGAGCGCCTCACTGGACGCCTGCTCTTGCGCGCCCACTGCTTCACTTGCGATGTTCACAATCTTTCCTTTCAACCCAAAGTTAATGAATGTTTCAATCCAGATTTAGAAACCATCCTGGCAAACAGGTTTTTGCCGCGATAGGTCAAAAAGACGGGCGGTCGATTACAACGACAGGCTGACAAGGCGTCAGTGAGACGCCTCACAATGCAGTTAGCTTACAAGAGTCGCTTCAATGTATACAAGACCTCAAGTGCCTGGCGCGGCGTGAGTTGATCAGGATCAACCTCTGCCAACGCATCGACCGCTGCGTGTGTAACGATTTCCGGCTCGGCAATGACTGGCGCGGCAAACAGATCGGCCTGCAAGCCATTGCTGATACTGCCTTGTTCCAGTTCAACAAGTTTGCGGCGCGCCTGCCGCACCACATCGCGCGGCACCCCTGCCAGGCTGGCCACAGCCACCCCGTAGCTCTGCGACGCGGGGCCTTCTTGCACCGCGTGCAGGAACACAATCTTGTCTTTATGCTCGACCGCATCGAGGTGAACGTTGGCCACTTGCGGATAATCCTGGGCCAACCTTGTCAGTTCAAAGTAATGGGTTGCGAACAATGTATAAGCGCGATTTTTCTCAATCAAGGCCCGTGCAATCGCCCACGCCAGCGCCAGCCCATCGAAGGTGGAAGTGCCACGGCCGACCTCATCCATCAGCACCAGCGAGTGCTCGCTGGCGTTGTTCAGGATGTTGGCGGTCTCCGTCATCTCGACCATAAAGGTGGAGCGTCCACCGGCCAGATCGTCCGAGGCGCCGATGCGGGTAAAGATGCGATCGACCCGGCCGATCACCGCTTCCGTCGCGGGCACCCAGGCGCCCACATGCGCCATTAATACGATCAGCGCCACCTGGCGCATATAGGTCGATTTACCGCCCATATTGGGCCCGGTAATCAGCAGCAATTTGCGCGTGGCGCAAAAATCGACGCCATTGGGAATAAAGTCATCAATCTGCGCTTCCACTACCGGATGGCGGCCCGCTTCAATGCGCACGCACATTTCATCCACAAACCGCGGCGCCACATAATTCTGCTCGACCGCACGGCGGGCCAGACACGCCAATGTATCCGCCGTGGCCACCGCCTGCGCCGCCAGACGCAAAGCACCCAGATATTGTTGCAGCGTTTCCAGCAATGCTTCGTATAACTGCTTTTCCAGCGCCAGCGCCCGGTCTTGTGCCGACAAGGCTTTGTCTTCGAATAGCTTGAGTTCAGGCGTGATATACCGTTCGCAATTCTTCATGGTCTGGCGCCGACGATATTCCGGCGGCACCTGGTCGACATAAGAATTACTGACTTCAATAAAGAAGCCGGCCACGCGGTTATATTCCACACGCAAATTGGGAATACCGGTGCGGGCACGCTCGGCAATTTCCAGTTGCGTTAAAAATTCGCCCCCGCCTTTCTGGATTTCGCGCAATTCGTCCAGTTCGGCATGGTAGCCATCGGCAATCACCCCGCCTTCGCGCAATACCACCGAAGGCTCGGGCAACACGGCGGCACTTAATAACTGATGCAAAGCCGGATCCGGTTGCAATGCTTGCGCCAGCGCGGCAAAGAATTCGGTTTGCGGCAATGTGGCGGGCAATGCGGTTAACGCGCTCAGGCTATCGCGCAAGCTGGCCAGATCACGCGGGCGCGCGCTGCGCAATGCAATCCGCGCCGAAATACGCTCGATATCGGCCACGTCATTCAGTACGCGATGGATATCGACATAAGCGCCCTGCTCGACCAAGGCACCAATCGCGCTCTGGCGTTGCAATATGGCGCCATGTTGGCGCAAGGGATGGTGCAGCCAGTGCCGCAACAAACGCGAGCCCATGCCGGTGGCACAGCGGTCCAGCAAAGAAAACAGGGTCGGCGCGGCCTCACCGCGGATGGTCTCGCTGATTTCCAGGTTGCGGCGGGTGGCGGCATCCAGCTCGATGTACTGGGTGTGGCTTTCCACACGCAAGCCCGCCAGTTGCGGCACGGTGCCGCCCTGTGTGGCGCGCACATACTCAAACAATGCGCCGGCCGGGCCCAGCGCCAGCGTTTGTGCGGTCACGCCATAACCGGCCAGATCATGCACATTAAAATGCCGCGCCAGATTGCGTTCGGCGCTGGCACGATCAAATTGCCACGGTGCCAGGCGGCGCACCGGAATACTGATGGCGTCGATCAGGGCCAGTTGCACGCCGTCGGGCACCAGCACTTCGGCCGGACGCAGACGTTCCAGTTCTGACAGCAATTTTTCAGCGGTGCTGTCCATCAGGGCAAAATCACCCGAAGCCAGCGACAGCCACGCCATACCCAGCACGCCTTTTTCCAGCGTCAGTGCCAGGATGCGGTTTTCTTGCTTGTCGTCGAGCAATGCGGCATCGCTGAGCGTACCTGGCGTCACCACCCGCACCACGCGGCGTTCTACCGGGCCTTTGCTGGTGGCGGGGTCACCAAACTGCTCGCATAGCGCCACCGATTCGCCCAGCTTGACCAGACGCGCCAGATATTGCTCCACCGCGTGATACGGCACGCCACACATGCGGATCGGTTCGCCCGCCGACTGGCCGCGCGTGGTGAGGGTGATATCGAGCAGCCGCGCCGCCTTGGCCGCGTCGTCATAAAACAGCTCGTAAAAATCGCCCATGCGGTAGAACACAAACTTGTCGGGATGCTCAGCTTTGATCCGCAAATACTGGGCCATCATCGGCGTATGGGTTAACGCTTTGTTTTCACTGGATACTTTACTCAACGTTGCAATCCGTCCTGACCAATATTGGCCGGTATTGTAACGCGAGCCTCTGTCCTTGCCTGAACAAGACGTAACGATAGCGGCAACGGCCGGATTTAAAGCCGCTGCCCGCATTGCGATTCATGGCTGCCGCCGCTGCTCAGGCCGGTTCGACGCTGAAGCGATCCACCCGATCCGGATAAAACGCCATATAGCTCTGGATGGCCGCGACGGCCGGATACGGCGTCTCGTAAGTCCAGATAGCATTGACAGAACGGCCACCGCCCGCCGGAATACTGTAATAACTGCAGTCGCCTTTATATGGGCAATACGTGTGATGCTCAGTGCGTTGCAATGCACTGACATCGACATCGGCGCGCGGAATGTAATAAACCGGCGGATAGCTGGCCTCCTGCAAAACCAGCGCGCGGCGCGTATCCGCAATGGTCTGGCCCGCGACCAGCACCACAATGTGATCGGTGCTTTGCGTAATGTGAACAGGGTGATCTGGCCCAGGGGTTTTGATCGGGCGATCGGTCATGAGCGGACTCCAGCGTGGTTGAGCACTCAGTATAGATAGCGCTTTTGCCGCCATCGCCAACGTATATATCGACACCTGATTTGTAACGCCAGCCTGCCGGTATTAACAGCTCGCAATTAATGTCGCATTAATAGCCGCGCTATACACCCGGGCCCTGCAGCGACTAATGCTGACTAATGCGCCCCGCGGCACGGGGGTGGTGCAACTATTACCGTCTGGCTACATCCGGGCGCGATTGCGCGGCTTAAACCCTGTTATCGCAATGGATTAGCGCGCGTGGCATCGGCCAGATCTGGATTAAGGATGACTAAACAATCAAGGGAAGGCGCAAATCGGGCTTTCTAATTAGCGCTTTATCATGCATATTGACTACCTTGTGCCAGCCGCTTTTTTATTAATACGGCATCGGCCCACTGCACATACAACAGACCCAACACATCAGGAGAATCAAGCAATGGCAGATTTTGATTTCAGCGGCTATTCCTTGCCCCAACTGTTCCAACTGCAAAAAGATGTAGAAGCACAGATCAACCATCGTAAAGTCAGCGAGCGTACCGATACGCTGGCGCAATTGCGGGAACTGGCGCAAGCACGTGGTTTTAATCTGGATGAACTGGTTGGCGTGACCAGCGGCAAAGTAAAAGCGGTTAAAGCCGACAAGAAACCGAGCGAACCCAAATACCGCAATCCGGCTGACCATAGCGCTACGTGGTCGGGTCGTGGCCGCAAGCCGCAATGGATTCTGGATGCGGTAGCCAAAGGCGGCAAGCTCGAAGATTTTCTGATCTAAGTGCGCAATACCGGCCTGGTGCCGGCGCAGAAATAAAAAAATCCGACTTCGTGTCGGATTTTTTTTGGCCCGCAGGCGCAGCGATCATCGCGCGCATTCAAGCGGCGAGGGGCTCATTGCAATGCCGCGTCAGACGCGCCAGGGTATTTTCCAGCGCCTGGGCGCGGGCTTTGAGCATTTCATCCACCGGGCGGCCCTGCATTTGCGCCAACGCAATGGCTGCTTGCAGCGTACGCAATAGCGTCGCGGTTTCTTTGGCGGGCGCAAGGTTGATAGCGGTGTGAGGCAGGCGGCGCGACATGATGGTGTTTCCTCGGACTGGCGTGATCAAGCGCAAGAATAGGCGGGCTTTTTACCGCACTCAACGTGCCGGCATCACGCTTGTGACCTGGCGCACGTCCGGGTCCGCCCTGCCTTCCCACGCTGGCTGATCAAATGCCGCGCTGGCACGGATATGGTGGCTGCGCCCGCTGCTTTCATCCCAGGAGCGGCCCTGGCTGTTTGCTACATCAGAACAGCGCAACATGCTTCTTAACGCGCAGGCAGGCGCGTTGACTCCGTGGTTGGATTTGGGCCCGCCCTCTGTGGCGGGCTTTTTCTTGCCCGCCACAAGATGGAACAAGCCTTGCGGGCTTTTTCTTGCCCGCCACAAGATGGAACAAGCCTTGCGGGCTTTTTCTTGCCCGCCACAAGATGAAACAAGCCGCGCGGGCTAGTCTTGCCCGGCCGCACATCAATCCACGATAAACAAGCGCGCGCCCGTCAATGTCATCGACCGGTGCGGCTCCGCGCCATCGGCCACCTGATAACTCATCCCCGCCCGCAATACAAACTCGCGCCCATCGGCCAGTTCGGTATGCAGCTCGCCATGCAGGCACAACAAGACATGCCCCTTCTCACACCAGTGGTCCGCCACGTAGCCGGGCGAGTAGTCCACCATGCGCACCCGCAGCGCGCCCATCTGTTGCGTGCGCCAGGTCGCCTTGCCAAATTTGCCCGCGTGCTCGGTGGCGGCGACTTGCGACCAGTCGGTGGTGCCAAACGGAATGTGTTCGATCTGCATGGATGCGCCCTCGCGTTAACAGGCGACCAGGATACCGCGCACCGGCGCGCGGCCCCAGATACAGGCATACACGTAAATGCGGAAAAACTGCTGTGCACGGGGTGGGCCAGACGCGGACGCCCAGCTCCACCCCAGTTCAGCTGATCACCAGCAAGCGCTGGCCGGCCACCACGCCGGTGCCCGCCTGGCACAGCACCTGTTGCACGGTGCCCGCGCACGGCGCTGTGATATTGATCTCCATTTTCATCGATTCCACGATTGCGACCACCTGCCCCGCTGCCACAGTCGCGCCGGGTTCCACATTGATCTTCCAGACATTGCCCGCCACCTGCGTGGCGACACCGCTATGGCCCGGGGGCAATATCGTGTCTTCGGCCGAAGCTTCAGTCACGGCCGGTTCGCTGTCATAGACATTGGCGCCGGTGGCTTCCCAATGTGCGCGCTCCGCAGCAAACGCGGCCTGCTGTGTGCGCTGAAAGGCCGCGATCGACTCAGCATGCTCAGCCAGGAATGCCTGGTAATCGGCCAGCCGGAAGACGCCGTCTTCAACGCGCAATTTAAAGCGCCCCTCGATAAAGTCCTCGCGCATCCGCAGCAGCTCGTCCGCGCTGACCGGATAAAAGCGGATCTGGTCAAAAAAGCGCAGCAACCAGGGTTTGCCGGCGCTGAAATCGGCGGTGGTTTTGTGTCGATTCCACATCTGCACCGTACGCCCGACAAATTGATAGCCACCCGGCCCTTCCATGCCGTACACGCACAGATAAGCACCGCCTATGCCGACGGCGTTTTCCGGGGTCCAGGTGCGGGCCGGATTGTATTTGGTGGTGACCAGACGATGGCGCGGGTCCAACGGCGTGGCAACCGGCGCGCCCAGATAAACATCGCCCAGCCCCATCACCAGATAACTGGCCTCAAACAGGATGTTCTGCACTGCCTCGATATCTGCCAGGCCGTTGATGCGACGGATGAACTCGATATTGCTGGGGCACCACGGCGCATCCGGCCGTACCGATTGCATATATTTATCGATGGCCAAACGCGTGGCGGCATCATCCCAACTCAGCGGCAACCACACCGTGCGTGACGGAATTTCCATGCTGGCAATATCCTGCAACCCCGCCTGCGCGCGGTCGACCGCATCCAGCAAGTGCGGCAAGTCCAGCACGCGTGGATCAAAGTGGATTTGCAGCGAGCGTATACCCGGCGTCAGGTCAATCACGCCCGCCAGCGCGCTGTCCACAAACCATTGATACAGCGCCTGCACGCGCAAACGCAGTTCCAGATCAAGCACCAGCGGCCCGTATTCCACCAACAGATAGCGGTCGCCAGCCTGGCGGCAGACGATCTCGGGTTGCCCCGCCTGCGCGGCGATGCGGTGCACGATGGGCGAGTCCGGCGCCGCCACCGGCAGCGGCAGCTGGGCATCGCCCTGCAAACTGGCGATGCGTTGCTCCTGCGCGGCGTGCAGCGTCGTGGCCTGTGCGCGGTTGATGCATCTAAAACGCACGGTATTGCCGGGGCGCAGTTGCCCTAACTTCCATAATTCAGCATCCACGACCACGGCGGGACAAACAAAGCCGCCCAGACTCGGCCCATCCGGACCAAGTATCACCGGCATATCGCCGGTAAAGTCGATTGCGCCGATGGCATAGGCGTTGTCGTGGATATTGGACGGATGCAGCCCGGCCTCACCACCATCACGCCGCGCCCATTGCGGCTTGGGGCCGATCAACCGCACGCCGGTACGGCTGGAGTTGTAATGCACTTGCCATTCAGCGCTAAAGAAGGCGTCGATATCGGCATCGGTAAAGAAATCCGGTGCGCCGTGCGGGCCGTACAACACGCCGATTTCCCAATCCGCTGGATAGAGCGGGATGGCGGTGTGCGCCAATTCGTTCGGCACGCAGTCTGCATCACTGCCCAGATGCAGCACGTCCCCCACCCGCAAGGTGCGACCGCCATGACCGCCAAACTGACCGAGGGTAAAAGTGGATTTGCTACCCAGATAATCCGGCACATCCAGCCCGCCACTCACGGCTAGATAGCTGCGGCAACCACCGCCTTCGATGGCGCCGATACGCAATACGCTACCGGCGGCGACGGGTATCGCGCGCCATAAGGCCAGCGCTTCGCCATCCAGCGTGGCCTGCATGGCAGCCCCGGTCAGCGCGATCACGCTGGCGCGGTTAAAGCGCAAGCTTGGGCCGGTGATGGTGAGCTCCAGTGCGGCGGCCCCCTCGGCATTCCCCACCAGACGATTGGCCAGCCGCAAAGCCTGACTATCCATCGGCCCGGAAGGCGGCACCCCCACGCCCCAATAACCCACCCGGCCCGGCCAATCCTGGATGCTGGATTGCACACCGGCATCCAGCACATCGATGGTTGCAGGACGATAAACCAGAGCGGCAAGCGAGCGGGTAATCTGGCGGCCGCTGGCAAACACCTCATCCGCCAGTATTTGCCGCAGATATTCCAGATTGGTTTCAATGCCCGCCAGCGCCGTGCCCGCCAACGCATGCTGCATCCGCTGCAACGCGGCGGCCCGGTCCTCGCCCCAGGTCAGTACCTTGGCCAGCAGTGGATCGTAAAACGCGGGGACCTCGGTGCCGCTGCTGACCCAGCTATCCACCCGCGCTGCAGCCGGCAACTGCACATGGGTCAGCAAGCCCGCGGCAGGCTGAAACTGCTTGTTCGGGTCTTCGGCATAAACCCGCACCTGCATGGCGGCGCCGTGCGGCTGCCATTGCCAGGCGCTCAGATCCGGGCCCTCGCCTGCGGCGGCCAGCAGCATCCATTCAACCAGATCAACCTCGTTCACCAACTCGGTTACGCCGTGCTCGACCTGTAGCCGCGTGTTTACTTCCAGAAAATAAAACTGCTGGCTGCGCACGTCGTAGACAAACTCGACCGTGCCCGCGGATTGATAGCCAACCGCTTGCACCAGGCGCACCGCCGTATCGCACAGTTGCTGGCGCTGTTCGGCGCTTAAATGCGGCGCCGGCGTTTCTTCAATCACTTTCTGGTTGCGGCGTTGCGTGGAGCAATCGCGTTCGCCCAGATGCACGATGCGGCCGTCCGAGGTGCCAAAAATCTGCACCTCGATATGGCGCGCGTCTTCGACAAATTTCTCCAGATAAATGCCGCCGTTCTTGAAGTTGTTTTGCGACAAGCGCTCCACGCTGGCCCATGCCTGCGTCAGCCCGTCGGCATCGCGGCACAACTGCATGCCGATGCCGCCCCCGCCTGCCGTGCTTTTAAGCATGACCGGATAGCCGATGCCTTGCGCTTGCGCGCGCGCATCGGCCACATCCAGCAGCAAACCACTACCCGGCAATAGCGGCACATTGTTCAGCTGCGCCAGTTCGCGCGCGGTGTGCTTGAGGCCGAAGGCACGCATATGTTCCGGTTTGGGGCCGATAAACGTAATGCCCGCGTCCGCGCAGGCTGCGGCAAAGTCGGCGTTTTCGCTCAAGAAGCCGTAGCCCGGGTGGATGGCTTGCGCGCCGGTATCGCGCGCCGCTTGCAGTATGGCGTCAGCGCGCAGATAACTGAGTGCGGCCGCGGCCGGGCCAACGCAAACGGCCTCATCGGCCAGCGCCACATGCGCGGCATGGCGGTCCGCCTCGGAATACACCGCCACTGCGGCGATGCCCATGCGTTTAAGGGTTTTGATAATGCGGCAGGCAATTTCGCCGCGATTGGCGATCAGCACTTTGCTAAACATGGTTATGCACCAGCGGGTCGTCCCGCACGATTGCAACGCCCAGCGGGCCGTCCCGCGTGGGTGGAATACTTGGGCCAGCGGCGCGATCAGGCCGCGCCCGCCTCAATCCCAGATCAACAGCCGCACCGGCGTCGGGTTCCAGCCATTGCAGGGGTTGTTTAATTGCGGGCAGTTGGAGATCAGCACCCACACGTCCATCTCGGCGCGCATCTCCACATATTTGCCGGGGCCGGACACGCCATCGTCAAACTTCAGATCGCCCGTGTCCGTTACCGGCACATTCATAAAGAAATTCACATTGGGCACCAGATCGCGTTTGCTGATGCCGACGTCGGCGTGCTGGATGGCCAGCAGATAATTGTCGCGACACGAATGCATATATTTCTTTTGCAAGGCGTAGCGCACGGTATTGCTCTCGGCCGCGCAGGCGCCGCCCAGGGTGTCATGGCGGCCACAGGTATCGGCCACGATGGTGAGCATCGCGTTGCCATCGTTGCTGACCAGCACGCTATCGGTGGTCAGATAAATGCCGCCTTGCTGCAACATGGTTTGCGTGGCGCTGTAGTGCTCGCCGATATCGTGCTGGTTATAGAAGATGACATCGGCCGCCTGATTGCCTTGCAGATCTTCGATGCGCAGGGTCTGGCCCTGTTTGACGGCGTGCAGCCACGGCTCGCCCGCAGGTTGATAGCGGTCGAGTACGGCGTGCGCGGGATTAAGCGCGCTGGTTTTGAGGCGGATGGCCGTTGCGGTCATGACGATTTCCTCACATCAAATACAGTTGGTCGGCGTTATGGATGGCACGCGCGTTCTCGGGGCGGAATTGGCGGCAGTAGTCATCAGCCGCTGCGGTCCCGGAACGCCAGGCGGCCAGGCCGATCTTGCCCGGCGCGTAGTCGGAGCGCGGGTCCAGCGGATGCGGCGCGCTGCTATAGGCAATCAGCGTGTCCATATCAAAGCGCAACTCGACGTAATCACCGGGTTGAGCGTGGTCAGGTACAAAGGCAAAGCGGCCTTCGTCATCCACCGTGATCTTGCTGAACAGATTGACCGGCGCGGTCAGATCGCGTTTGCCCAGGCCGTATTTGCCGATCTCGATCAGCAAGCCATCGCGGCCATTGCGGTACATGGCGTTGCGCGCCGTCTCAAAATTGCGCTCGCCGTATTTGCGCGCCAGCGTCGGCGCATCCAGCAGCGCACCCAGCGGATCGTGCCAACCCAGGGTATCGGCGGTGAATGACGCCAGCGAGCGACCCATATCGCTCATCAAGACATGGCCGCGCGTGTAATGCGCGGTGTGCTGCGCTTTCAGGCTGTCGGGCATGCTGTAGCGCTCCAGTTTTTCACGCGCGGAAAACAGCATCAGCGATAAATTGACGCCCGCATCCAGCGCCACCAGACGCAGCGTGCTGCCGCGCGGCATCAGCGCGGACCAATGCGCGCCGCCGGGCAGGATGTCGGACCAGAGGATGCGGTCGGCGGCCAGATCCGGCGCAAAGCGTTTCCAGAATTCGGGCGTATCCACTGGCGCGTGTGCAGGTGGATTGTCGAGGCTTGCGGCAAAGTCGGTCATGGGAATGGCTCCTTCTAATCGTGCAACGCGGCCAGACCGGACAGCTTCTGCAGCTGTTCCAGATCGGTTTTCATGCCTGCGGTGTCACGGATGCGGTTGAGGATTTCGCGCTTGAGGCCGGTAAATTCCGGCGCCAGTTTCATGTCCTGATCGCGCGCGGCGGGCAGCGGCACCGGGTAGATGGTGTCGATGCGGCCAGGGCGTGGCGCCATCAGCACCACGCGGTCGCCCAGATAAATGGCTTCTTCAACATCGTGAGTAACAAAAACGATGGTGACTTGCTCCAGCCGCCGCACGTGGCAGATCAGGTCGTGCATCACTTCACGCGTTTGCGCATCGAGCGCGCCAAACGGCTCATCCATCAGCAATACGCGCGGCTTGCTCATCAAGGCCCGGGCGATGGCCACACGCTGCTGCATGCCGCCCGACAATTGCGCCGGATATTTATGCGCGGCGGCGGTCAGGCCCATCAGGCTGAGCAAGGCATCGGCGCGACCACTGGCGCGTTCCACATCGACCGAAGTACGGTCTTGCTGGTTGACGGCCAGCTGGCGACTGAACTTGATGTTGTCCAGCACGGTAAGCCACGGGTACAGGCTGTAATGCTGAAACACCATAGCCCGATCCGCGCCCGGGCCCGTCACCGGCGCGCCGTCGAGCAACACCTGGCCGCTGCTTTGCGTTTCCAGCCCGCCGATAATGCGCAACAACGTGGATTTGCCGCAGCCCGAAGCGCCGACAAAGGTGATGAATTCGTTGTCGGCCACGTCCAGGCTGGCGTGTTGCAACGCCTGCACGGCTTGCGCGCCGTGGCCGAATTGCTTGTTGACGTCGCGAATGGCGATTTTTGGGGTCATCCTGGTGGCTCCTTGTTAGTGCCGTGCCAGCCACGGAAAGGCTTTGCGATGTAGCAGGCGGAACAGTTGATCGATGACCAGACCCATCGCGCCGATCAGCAAAATGCCGGCGAAGATCTTGTCGGTCTGCAAAAAACGCTGCGCCTTGAGGATGGCAAAGCCGACGCCCGAATTAGCAGCCACCAGTTCGGCCACCACCAGATAAGTCCAGGCCCAGCCCATGGTGATGCGCAGCGTATCCAGCAAGGCGGGTCGCGCCGACGGCACGATCACCAGCTTGATGATCTCGCCGCGCGTGGCGCCCATGGTTTGCGCGGCTTCGATCTGCATGGCGGGTACGCGGCGTACGTCTTCCGCCACCATCAACACCATCTGGAAAAACGTGCCGATAAAGATGACGGCCACTTTGGCGCCCTCATCGATGCCCACCCACAGCATGACCAAGGGCACAAAGGCCACCGCTGGCATGTAGCGGATAAAGTCGGTGAGCGGCTCCAGCAAGGCCTGCACCGGGCGGAAGGTGCCGATCAACAAACCCAGCGGCAAAGCCACCACCACCGACAAGGCCCAGCCGGCAATGACGCGATAGCCGCTGATGGCCATATCGCCGCCCAGGTTGTCTTCGCTCCACCATTGCACCAGCCGTTGCAGCACCGTATACGGGCCCGGCAAAAACACCGGTGACACCAGCTGGCTGGCCGACAGCGCCCACCAGATCAACAAAGGCAACAGCAAGCCCGCCAACGCAATCGCCAGATAAGCGCGCGTCGACAGTTCGCCACGGATGGCCCAGACACTGCGCCGCGGTGGCGCGCTGCTGACGGGCACGATAAGTTCAGGTGCGGACATGCGATTCTCCGGCGGGGTTGGCGGACGGGTCGGGCTGGATGGATTGGACCGACTTATTTGCTTGCGTCCTGGATCAGCGAACCATCCAGACCCTTGGCCACATCGGGCTTGCCTTCGACCAGCTTGTTATCCAGCAAGAAGCGATTGATGGTCGGCGCAACAGCGCTGAGCGAGGTCGCGCTTTTCGGGTTGAAGGCGTCCGCATTGTCCTTGGCATTAAAGAATCGCGTGCCCGGCAAGAATGCTTTGTATTCATCCGGTTTAAGGCTGACCACCTTGCTCATGATTTTGGCGGCGTCATCCGGATGGGTGGCGATAAAGGCTTGCGCGTCGTACCAGGCCTTGATCATACCGACCAGATCTTTGCGCTTGGTCTGGATGGCTTTGTCTTGCGCCACCAGCAAATCGGGGATCAAGCCGGGCATATCGCGCGAGGTGAACAGCGCATGGCCTTTGCCGGAAGTCTGGATGGTGTTGACCCACGGATTCCACACCACGGCGGCATCGACCCGACCGGCCATAAAGGCGGCGGCGGCGTCACCGGCGGCCAGATTGGTCACCTTGACGTCTTTCAGCGTCATGCCGTGTTTTTCCAGCGCGTTGACCAGCACGAAATGCGAAATGCTGTATTGCTCCAAGGCGATGGTTTTGCCTTTGAGGTCGGCAAAGTTCTTGATTTTGGGGCCCACCATCAGGGCGTCGTTGCCGGCCGAGTTGTCATTGACCAGCACCGCCTTGACCGGCACGCCCTTGGCCAGGGGCGCCATGGTGTCGGACCAGGTTTGCGAATTGGCATCCAGTTGCCCGCTGCTCAGTGCAGCGATCGAATCGGTGTAATTGGCAAACCACACCAGCTTGACGTCAGCACCGTACTTTTTGAAATAGCCATTCTGATCGGCCACATACCAGGCCACCCAACCCGGCCAGTCCGACACGCCTACTTTGACTTCAGCACGCGCCAGCGGCGACCACGCGGACAAAGCAGTCAGCGCCACAGCGGTGACAAGGGCAGCACTACGACGACAGAACAGCGATGCAGCAGATGAACGAACAGACATGGCATTGCTCCTGAGGGTGGGAATCCGGGCACGAGAGGCGGGCAGCCCTTGTACTGCATTGCAGTAACAAGCTGTCGCGACCTCCCGGGCTTTTGTCCCGCCGTGGAGCTGCCAATGGATGGCGGCCGGAACGCTCTCGGACCAGACATTGCATGCGCGTCAGTGACGGATGCAACCGGAACCCTAGCTTTCCTGAAAGACGATGCGACACAGGCCGCACCCCTCGTGCTGTCTACTAGAGCAAAAGCAATGCCAGGCATGTATACAAGATGCGTATTACTTGATGTTTTTACTTCAGAGGCATGATTTGGAAAGGTTTTTTCTGCGTGTGTCAGCGGCTGTCAGACAATACCCCGACGCCAGCCTCAATTAACCGCGCGTAACTCTGGTGCAAGATGCAGTTTTATGGGCCGCAATGGTGCAATGCACATAAACATATAATTAATAAGCAATATCTCGGGAGGAATTGAGGCGGAATGCGGCTTGCAGCGTCAGCGCGTTTAATTACCGGTGCAAGCGAGGATGACGTTCGTCGGATTCTGCCGTCAAAGTCGTGAAAAGCTTAATTTCGGCTTAAAAGGTATTTGCTTACAGATGATGTAGCACTTATTATTGCGTTGCGTCAGGACATTCCTTACGCAAACCGCAAAACATTTTCACCGACTTGCCAATTCGGAGACTTGCCAACATGCGTTCCTTTACTTCTTTTGCTGTCGCAGCCCTGCTCGCCGCTGGTGTTGCACAAGTAGCCCAAGCTGATGTCACCACCCCGTGGGGCTTTTTGACCCCGAACCACCCGAAAGTCGCACTGGGTAATGTGGACTCCGGCTCTTTCACCGACACCTACACCTTCAGCCTGGGTCAGGAATACACCCTCGGCACCTCGGCTGTGGTGCTGGATCTGGAAGGCGCCTATGACATCACCGACGCGTACGTAAGCCTGTACGCCGTTGCTGATCCGACCACTGCCCTGCTGACCTATGATTTCGATACCGCCAGCGGCGCTGCTACCTACTTCAAGAAGCTGACTTCTGGCGCTTACTTCTTTGAAGTGAAGGGCATTGGCGGCGACGACAACGGTGGTAACTACCTGTTCGACGTGAAGGTCAGCCCGGTACTGGGCGTGCCGGAACCCGAAACCTATGCCCTGATGGGTCTGGGCCTGGTTGCTCTGGTTGCTGCTCGCCGCAAAAAAATGGGTTCGCGCGACTAAGTCTGGCTGAGTCCTGAAATGCATGCCCCCGCTTAGGCGGGGGCATTTCTTTTTGTGAGCGAGCCACTGCGGCGCATCCATCTTGCGTCCCGGCGGTGCTCGCGATGCTCATGGGTGTGAGCGAGCCACTGCGGCGCATCCATCTTGCATCCCGGCGGTGCTCGCGATGCTCATGGGCGTTCAGCCCACTCCGCTCGCTGTGCTCCGGCGGTATGCAAGCTGAATACACCGCAGCGGCTCGGAGGTTGGGGTTGAAAACCCACTGTTGATCCGATGGGTGCGATCAGCCCACTCCGCTCGCTTGTGCTCCGGCGGTATGCAAGCTGAATACACCGCAGCGGCTCGGAGGTTGGGGTTGAAAACCCACTGTTGATCCGTGGGCGGGTTCTCTCGCGCGCTTCGGCGGCTTGCTAGCTGAATGCACCGTGGCGGCCTGGATGCGGGGATGGGAAACCCGGTGTTGATCGGGTATTGCCTGGTCGGCCGGCGCCATGGCGACGCTCGAGCGGGTGGGCGAGACGTTTATTCGTCGGCGGGGATGACCAGGTTGCCCAGTTCTTGCAGCGGCGGCAAGGCGCTGAGGGCGTGGAGGCCCAGGTCATCCAGAAACTGGCGGGTGGTGGCCAGGAGTTCGGGGCGACCGGGGACTTCTTTGTGGCCGACGACATCCAGCCAGCCACGTTCTTTCAGCGTCTGGATGATCTGGCTGGAGACCGTCACGCCACGGATTTCTTCGATATCGCCCCGCGTAACCGGTTGGCGATAGGCAATGATGGCCAGCGTTTCCATAACCGCGCGCGAATAACGCGGGGGTTTTTCCGGGTTCAGTCGTTCCAGATACGGTTGCATTTCCAGCCTGGCGCGAAAACGCCAGCCCGTGGCCAGCTTGACCAGTTCAATGCCGCGCCCCGCCCAATCCTGCTGGATGGCATCAAGCAAACCATTCAGTAACAGCGCATTGGTCTCTTCGGCAAACAGACTTTTCAAGGCATGCAAGGACAGCGGCTCGTTGGCCACCAGCAAGGCGGTTTCCAGCACCTTTTGCATATGCGCGCGATCATATAGCGCCGATACCCCTTGATTATTCATCGCTCACTTCCTCGGCCGCCGCCGCGCCACCCTGAAACAAATCGGGCACGCTGGTCAGGCAAACATAAATCGGCGCAAAGCCTTCGTCCTGGCTAACGCGGATATATTTTTCTTTCACCAGTTCCAGCACCGCAATAAAGGTCACCACCAACAAAGGCACACCGCGCGTGGTATCGAACAGATCTTCAAAGCGGGCATACCGGCCGTCCTGCAATAGCTTAAGGATGTGAGTCATCTGCTCGCGCACCGATAACTCATCCGGTTGCACCTTGTGATGCTGATTGCGTTTGGCGCGTGCCAGGATATTAAGCCACGCGGTTTTGAGATCGACCGCGCTCACTTCGGGCAAACGCTCCGCCCGGTCTTTTTCAAACAAGACCGTCACCCACTGAAAATCGCGTCCGGCTTGTGGCAACTGATCCAGCTCATAGGCGGCCAGTTTGATTTGCTCGTATTCCAGCAACCGGCGGACCAGTTCCGCGCGCGGATCGTCAGCTTCGGCATCGGCGCTGGCGCTGGGCTTGGGCAGCAACAAGCGCGATTTGATTTCGATCAGCATGGCCGCCATCAGCAAGTATTCGGCGGCCAATTCCAGCCGGTCCACCTGCATGGCATTCACGTATTCCATATATTGCGCAGTTACGCGCGCCATCGGGATATCGAGAATATCGATGTTTTGCTTGCGGATTAAATACAGCAATAGATCGAGCGGCCCCTCAAACGAATCGAGCAGCACGCGCAAGGCATCAGGCGGGATATATAAATCGAGCGGTAATTCGGTAACGGCTTCACCAAACACCAAAGCCAGCGTCGGAGGCGCCAGCGCGGCGGCGGCATCGGTGCTGGCGGTGGCGACGGGCTCAGACATCATCAAACTCCGCAGCGTAAAGCACGGGGCCGGGCTGCAAGGCATCCAGCGCGCCCGGGGCCAGTGCGCTGATCATGAAATGTTCGGGCTGCGCCGCCCGGGCGCAAGTCAGACCAAATTGTGCAGCGGGCACACAGCCAAACCGTGAGTAATACGTAGGGTCGCCGATCACGACCACGCCATCAAAACGCGCATCGCGCAACATCGGCCACGCATATTCCACCAGTGCCGCGCCGATGCCATTCTGCTGCGCGTGCGGCGCCACCGCCAACGGTGCCAGCCCGACCAGGCGCGCCCCTTCCGGCGCACTGACCTGGGTAAACAAGACGTGGCCGACAATCTGTTCATCCAGCAAGGCCACCAGATTGCATACCGAATGGCCGGAACTGAGTAAAGCCGCCACCAGATCAGCCTCGGCGGCACGGCCGAAAGCCGCGCGCTCTACCGCAAGAATGGCGTCCAGATCTCGCGCAATCGCTGGCCGCACATAGGGTTCGGCCAGCCGCATGGAACCTTGATCGACTTTCAATCGTACGCAAGCCCCATCGCTTCGCGCACGTCGCGCATGGTTTCGCGCGCCAGTTCACGCGCGCGTTCACAGCCATCGGCCACCAGGTTGCGCACCAGGGTCGGGTCTTCGAGGAAAGGCTGGGCGCGTTCGAACATCGGTTTTTGTTCGGCCAGCACGCCGTCAATCACCGGCTGCTTGCACTGAATACAGCCGATACCGGCGGTGGTACAGCCTTCTACCACCCATTTGCGCGTGTCTTCCGTTGAATAAACCTGATGCAGCTGCCACACCGGGCATTTTTCCGGATCGCCCGGATCGGTGCGCCGGCCGCGCGCCGGGTCGGTGGGCATCTGCTTGATCTTGCGCGCCACCGTGTCGGCGTCTTCACGCAGGCTGATGGTGTTGCCATAGGACTTGGACATCTTGGCGCCATCGAGCCCGGGCATGCGCGAGGCCGCCGTCAGCAACGGCCGCGATTCCGGCAGAAACATCTTGCCGCCGCCTTCCAGAAAGCCGAACAAACGCTCGCGATCGCCGTGGCTCAGGTTCTGCGTATCGGCCAGCAAGGCACGCGCGGCGTCGAGCGCTTCTACATCGCCTTCTTGCTGAAAACGCGTGCGCAACTCTTCGTACAGCTTGCCCTTTTTGCCACCCATCTTCTTGATGGCGCCTTCGGCTTTTTCTTCAAAGCCGGCTTCTTTGCCAAATACGTGGTTAAAGCGACGCGCAATCTCACGCGTAATTTCCACGTGCGGCACCTGATCTTCACCCACCGGCACCAGTGTGCCGCGGTAGAGCAGGATGTCGGCCGCCTGCAACAGCGGGTAGCCAAGAAAGCCGTAGGTGCCCAGATCCTTGTTCGACAGCTTGTCGATCTGGTCCTTATAAGTGGGCACACGCTCCAGCCAGCTCAGCGGCGTAATCATCGACAACAGCAAATGCAGTTCAGCGTGTTCGGGTACGCGGCTCTGGATAAAGATGGTGGCCTGCGAGGGGTCAACGCCCGCCGCAATCCAGTCGATCACCATATCCCACACGCTTTTTTCGATGACCGAGACATCGTCATAAGCGGTGGTCAGCGCGTGCAGATCGGCCACCATAAACAGGCATTCGTATTCGCTTTGCAATTGCACCCAGTTCTTGAGCACACCGTGGTAATGACCCAGGTGCAGCTTGCCGGTGGGGCGCATGCCCGAGAGAACGCGGTCGGGAAACATGTTTTATTCCTTGCGACGAGGCGTCGTGTATTCGATTACAAAATCATTCGATGCAGAAGGCTGTAGAGCACGCCGATGATGGGTTGCATCACGCCGCCGAGCACGCCGGTGGCCAATAGCAAAATCACGATCCACATACCATAGGGTTCAATGCGCTCCACACTCATGGCGGACTTGCGCGGCAGTAGCGAAATCAGCATGCGCCCGCCATCCAGTGGCGGCACCGGAATCAGATTCAGCACCATCAACATCAGGTTAATCATGATGCCGGCCTGTGACATATACAGCAGCGGCAATTGCAGGCTGCTGCCATCCATCGCGCCGCCGAGCCTGAACAGCAAGCCCCAGCCGATGGCCATGATCAGGTTGGCGGCAGGCCCGGCGGCGGCCACCCAGAGCATGTCGCGCTTGGGATTGTTCAACTTGTCAAAGCGTACCGGCACCGGCTTGGCCCAACCAAACAGAAAGCCCCCGGGCAACATCAGGCAAATGAGCGGCAGCAGGATAGTGCCGACGGGATCAATATGCTTGAGCGGGTTCAGCGTCATGCGCCCCATCATGTAGGCGGTGGTATCGCCAAAGCGTTTGGCGATAAATGCATGCGCTGCTTCGTGCACCGTAATGGCAAACAAAACAGGCAGAGACCAGACACAAATCTTCTGGATCAGGTTCAAGTCCATCGAGGGGAGTTTCCCGGAGCATATTGCGCTGCATGATCGCACGGATCAGCGCAGCGACGAAAATCGGAATCGTGGGCCAGCAGCACGCCGGCCCACTCGGTACAAGCAGAAAGCGCGCCAGTGCTAGCCACCGAACAAGGCTGGATCACCCTTGCCGACACGGATGATTTCGGCCGCGCCATTGGACAAGTCGACCACGGTGGTGGGTTCAAGGCCGCAATAGCCGCCTTCAAGCACCAGATCGACATCGTGCTCCAGCCGGTCGCGGATTTCCCAGGCATCGGTGAGCGGGTCTTCATCACCGGGCAACAGCAAAGTGGAAGACAACAGCGGCTCACCCAGTTCTTCCAGCAAGGCCAATGCCACCGGATGCTGTGGCACGCGCAAACCGATGGTCTGCTTTTTGGGATGCCAGACCCGGCGCGGCGTTTCTTTGGTGGCTTGCAGAATAAAGGTGTAGCTGCCTGGTGTGGCCGCTTTCAGCGCGCGATAGGTGCTGTTGTCGACCTTGGCGTAGGTGCCGATCTGCGAGAGATCGCGACAGACCAAGGTGAAGTGATGTTTGTCGTCCAGACGCCGGATGTGGCGTATGCGATCCAGCGAGTCTTTGGACTCCAGGCTACAGCCGATGGCATAGCACGAGTCGGTGGGATAAACGATCACGCCGCCTTTACGGACGACATCCACCGCTTGCTTGATCAAGCGCGGCTGTGGGGTTTCGGGGTGTACTGAAAAGAATTGGGCCATACCCGCCTAAATAGGGTCAAAAACCGGGCGCATCAAGTCAGCTTGTGCGCCCTCTGCTTATGCAACTTCCGCTTCCAGCCAGTCTTGCCACACTGGTACGCAACCGATGGGCAGATCGGGATTCAACCCGGGTTCGCGCGCGCCTTCGCCGGTAGCGTGGTAATCGGTACCCGACGAGGCCAGCAGTTCAAATTCTTGCGCCAGGCGCCCGAAACGGCCGATCTCGGCGGCGCCATGACATCCGGACACCACTTCGATGCCCTCGCCCCCCAGCCGACGAAACTCGGACAGCAATACGCGCATGGTTTCGTTACCCATCTCATAGCGGCCCGGATGCGCCAGCACCGCTTTGCCGCCCGCTGCGCGCACCCATTCGATGGCTTCGTGCAGGCGCGCCCATTCGTGTTCTACATAGCCGGGTTTGCCGCGCACCATAAAGCGCTTGAAGACCGTTTTGGTGTCTTTGCAGGCGCCAATTTCTACCAGATAACGCGCAAAGTGCGTGCGGCTGATCATCTCGGGGTTGTCGGCATATTTGCGCGCGCCTTCGATCATATTGTCGAGGCCCACTTTCGCCAACGAGGCGCTCATGCGCTCGGCCCGTTCAGTACGGCCTGCGCGCACGCTGGCCAGGCCTTGTTGCAAAACGTCGTTGTGACGATCCACATTCAGCCCGAGCATATGCAGCGTGTGCTTGCCCCAGCTAACCGAGATTTCGACCCCGTTAATGAGCTTGAGCCCATGCAGTGTGGCCTCGGCATGCGCTTCGGTCAGGCCGCGCAAATCATCGTGGTCCGTCAGCGCAAACAGTTTGCAACCGCGCGCGGCCGCTTTGCGCACAACTTCGGCCGGCGGCAACAAGCCGTCGGAGACATTGGAATGGCAGTGCAGATCAACCGGTGTCATGCAGGAAATACGCCTGTAGAAAGATAACGGTCGCCCCGATCCGCAATGATCGAGACGATAACGGCGTTTTCGACCTCGGCCGACAACTTGAGTGCCGCCGCCAGCGCGCCGCCCGACGAGATGCCGGCAAAAATGCCTTCCTCGCGCGCCAGCCGCCGCGTGGTGTCTTCGGCTTCTTGCTGCGTCACTTCCATGACGCGATCAATCTTGTTCCAGTCGCAGATATCGGGCACGTATTCCTGCGGCCATTTGCGGATGCCTGGAATGGACGCACCGTCACAAGGTTGCACGCCGACGATCTGGATGGCGCTGTTCTTTTCTTTAAGAAAACGCTGCGTGCCCATGATGGTGCCGGTGGTGCCCATGCTGGAGACAAAATGGGTGATGCCGCCAGCGGTATCGCGCCAGATTTCCGGGCCGGTGCTTTGATAATGCGCGAGCGGATTATCGGGATTGGCAAACTGGTCCAGCATCAGGCCCTCACCCTGCGCGCTCATGGTCACGGCCAGATCACGCGCGGCTTCCATGCCATCGGTGAGGATGACTTCGGCGCCAAACGCTTTCATGGTCTGCACCCGTTCAATGCTGGAATTTTTCGGCATGATCAGTACCATGCGATAACCCATCATGGCGGCGGCCATAGCCAGCGCGATGCCGGTATTGCCCGAGGTGGCTTCAACCAGGGTATCGCCCGGCTTGATGTCGCCACGCGCTTCGGCCTGGCGGATCATCGACAAGGCCGGCCGGTCTTTGACCGAGCCTGCCGGATTGTTACCTTCGAGTTTGACCAGCACGATATTGCTGGTGTCGCCAGGCAAGCGCTTTAGCCGCACCAGCGGCGTATTGCCGACGAAATCTTCGATGTATTTATACATGGGCACTCCAATGGAGCCCCGATTATAAGCCGGGAATACGCAAGATCGTATCGCCATGCAGTGCCGTGCGCGCCAGCCAGCTAGCCCCGCAGCTGCGTGACGGCCCCGCTCGGGTCTCAGGCGGCAGCAACGATAATCGGGCCCCACACCGCGAACAGCACGTTGGAGATGGCATAACACACGGTAAAGCCAATGACGGGCGTCTGGCTGCCGGATTGCTCGATAATGGCGTTCATCGACGCGGCCTCGGTCTGGGCGCCAGCAAGTGCGCCTAGCAAGATCATCGGATGTAGCCGCAGTACCCATTTGCCAAAATAAAACGCAACCACCGGCGGCACCAGCGTTACCACGACGCCAGCAATTACCAGAGAGATGCCATGCGCCTGAATGGCGACGATGGCTGGCGGCCCGGCCAGTAAACCGACCACGGCTGCAAAAGCGGTCAGACCGAACTCGGAAAACGCCCACTGGGCGGCCGGGGGCAAGGCGCCAAAGGCGGGATAGCGCGATTGCAACCAGCCCAGCACCAGCGCCACCACCAGGATGCCGCCACCTATCCCCAACTCGATGGGTACGTCGCCAACCCGTGCCGACAGCGCGCCCAGCAGCGACCCCAATACAATCCCGAAAGCATGCAATGCGATATCGCTCTTGTGCCGGGCGGAACGGACCTTGCCCAGGCGCGCGGCCAAGGTATCGACGCAGTCCGGCCGACCCGACAGATGCGCAATATCGCCGGGCCGTAACACGGTCTTGTTAAGCAGCGGCAAGTCATAGCCCTGGCGGGTAACGCGATCAAGAAATAGTCCGTGCCGCGACGACGGGCCAACCATAGCCCGGATTTGAGCGAGATTTTTGTGGGCAAATTCGCCGTGCCGCACCACGACTTCGACCGCGCGCGTCGGATAGGACATGGCCAATGGATGATCGATTTCTGGCCCCAGCAAGGCAGCGAGCTGCGCCGCGTACACGCGCTGGCAACCGATCCCGACAATATCCCCTTCCTGCAGCAGCAGATCCGGCTGGCGTTCATGCACGGCGCCAGCACGCACCACGCGTTCAATGCTGATCCACGGCAAATCGTGCTCGACTGCGGCGATGGTTCTGGCAATGGCAGTACCCGCAGCGGTAAGGACGTGCGCGCGGGTCACGATGCGGGTGTAAGGCGTCATGACGTCGTCGTGCCCCCCCTCGCCTTCAGCGAGTTTGGCTTCCAGCTCCCGGGCCGATTGCTTGAGATCCACGCCGAGCAACAGCGGCGCGATGGCGCTGACAAACAGAATCAGGCCTATCGTGCCGAATAGATAGGTAATGGCGTAGGCCACTGCCATATGGCTGTTGAGCTGACTCAGTTGTGCGCTGGTGATGGGTAAACCGTTCAGCGCGCTGGCAGCCGTACCCATCATCGCGGTATCGGTGAGCGCGCCCGCCCCCAGCCCAGCCGCAAAACCGGCATCAAAACCAAACCAATGGTTCATCAACAGTATGGTCAGCAAGCCCGTTACACAGAGCACAACCGAAAACACCACCAGTTTCAGCGTGCCGCGATTGAGGCTACCGAAGAATTCCGGGCCGCTTTTAAAGCCCACGGAATAGATGAAGAGTGCAAAGAAAACCGCCTTCAGCAAGGCAGGTACGGCAATGCCGATCTGCCCGATCAGCAACCCCATCAGCAAAGAACCTGCTACCGACCCGAGATGAAACTTGCCCCATCGCACATTACCTAGCCAGGTTCCCAGCGCAATCGCCAGAAAGATGCCCAGCTCGGGGTTGGCGCGAAACGTATGCAGGACAAAATCCATGACGACGGCGCCTTTTGTTTTTTTGCAGTCGCCGGGGCGACGGTTAACGCTTCATATAGGGTCGGGAGGCAGAGCACATGCTTTTCCGTATGCCACGGTGGCACGACTCGAGACGGCAAGCGTGCTGCGGAGATGCATGCTTCAACTTATTGATAAGACGAAATCCTGAAATGGCAACCTGCGTATGACGCCCGCATAGCGCAACGGGCCGGGCCCGGTTGCTCCGACTCCTCCTCCGATTGGCAGAAAAATCGTTCCCACGGCGCGCAACCACGCAGGCAAATCCTGTAAAACCAGAGTGCGCGGGCTGAACTCGGCATCGCTGACCCGCGGCACCGACGAGGATGGCGGGCGCGACCTGCAGCAGCCCCCCCCTACCACACCCCTGAAAAACTCGAATGAGCTTCCTATGGCCCAGCTGGTCGATTTCCCGATTGTTCTGTTTTTTGTAGCCGTAACGATCATGCTGGCATGCGCTTATGCCGGTACACGGATGCCAGGCAAGCAGGCCTTGCAGGACAAAGAAGTGCGCGATGATTTTGGCATCGTGCAGTCCGCATCGCTGACCTTGCTGGCCCTGGTCATCGGCTTCAGCCTGTCCATGGCCGTCGGCCGCTACGACCAGCGTAAGAACTACGAAGAGGAAGAGGCCAATGCCATCGGCACTGAATACCTGCGCGCGGATCTGCTACCGGCACCGCAAAACAAACAAATGCAAAGCGCGCTAAAACATTATCTTGCGCTACGCCTTGAGTTTTACGCGCCGCTGGACGCCGACCGCCGCGCGCAACTGAACGCAGAGGCCGGCGCAGCACAAAACGCCATCTGGCAAGTGGTGCGCGCAGGCGCCGCAGCCGCAACGCCCAACCCAGTGACGGCACTGGTGGTGGCGGGCGCTAATGACGTCATTAATGCGCAAGGCTACGCGCAAGCCGCCTGGTGGAACCGCATCCCGCATTCGGTTTGGCTGTTGCTGGGCTTGCTGGGTATCTTTTGCAACCTGCTGGTGGGTTACGGAATGCGCGGCCGCCGCCCGCCTTTGCGTTTTCTCGTCATCATGCCGTTGGTGGTGGCGCTGTCCTTTTTGCTGATCGCTGATATCGACAGCCCGCGCAAAGGCATCATCCGCGTGCAACCGCAAAACCTGCAGAGTCTGGCCAACACCCTGAAATAACCGTTGGCCCGCGCCGCCGCGGATTTTTGCGCTCAGAACATGGCGTAACGGGCAGCGACGGATTCGGGAACACTCAGGGTGAGGCCGTCGTGCACATCGAGTTCGAGTTCGGCGTAGTCATTGATCGCGCCGATCACGCCGCGTTCCGTCGACTGCAGGCCGCCGACCAAAACCACGCGGCAGCCAGCGGCCAGGGCGGATTCCATGCCGGCGGGGGCGTCTTCAAACACGATGCAATCGCGCGGGTGGATGCCGAGTTTTTCTGCGGCTTGCAGATAGGGTTCCGGCGACGGTTTGCCGCGGCTGACGGTCTCGGAGGTGACCACTGCGCGCGGCAATACCAGGCCGCAGGCTTCAAAGCGCGCATCCAGCACCGGGCGCGAGGCGGAGGTGACCACGGCCCAGTGTTCGTCCGGCACCCGAGCCAGAAAATGGCCCGCGTTCGGCACCAGCTTGATACCACCGCTGGTGTCGGTTTCGATCTCTTCCATCCATGCCACTTCAGTCGCGACATCAAGATGCGGCGCAACCATGCGTAGCGTGTCTTCGGTGCGCACGCCGTGGGTATAAGGGCGGATTTCTTCCAGATCAAAACCGCGCCGGGCGCACCACGCGGACCAGGTCCGGTCGACCAGCACATGGGAATCGATCAGGGTGCCATCCATATCAAACAAGAAGGCTAAAGCGTGGTGGCGCGGCATGATGCGTCCTGCAAACTGACTAGAGATAGCTGGAATATCGCGCACCGCCAGTCTTTCCGGGTTCGCTTATGGTGCAATTTTCTCTACAATCAGCTCACCCGGACCCCTAAGGTGTAACCCGTATGTTGACACGTGAAATGGTTGCATACAGCCACGGTCAGCGCTGGCATTACCAGCGGCTTGATGTGGAGCAGGTGCCATTTATATGGCACTACCATCCTGAATTCGAACTCACGCTCACACGTCGCGCGCGCGGCATGCGTTATGTGGGTGGCGATGTGGCGCCGTTTGGCGAGCTTGATCTGATGCTGGTGGGGCCCAACCAGGCGCATACCTGGCAAGCGCCGCGCCGCGCCGACGGCGCTTTGCATCAGGTGGAAGTGATCTTTTTTACCCGGGAATGGGTCGAGGAACTGGCGGCTGGCGCACTCCCCGAGATGACGGGTCTGGCGCAGTGGCTGCGGGGTGCGCAGAACGGGGTGGAATTCAGCCTGCCCTGCGCTGAAGGCATGACCGCCTTGTTTGATCGGCTCAAGAGCGCGCGCGGCCTGACCCGGCTGGGCTGCTTGCTGGAAATTCTGGATGGGCTACCGCGCGATCATGGCGCGCGTTTTCTGGCGGGGGCGCGTAATCCGGATGTGCTGGATCAACGCATCGAACTGGCGCTGGCGTGGTTGCATCAGCATTATCGCGAGCCGGTTACCCTGGCCGATCTGGCCACCGCCGCGCGCACCAGCGAGGCCACGCTGAAGCGGCTACTGCGCGAGCAGCTGCACGACAATATGTCGGGTTTGCTGGGCCAGTTGCGTATCGGGCATGCCTGCAATTTGCTGATCACCACCCATTTGCAGGTGCAACTGGTGGGCGAGCAAAGTGGCTTTCCCAGCCCCAGTCATTTCTACAAACAATTTGCGGCGGCCAAGGGTTTATCGCCGGGCGATTTTCGCCGGCGTTACCATTTGAGCCACCGCCAGAACGCCGCCCGCGACAATCTCGACACGCCCGGGCTGCGCTTTCGCTATCGCATCGGCGAGCCCACCACGCCTTGAAGTTACACGCCGGGCCAGCTTATTTGCGCAGCAATTCCTGCACATAACGCTGCACGCCTTCTTCCACCGTGAGGAAGGCTTCGTCATAGCCTGCTTCACGCAGCAAGGTCATATCGGCTTCGGTAAAGCTTTGATATTTGCCTTTGAGCGCATCGGGAAATTCGGTGTATTCCAGCAGCCCCTCGCCGATGGCATCGGCCAGGGTCAGCACGCTTTTGCCTTCGTCAGCGCGGCAGGTATTGATGACCGTCAGCGCCACATCATTAAACGGTTGCGCCTTGCCGGTGCCCACGTTGTAAACGCCGCAGACTTCGGAGTTCTCCAGAAACCACAGGTTGACCTTGACCACGTCTTCAACCGACACGAAGTCACGCGTGTGGCCGCCCGCCGGGTAGCCGCCGTATTCGCCAAACAATTTGACTTTGCCGGTAGCGCGGTACTGATTGAAATTGTGGAAGGCCACCGAGGCCATGCGTTCTTTATGTTGTTCGCGCGGACCGTACACATTGAAATAGCGAAAGCCGACCGCTTGCGCGCTGAGCTCATCCCACCGCTGACGCAGTACCTGGTCGAACAGCAACTTGGAATAGCCATACACGTTCAGCGGCGATTCACATTCCGGATCTTCATGAAAGCCGTTGCGACCCGCGCCATAGGTGGCTGCGCTGGAGGCATACAGAAACTGGATTTCTTCTGACTGGCACCATTCAAACAGCCCCAGCGTGTACTGATAGTTGTTGTCCATCATGTACTTGCCGTTGTGCTCCATGGTGTCGGAGCACGCGCCCTGATGCAGCACCGCACTGATCTGGCCGTCCCAGCGCCCACTGGCCAATTCGTCCAGAAAATCAGTCTTGTCGACGTAATGCGAAATCTGGCAATCGACCAGATTGCGGAATTTGTCGCCGCGCGTGAGGTTGTCCACCGCAATGATGTCGGTGTCGCCGCGCTCGTTGAGCGCGCGTATCAGGTTGGAGCCGATCATGCCGGCTGCGCCGGTCACAACGATAGTCATAGCGATTTTCCTTGCCGTTAAAGCACAGAGGCTGTGCCTGCGATGGCGCGATTGTCGCTAAAAGCCCGCAGCGCGGCAACGCCGCTGTGGCGGCCCGCCTGGCATAAAGCGCTTTTTGTGCGGTTGCCACCACCCCTTCTCCAATGACTGTCACCTACCGTTTGTCGCCGGAATGCCATCGACATAAAACTATACCTTGCATCACAAGGTACTGAATGACTACTATCCATTCCATCGTACTGTGCATTGCATGGTACTGAAAAGGAAACACCATGAAGATACAGCTCAAGAAAGGAACGCTCGACATGTGTGTGCTGGCTCTGCTGGCCCGCAAAGACAGCTACTCGTACGAAATCGCCAGCAATCTGGCGCAAGGCATGGATGTCAGTGAAGGCACGATCTATCCGCTGATGCGGCGGCTGCAGAACGAATCCTGGGTGAGCACTTACCTGGTCGAATCCAGCAGCGGCCCGGCACGCAAGTACTACCGGCTTACGCCGGATGGACATCGCGAGCTGGCCAGCATGCGGCAGGAATGGCGCGAATTTGTCACTGAAGTTGAGAGCGTCCTTGACGCCCAGACCACCGGTACAGCCACCGGTCTCGATGAGGAAGTACAAAAATGAACCAGAAATCTTTTCTCGACCAACTCGAACGCGGCCTGCAAGACCTGCCTCGCGACGCTATCAACGAAATCCTCTCGGATTACACCGAGTACTTTCATGACGCGCTGAGCGATGGCCGCAGCGAACAGGAAATTGCCGCTGCCCTCGGCGACCCACGCCGCCTGGCCCGCGAACTCAAAGTGCAAATGCATTACCGCACCTGGGAGCGCGATCGCAATGTCGCCAGTTTGATGCGCACCATCGGCGCCATCGCCGGTCTGGGCGTGCTTAATTTCATCCTGGCCGTGCCGTTCATGATTTATCTCTGCCTGCTGACCTGCTTTATGGCCGTGAGCGTGATCTGCTCGGTCACCGGTCTGGTCATGGTGTTGATGTGGGGTTCGCATACCGCCACCGGCTGGCCCAGCCTGCAAACCGCCAGCCTTGGGCCGGACGATGGTTATGTAAATGTCAGCGTGTTTGAGCCGGAAGACGATGGCGGCAACCCGACGGCGCGCGAGGCAGCGGATGCCCGCCGCAAGTCCATCGGTAGCGCAACCTCCGCCCTGCACTACCACATGCCCGATATCGGCGTGGAGCTGCGCGATGGCGATGAGCTGAAGCTGACCAGCCGCAAAGGCGAAGTGATTGCGCTCAAGAGCGAGCATGGCCATCTGACCCGCACCGATGGCGGCCAACTGGACGACAACGACAGCTACAGCATGCGTCGGCGCGAAATCAGCAAACTGAACGTGGTGACGGCAGACGGCGATACGGTCGAGATTGCCCGCGACAGCAAGACCGGCAGTATCGACTGGTACAACATGGATCATGCGGGCACCGCTTCGACCATCGTGGTTAGCAAACGCGCCGACGATACCGTGCGCCTGGTGATGGATGACGATGATGATGTGCACATCCTGACGCGTGCCAGCACGCCGAAGAAAGTGCTGGGCTTTGGTCTGGCCCTGCTGGTGGGCGGTGTACTGTGCTTTATGTTGTTGCTGTGGATGGTGCGTATTACCTGGCGCGGTTCGGTCAAGTTTGTGCGCTGGCAATTTGGCCGCATCCAGGACGCTCGCGCCGCCTGACGGCAAAAATACCTGGAAAGCGCGGTGAAAGGTCGCTGCGCGGCAGACCCCTCTAGCGGCATCATGGCGAGTGTTCCTACCGGAGTACCGCCATGAACCGTAATCTGATCCAGGCGGCCCGCGCTATCTACACCACCGGCGCTGGCGCCATCAAACGCAAACTGACCACGCGTAACCAGAGCGCCACGCAATCCAGCCCGCTTCCCCTCTACAAAGGCAGCGCGCCAGACACCACAGCCGCCCCTGGCGAAGCGCCCTATCTGCTGGTGGCCGCGGAACTCCCCGAACAAAGCACCGCGGACTGGTTAGCCGTGCTGGATGCCGAACAACGCGTCAGCACCGAAAGCCCGGGCGCCAGCGGCAACCATATCGCCCCCACCCCGGCCAGTGTTTACACCAACCCCGCGCCGGCACCGACGTCCTTTTCAACCTCAGGTTAAAGCGGCAAGCGCATGCCCGGTTGCGCGTTGGCATACCAGGCCATTAACGCCGTTGCCGCCACCTCGCCTTCTGCTGGCGTGCCCGGCAGGTAATCCGCCGGATCGATCGCCATATACGGCCCGTGTTTCACTTCAAAAATCACCCCACCCGCATCCAGCGACAGCACGGCATGCCATGTGCCTGCCGGCGTCTCCAATGTGGCCGTCCCGTCACCCAGCACCGCACGATCTATCACCACCCCGGCATCGTCAAAATGCAGCACCACAAATCGACCGCGCAAGGGGTAGAGCAATTCCCAGGTATGCGGGTGTCGATGCGGCCGCACATAGGTTGCCGGTTCCATTGCAATGGCCAGACGCTGGATCGGGTCCGCCAGTTCGGGATGCAGATTCAGATTGGCGCGCTGGCGGGGCGATGCCGCGGCCTGGGCGGCGAGTTGATCAATATCGGACTGGCTGATCTGTTTCATGGTCGACCTGAAAAGTGGATGCGATAAGCAATAAAAAACGGGCACATGATGCCCGTTTTTGATGGCCAGCGCCGCAGCGCAGCTTAATGTCTGGCCTCGGCGTTGGCGGGCTTGAAGTAACGATTACCCGGCGCCCACTGCCCGTGTTGCAACTTCTGCGACATATCCGCTTCTTGCCCGGCCTTGCGGTTGGCCATATCCAGCGCGCTGGATTCCGGCGCGGGCGTCTGGCGGATGCCGTCCGGCCCGGACTGTTTAGCGCCGGCGCTGCGGCGTCGCGCCGGGTTTTCCGGATGCGCCTTCATATAACGGCGCACTTTGGGTGCGTCATTGCCCAATTTGTCCGGGTCGAGTGTGTAGCCCTCGCCGCTATGCAAATGCAGACCATCAAGCACGCTGCTGATTTTCTGGCTCAGATCGAACTTGCCGATATCGCTCCAGACACTGGTTTGTTTTTTGCTCATGCGTCGCGGTTTGGCTGGTTTGGCCGTGGTCCAGGCCGTCTGGCGCGGGGCCACGTTGATGGCGCCTTCTGGCGTCTTGAGCGTGGTGCCGCCCGCATTCACCGTGTGGTATGTACCGGGCTCCAGCCCGGGCTGGCTGTTGTCGGTGACCACATCGACATCGTAATCGGTGCCGCGAATACCGATGGTGGCGGTCGGAGTCACCAGCTTGTAGCTGTCTTTATTCATGCGACCGATGGCGCCGGTAATCGAGCGCAACGCACCCTGCGTCAGCGTCAACCAACTGCGACCGTTTTTGGGATTATCGACGTCAAACACGTAGTCATCGATATGCAATTTCGCATTGGGGCGTAAGGTCAGGCTGGCGCCGTCCTGCATGCTCAGCACGGCCCAACTGTTGGGGCCGGCGCTCACGGTGTCGCCCTTGTCCACGGCATCACCCACCTTGACCGCCTGCGCAACGCCAGAGGCGTGCGCCAGCATGATCTGTCCGTTCATGGCAGCCACTTTGCCCGCTGCAGCAAAGGCTGCGGCGGGAGCCAGCAAGGTCAGGCCAAGCAAGACCAAACGTAATAGATTCCGGATCAGCACGGGCGCGCTCCGCGTAGCAAGGACATTATTATGATTCATTCCGTCAGTTAACTCGGCAGTGTGCCTCTTGGTACGCTGCCAACGCCATTCAGTTCCCACCCTGCGGTCGGCAGCGGGGGCCTTACGGCAGCGCCACTATATAAGAAATTACTGTTATCCACCCATCAGGGACGTTCCCATCAGCATTTTTCTTACGGCGTGTAGTCATTCCGGCAAGCCGTCTTTGCAGAGGACAGTGCCGCCACATAGAATGCGCCCATGTTTAAAGACCTGATTGCCTCGTTTTCCGATATTGCGTTTCTGCGCGATCTGTTTGCCTCGATCGCCTATATTGCCGCGCTGGTCACGGTGCGCTCGCTCATTGCCCGCGCCATCTTGCGTCGCGAAGACACCGCACCCGAAGCGCGCCGCCGCATGCTGGTCTATACGCGCAATCTGGGCCTGGTGTTGTTTGTGCTGGGCATGGTGGTGATCTGGGGGCATGAGATCGAAGCATTTGCGGTATCGCTGGTCGCGATTGCCGCCGCCATCGTGTTGGCCACCAAAGAAATGTTGATGTGCATACTGGGCTCGGTCTATCGCACCACCGGGCGTGTGTTTGATATTGGTGACCGCATCGAAATCGCCCAATTGCGCGGGCGGGTCATCGACATCACCCTGCTGTCGACCACGCTGATCGAATCCAGCGCCGCCGCGCCGCATAAGGGCACCGTCGGCCGGGTGATCGTGTTTCCCAATTCGCTGTTACTGTCCAACCCGGTTTTTAACGAAACCATGTTGGGCGCTTATGTATTACAGACCGTGCACGTGGCCATCAGCCGCGATCAGGACTGGCAGCGCGCCGAGACGGCTTTGCTGCAGGCGGCCAATAATGTCATCGCGGAATACGCCAGCGACCTGGCCGTGCATGTGCGCGAACTGGAACGGACCTATGCGCTGGAACCCACACCCACCGAGCCACGAGTACGGGTGGCGCTGGACGATAGAGAAGCCGTGATGCTGCAACTGCAGTTGCCGGTACCCTTGGGGCAACGTGCGCGGATCGAGCAAGTGGTACTGCATGAATACCTGAAAAGCGTGGCGGAACCTGCGTTGGCGCCTGACCTTGCTACCGCTGGTTAAGAATATTCATATAACTTTATGGCAAGAGACTTGCCCTTAGTCCGAATAAGCCGTATAGTCCGTCCTTTCGCCCAGAGCTGGCAGCGCTTTTGACTGCCAACTCTCTGATATTCATCGCCCCTGACCTCTTCACCGCCCCTGCGTTTGTTCGTGATTGCGGTTCATATGTTGGTTAGGTCGATGCTTCGCCGGACACTTTGATTGATCCGGCTCACTTAACCAGGACTACAGCATGACGCTCGCCGCCCATGATCAGGCTTCAGATCAGGATATCACTTTCTCTTCGCTCGGCCTCGACGAAGATCTCTCCAAAGAACTGGCCTCGCAAGGCCTGGTAAACCCCACCCCGATTCAAGCTCATGCGATCCCCGTGCTGCTGCGCGGCGAAGATCTGATGGCTTCTGCACAAACCGGTACCGGCAAGACCGCCGCCTTCCTGTTGCCTGCAATCACCCGTCTGGCACGTCCGCCGGTTCACCACGGCAAAGGCCCGCGTGTTCTGGTACTGACCCCGACGCGTGAACTGGCTGAACAGGTTTCCAAGGTGGCCGTCGCTTTTGCCCGTCGTATTCCGCGTTGCAAAGTCGTTAGCGTGGTCGGTGGCGTACCTTACCCGGTTCAACACAAACAACTGGCGCAACCGGTTGAAGTACTGGTTGCTACCCCGGGCCGTCTGATGGACCTGATGCGCAGCGGTCGTATCGACTTCCGCCGCCTCGAAATGCTGGTGCTGGACGAAGCTGACCGCATGCTGGACATGGGTTTCATCGACGACATCGAAGAAATCGTCGGCCAACTGCCGCCGGAACGCCAAACCGCCCTGTTCTCCGCCACGCTGTCGCAAACCGTGCAAACGTTTGCTGCACCGATGCTGCGTAACCCGCAGAAAGTGGAACTGGCCCCGCAAGGTCTGCCGACCGCTAACGTGGAACAATCGGTGCATTACGCCGATGGTTACGAACACAAACTGAAACTGACCGCTGCACTGGCTCAAGCCCTGCCGGACACCCAGTCGATCGTCTTTGTCGCCACCAAGGTTGACGCTGACAGCATCTCTGACTGGCTGAAGCTGGAAGGCCTGCGCGCTGATGCCATGCACGGCGATCTGCCGCAACGCACCCGCCGTAAAGTGCTGGACAAGCTGCGCCGTGGCGAGATCGACATGCTGATCGCTACCGACGTTGCTGCCCGTGGTATTGACGTGGCCGGTATCGGTCAGGTGATCAACTTTGATCTGCCGCGTTTCTCGGAAGATTACATTCACCGTATTGGTCGTACCGGCCGTGCTGGTCGTTCAGGCCGCGCAGTGTCGCTGGTGACCAAAAACGACTTCATGCTGCTGACGCGTATCCGTAAACGCTATCAGATCGACTTCGGCACCATGGCGATGGAAGGTCTGGAAGCACGCTTCCAGCCGGCAGCCCGCGGTGAGCGTGGCGGCGATCGCGGCAATGACCGCGGTGGTCGTGGCTTTGGTGGCGGCGGTCGTCCGCAAGGTGGTAACGGTGGCCGCGGTGGTTACGCTGGCAAGCCGCGCGAAGGCGGTTACAACCGTGATTCCGCACCGCGTGAAGGTGGCTACAACCGTGACTCGGCACCGCGCGAAGGTGGTTTTAACCGCGCTGATGCCAACGGCGAACGCACTTTCAGCCGTGCACCGCGTGAAGGCGGTTACAACCGCGAAGGTGGTTTCAACCGTGATTCCGCACCGCGTGAAGGTGGTTTCAAGCGTGAAGGCGGCTTTAACCGTGACTCCGCTCCGCGTGAAGGCGGCTTCAAGCGCGAAGGTGGTTTCAACCGTGATTCCGCTCCGCGTGAAGGCGGCTTCAAGCGCGAAGGTGGTTTCAACCGTGATTCCGCTCCGCGTGAAGGTGGCTTCAAGCGCGAAGGTGGTTTCAACCGCGACTCCGCTCCGCGTGAAGGTGGCTTCAAACGCGAAGGTGGCTTCAGCCGCGATGCAGCTGCACCGCGTGAAGGTGGCTTCAAGCGCGAAGGCGGTTTCAACTCCGCTCCGCGTGAAGGCGGCTTCAAGCGCGAAGGCGCACGTGATGGCGCTCCGCGTAGCGACCGTGCCATCCGTGGCGAATTTGCCCGTCGCAACAACCGCGGCGAGTAATCTGCCAGCCCAGCCGGGCTTGCCCGGCTAAAACAAATGCCTCCTTTTTGGAGGCATTTGTTTTTTCAGCTTCCAGAACCGCATCAGATCATGACCGCTGTCCATATCCGCCCTGTCACCCTGGCCGATCTGCCCGCCATCGACACCATTCAGCAAGCCTGTTATCCCGCCGGATTTCATGAACCGCTGGCTGCATTCGCCAGCAAACTGCACGCCTCGCCGCATTCCAGCTGGCTGGCCGAGCAGGCGGGCCGCGTGGTGGGCTATTTCTTTACGCATCCTTGGTGTGGTGCACAGCCACCCAAGCTCGGCCAGGCACTGCCCGCGCTCAGCACGCCAGCCGATACCCACTTCTGGCACGATCTGGCCGTCCTGCCCCAGGCGCGCGGCCGGGGGATTGCGCCCGCACTGGTCGAACATGCCATGGCCTGGGGTCGCGCTCACGGTTTGCGGCAGACGCGCCTGGTGGCCGTGCTGCAGGCAGAGGACTTCTGGCGGCGCTGGGGCTTTGTGCCGGAACGTACTATCGACGGCTACGGTGATGCTGCCGTACTGATGCGACTGGCGCCCACGCCCGCCTGACCAGCAAGCCAGCGCACCGGGGCGGGCCACATTCGCTAGAATGACAAGATTACCGACCGGAGCAATTACATGATCAAACGCAATCGCCCTTCCCGCCGTGGTCGCAGTCCGGCGGATGAAGTGGATCTGATCCGGCTTTCTGAAGGCATGGCCAGCTCCACCAGCCGCCTTGAAGACCAATTCTGGCAAACCCGCCTCTCCACCCTGGTGGAGCGTCTGCTCAACGACAAAGAAGAAGACACGCTCAACAGCGCGCTCGACCAACTCAGTGAAAACGACGTTGAGGCGTATAACGCGTTGGCCGACACCATCGAAAGCGTGTGCGAATCAACCACCATCAGCATCGACGGCAAGGTATGGGACGTCCTGATGTTCAGCGCGCCCTTGCTGACGTGGTCGCGCTGGCAAATTGCCTCGGGCAATATCCCGGCCGAAACGCTGCGCAATGTACGCACACAACTGGGCGCCCACGTCTTTGCCCGCAACGCCCAGATCGGCATCGGCGATTTTCTTTACAGCCCCGACCAACTGCCGCGTGGTTTTGTGCCGACGCTGGAATTGCTGCAAGCGCTCACCCAGGCCGCCTTCGGCAATGGCAGCTATGCCGTGCCGCCCGGATTACCAGAAACCCGCCCCTTCCTGTCCGACACCCGTTACGTGATTGGCGTCGTGGCCGTGCCGCAAGGCGGAGCCCTGTTCCGCTGGCAAGAAGAGGATGGCGATAGCGACGAGGCCATCGATCAATGGCAACGCCAGGGTGCGGCAGCTATGTCGCCCTTATTGCCTGGCGCGGCATTTGAGGCGCTGCTCCCCGGCGCCTATCACACCACCTGGCGTGAGGCAGATCGGGCATCGCGGGCGTATTCGCTGCGGGCCACGGTGGCGTTCCTGATGCTGACCCTGAATCTGGGCGCGCGCGAATTGCAGGCGGTCATCGGGCCATTCCAGGGCAAACGACTGGAAGAATATCGCGTGGGCTTTTTACGTCGCGGCGAAGACAAAGTGCTACATGGCGTGGTCTGGCCGTTGCTGGATGGCGAGGATGAGCACACCGATTGCGTGGCGCAAATCGAGGCCGTGCTGAAGGAAATCGGCATCGTCGACATCATGGTGCACGAGCATGACTTTCCGCTCGATTATTGCGACGACTGCGGCTCGCCACTGTACCCGACGCCGGAGGGTGAATTGCTGCATACCGAAATGCCGGAAGAACCGGAAACCACCTCCACCCCGCGCCATCTGCATTAAGCGCGAGCGCACAGGCAAAGCGTCCGGCGCGGACGCCTTGCCTGCCAAACCATCACACCAGTCCGCGCGCCGACAATTCGCTTTTCAGATAGGCATAGAACACCGGCGCCGCGGCCAGCCCGCCGATGCCGAACAGTGCTTCCATCAACAACATTGCCAACAGGATTTCCCAGGCACTGGCCCGGATGCGGCCGCCCACGATTTTGGCGTTCAGAAAATATTCCAGCTTGTGGATCAGCACCAGAAACAACAAAGAGCCCGCCGCAATCTGCAAGGAATGCGACAAGCTCACCACGATGATCACGGTGTTGGAAATCAGATTGCCAATCACAGGCAGCAGCCCCACGATAAAAGACACCAGAATCATGGTCTTTACCAAGGGCAAATGCACGCCGCAGGCGGGCAAGATGATGGCGAGATAAATGGCGGTAAAAGCGGTATTGATCGCCGAAATCCGGATCTGCGCAAATACCACCTGGCGAAATGAATAAGTAAACAGCCGCATGCGCCGCATCAAGGCGGCTGATAAGGGCTTGATATGGGTATCCAGCAAAACGTCGTGCACCGCCACCATCACGCCGATCACCAGCCCGATCAATCCATGCACAAAGGCCATGCCGGCTTCGGTCCCAAAGATGCGCATTTCGGTGGAATGCGCGCGTAGCCAGTCCACGCTCATGCTGCGGATTTCGTCGCCGCTATTGGGCAGATTGTCGGCCAGCCACGGCGGCAAGGTCTGGCTGGCGTCTTCGATAATCAAGGCCATGCGCGCAAACAGGGCGGACAGCCCGGCCTCGCTGCGCACAAAGGCGGCCGTGGCAATGCCCAGCGCCACAAACAGCCCCACCACTACCGCCACCAGCAAGATCGCCACCAGCAGACGCCCCCGCACGCCCTGCGCCAGCCGTGACACCACCGGCGCCAGCGAATGAATCAGCGTAAACGCAATCAGCCCGGTAAACAGCGCCGGCACCAGATGCAGCAACAGCACGCCCAGCAGTAGCGCAAAAGCGATGAGCCACGCTGCGACGTCCAGCTTGAAATTGCCGGGCATGACGCAGGGTGGTTCTTGCAGGGGAGCCTTGTTAGATTTCACGTGGGAACCAGAGCGCAAAGAAGTTGCCAAGAATAACGGGAAATTAAGCAGATGCGTATATACCCGACCCCGGCCCTTGTGATTAGCCGGGCCCACGCAGACGGACTGTGACAACCTGATACAGGTTCCGCGCGTTTCGACTAAGATCAGCCACAAATAATCAGCCAGACCTACCGGAGAAAAAACATGCCCCGCTTGTCACACCTTGCACTGCCGTTGGTCCTCGCCAGCGTGCTGGCTGGCCCCGCCCATGCGGCCCTGCCCGTTGGCAGCGATGCACCTGCCTTCACCACCCAGGCATCGCTGGGCGGCAAGGTGTTTGATTTCAAATTGAGCGATGCGCTAAAGAAAGGCCCGGTGGTGCTGTATTTTTATCCGGCCGCATTCTCGAAAGGCTGCACCATTGAAGCCCATGATTTTGCCGAGGCCATCGACAAGTACCAGGCTTTGGGTGCGACCGTGATTGGCATCTCCGCTGACGACATTGAGACGCTGAACAAGTTTTCGGTATCGGAATGCCGCAGCAAGTTTGCCGTGGCCTCGGATGCCGACAAAAAAATCATGACCGCCTACGACGCCACACTGGCCTTCAAATACGCCAATCGCACGTCTTATGTGATTAGCCAGGATGGCAAGATTGCCTACGAATACACTGCGCTCAGCCCGGACAAACACGTGGCCAACACCTTGCAAGCCGTGCGTGCCCTGGTCACCACCAAGGGCGCGGGCAGCAGCACGGCGCAATAAGCCAGGGCAGGCAGCTATTCCACTTCGTGATGGCTGCGGAAATTTTCCAGCGCCTCTTTGCCTTGCGGCGAGAGGCGAAACAGCCCCAGTTCGTTTTCAGTCACATAGCCCAGTTGCATCAACTGGCGTTTTTCTTGCTCGCCCACTGTCAGTTGCAGCAAAGGCGACTCATCCAGGGTTTTGAGCGCGTTATAGACAGCAAGTGTCATGGGCGCGGTTGAGGCAGAGGTAAGGATCGGTTCCATTGCAAGCTCCTGGCCGATGCGGCAAACGCCGCGACGCTGCCATGATGCGCGCAACGCGCCCTGCAGCCAGTCCGCAGCATGCGCAGATTGCTGTAGGTGTGAGCGCCGTCCGACGTTTGAGCCGTGGCGGCGGTCGCGGGCATATATCACGCCGTGATATATTTCGCTTCCTTTCAGATCAACGATGAGCCGGTTTGATGCACGGGTTTTTTCACTGGCTGCATAGCTTTCGTCCCGCCGCCACCACCGCCAGCCGCCGCGAGCGCCTGCTTGGCTGCATCGGCGCCGCGCTGGGTTTGTGGCTCACCGAGTTTCTGAGCCGCGACGTGCTGGGCCAGTTGAACCCGTGGTTTATTGCGCCGATGGGCGCTTCGGCGGTATTGCTGTTTGCGGTCCCGGCCAGCCCGCTGGCGCAACCGTGGTCGTTGCTGGGAGGCAATCTGATTGCCTCAACCGTCGGCGTGGCTGCGGGCCTGCTGCTGGGGCATACCGGCTTTGCCGCTGCCGTCGCTGCGGCCGTCGCCATCGCGTTGATGTTTGAAACGCGCTGCGTTCATCCTCCCAGCGGCGCGGTGGCCTTGACCGCCGTATTGGGAGGGCCTGCGGTGTACAAACTGGGGTTTGGCTTTGTGCTGTGGCCGGTGTTGCTGAACTCGGTGTTATTGCTGGGCTGCGCCCTGCTGTTCAATAACGCGCTACAGCGCCGTTACCCGCATCGGGTCAGCGAACGCGCCGCCAGCAACCATCGTGTCAGCCCAGCCGTGCAAGCCGGTGCGGTCACACGCGATGATTTGCGCGCGGTGTTATCAGCGCGTGGCGAGCTGGTGGATATCAGCGAAGAAGATCTGGAAGACATTATTTATGCGGCCGAAATGCGCGCGCTGCAGCGCCAGTTGCAGGCCGGCCGCGCGGCGCGCCAGCCGTAGCGGCTTGGCCGCGGCACGATATTTGCATGTTGCATCCATCATCAGCCTTATGGAGTTCTGCGCCGTGCCCTCGCCGTCCCGTCTGATTCCCCCGCAGGCCTGAGCGCATGTTGCGCGTGCTGCTGGTCACCGACACTGCCAAAGCCATCGGCGCGCTGCGCGATACCTTGTTGCAGCAGGGTTATGACGTGCTGCCCGATGCGGTTAGCTCCACCGCTTTGTTGCGCGCGGTGGAACAGCAGCACCCCGATGTGGTGATTATCGATACCGAAAGCCCGTCGCGCGACACGCTGGAACAACTGGCCGTGATGAACGCGACCGCACCACGCCCAGTGGTGATGTTTACCCACGACGCCAACCAGCAATTAATCCGCGCCGCTGTCGGCGCAGGCGTAACCACCTATGTCGTTGACGGTCTGGCCGCCGAGAAACTTTCCCCCATTATCGAGGTTGCGCTGGTGCGTTTTGCCGAGGATGACCGGCTGCGACAACGCCTGGCCAAGGTAGAACAACAGCTGTCAGATCGTAAATTGATCGATCGCGCCAAAGGCGTGCTGATGGACAAGCGCGGCCTGACTGAAGCCGCTGCCTATGAACTCTTGCGCACGCAAGCCATGAAGCAAGGCCAGAAGCTGGCCGACGTGGCGCGCCAACTGATTAATATGTCCGACCTGCTCGGCTAAGGAAATCCAGCAATGCACGCCTCCCTGCCCGCATCTGGCGCCCCGGAAAAAACCACGCTACGGCTGGGTTTTGTTGCGCTGACCGATTGCGCGCCGCTGCTCGTGGCCCAACGTTTTGCCGCCAGCGCCGGGCTGGAACTGCAATTGCTGCGCCAACCGTCGTGGGCGGCGTTGCGCGATAAATTGCTCAGTGGCGAACTCGACGCCGCGCATGCGCTATACGGCCTGGCCTACGGCGTGCAACTGGGGATAGGTGGGCCGCAAGCGGATATGGCGGCATTGATGACGCTGAACCAGAATGGCCAGGCCATTACCCTGTCGCCAGCGCTCGCCCAGCAATTGCGCAGTGGCCAGAGCCTGCGTCAGATTGTCGACACCAGCCCGCGCCAGTTGGTGTTTGCGCAGACTTTTCCGACCGGCACCCATGCGATGTGGCTGTATTACTGGCTGGCGGCGCAAGGCGTGCATCCCTTGAGCGATGTCCAGTCCGTGGTGATTGCGCCGTCCGAGATGAGCGCCACGCTGGCCAGCGGGCGCCTTGACGGGTTCTGCGCTGGCGAGCCCTGGCACGCTGTGGCGGCACAAGCCGGCGCTGGCGTCACCTGGATCGTCAGCAGCGAAATCTGGCCCGAGCATCCAGAAAAAATCCTGGCCTGCCGCCGCGACTTTGCCGCGCTTTACCCCAACAGTGCGCGTGCGCTGATCCGCTGCGTGTTGCAGGCTTGCCGCTGGCTTGATGCCGACAGCATGCATCGGGCCGAAGCCGCACGTATGCTGGCCCAGCCGCAATATCTGAACCAGCCGGAAGCACTGATTCTGCCGCGTCTGCTCGGCCAGTTTCCGCCGCGCACGGATACTCCGGAGCCGGTGCGCTTCTTTGGCAACGGCGCGGTCACCTATCCGTGGTTATCCGATGGCGCATGGTTTGTCAGCCAGTACCAGCGCTGGGGCTATATCAAACGCGACATCGAGCCGATGACCATAGCGGCAGGCATCAACCAGACTGCCTTGTATCGCCAGGCCGCCGCTGAACTCGGCATCGCCTGCCCGGATAGCGACGTGCGCCACAGCGTATTAATGGACGGTACGCACTGGCCTTGATGGCACCGGGGCCGGGTCCACGGTCTGCAGTCGCGCCCCAAAACGGTTAATGCAGCGGCATAACGGGCCATGGTTGTGCACGCTGTGCCGCGCCCCTGCCCGCCAGGCCGCATAAAGCCTCAACAAGGCGGGCTGGCACAGCATTTGCTCCAGACAAACAAGTCTGGCGCAACGGCGTGCCAGATCGGCAAGACCCTAGCAGTAGCGCAACACCCGATTTACCGGACAACGGCGTCCCTTCCTCACCTCGCGGTGACGGAACGGACGCCGTTTTTGTTTTTACGCCCCCGAAAAACATCGCACTCACTGCCACGGAGTAATCACCATGGACCGTAGTTTCTGGCGTTCCGGCCACACCCCCACCTTGTTGGCGGCATTTTTGTATTTCGATCTCAGCTTTATGGTCTGGTATCTGCTCGGACCATTGCAGGTGCAGATTGCCAGCAGCCTGCACTTGAGCACGCAACAACGCGGCCTGATGGTCGCCACCCCCATCCTGGCGGGCGCGATTCTGCGCGTGGTGATGGGCGTATTGAGTGATCGCATCGGCGCCCGCCGCGCCGGATTGCTGGGCCAGCTGATCGTCATCGGCGCTTTGCTGGCGGCATGGCAACTGGGCATTAACAGCATGGGCGCGGCACTGTTGCTGGGCTTGTTTCTCGGCGTGGCCGGGGCGTCGTTTGCCGTGGCCTTGCCGCTGGCGTCGCGCTGGTATCCCAGCCAGCACCAGGGCACGGCCATGGGCATTGCCGGCGCGGGTAACTCCGGCACGGTGCTGGCGGCGCTGTTTGCCCCGGTCCTGGCCGCGGCGTTTGGCTGGCAGAGCGTGTTTGGCTTTGCCTGCATTCCCTTGCTGCTGGTGCTGGGCTATTTCTGGGGCTTTGCCAAAGAAGCACCGACGCACAGCAAACCCAAAGCCTTTAAAGACTACGCGGCCATGCTGGGCCACAAGGATGCGTGGTGGTTCATGTTCTTTTACTCGCTCACCTTCGGCGGCTTCTCCGGCTTTGCCAGCGCGCTGCCCGGCTTTTTTCATGATCAGTTCGGCTTTGATCCCAAACTGGCCGGATATTGCACCGCCGCCTGCGTGTTTGCCGGTTCGGCCATGCGCCCGGTGGGCGGCGTGGTGGCGGATCGCATCGGCGGCACGCGCTCACTGCTGACCGTCTATGCCGCGGTCACGCTGTTGATTGCGGCCGCCGGTTTCAACATGGGCGGGCAGTATGGCGTGGTGGCGCTGTTTATCGGCGCAATGCTGTGCCTGGGCGCCGGCAATGGCGCGGTATTCCAGTTGGTGCCGCAACGCTTTGGCGCGGAGATCGGCGTAATGACGGGTCTGATCGGCATGGCCGGTGGCGTCGGCGGCTTTGCCCTGACCGCCAGCCTGGGCGCCATCAAACAAGGCACCGGCAGTTATGCCACGGGCCTGTGGCTGTTTGCCTGCCTGACCGCACTGGGCTGGCTCAGCCTGAGCAACGTCAAGGCGCGCTGGCGCAGTGGCTGGACCATGGCCAGTGCCCGCGTTTGATACGCCCATCCCCGAGGTAAACATCGTATGAGCAAACCCAAATTAGTAGTGATCGGTAACGGCATGGCCGGCATCCGCACGCTGGAAGAATTATTGCAACTGGCGCCTGACCAGTACGACATCACCGTCTTCGGCGCCGAGCCCCACCCCAACTACAACCGGATTCTGCTGTCGCCGGTGCTGGCTGGTGAGCAAGCGTTTGACGACATTATCCTGAACCCCTTGAGCTGGTACGCCGACCACGGCATTACGCTGCATCTGGGCAAAACGGTAACGCAGATTGATCGCCGTAACCGCGTCGTGCGCGCCGCCGATGGCACGGAGGCGGCTTATGACCGCCTGTTGCTGGCCACCGGTTCCAGCCCGTTTATCCTGCCGGTGCCGGGCAAGGATTTGCGTGGTGTCATCAGCTACCGCGACATCTTCGACACCGAAACCATGATAGCCACGGCCCAGCTTAAACAACACGCGGTGGTCATCGGCGGGGGATTGTTGGGGCTGGAAGCCGCCAACGGCCTCAAGCTGCGCGGCATGAGCGTGACGGTGGTGCATCTGGGCGACTGGCTGCTGGACAAGCAACTCGACATCACCGCCGGCAAGTTATTGCAAGCCTCGCTGGAACAACGCGGCCTGCAGTTTTTGCTGGCGCACCAGACTGCTGAGATCGTTGGCAATGCTGCGGGTGAAGCGGTGGCCGTGCGCTTCAAGAACGGGACCGAAATCCCGGCTGATCTGGTGGTCATGGCGGTGGGCATCCGCCCCAACCAGGCGCTGGCCGAGAGCGCGGGCCTGTATTGCAATCGCGGCATTGTGGTCAGCGACGCCTTGCAAACCTTCGATCCGCGTATTTATGCCGTGGGCGAATGCGTGAACCATCGCGGCACCGCGTATGGCCTGGTGGCGCCTTTGTTCGAGATGGCCAAAGTCTGCGCCAACCATCTGGCCCATCTCGGCATCGGCCAATACAAAGGCTCGGTGTTATCGACCAAGCTCAAGGTCACCGGCATCGATCTGTTCAGCGCCGGTGATTTTATGGGCTGCGCCGACAGCGAAGACATCGTGTTGTCAGATCCAGCCGGTGGCGTTTACAAAAAGCTGGTGATCAAGGACGACCAACTGGTCGGCGCCTGTTTGTATGGCGACACCACCGACGGCGCATGGTATTTCAAATTGCTGAAGGAAGGCCGCAAGATCAACGACTTGCGTGACCATCTGATGTTTGGCGAATCGTCCATCGGCGACGCGGGCACCCAAGGCCAGAACCGCGCCATGGCCATGCAGGACAGCGACGAAGTCTGCGGCTGCAATGGCGTATGCAAAGGCAATATCGTCAAGGCGATCAAGGACAAAGGTTTGTTCACGGTTGATGACGTCAAGAAACACACCAAGGCCGCCAGCTCTTGCGGTTCGTGTACCGGCCTGGTGGAGCAGATCTTGATGAACACGCTCGGCTCCAGCTTCCAGGAAACACCCAAGACCAAGGCGGTGTGCGGTTGCACCGACCACAATCATGGCGACGTGCGCAAAGTGATTCGCGAGCACCACTTGCTGACGCATCAGGCGGTCTACCAGTTTATGGAATGGCGCACCCCCAACGGCTGCGCCACCTGCCGCCCCGCGATCAACTATTACCTGCTGTCGACCTGGCCCAAAGAAGCCATTGACGATCCGCAAAGCCGTTTTATCAACGAACGCGCACACGCCAATATCCAGAAAGACGGCACCTTTTCGGTAATTCCGCAAATGAAAGGCGGCGTCACCAATGCCTCGGAACTACGCCGGATTGCCGATGTGGCCGACAAATACGCCATCCCTATGGTGAAGGTCACCGGCGGCCAGCGTATCGATTTACTCGGCGTCAAAAAAGAAGACCTGGTCAACGTCTGGGCCGACCTTGGCATGCAGTCCGGTCATGCCTATGGCAAATCGATACGCACCGTCAAAACCTGCGTCGGTAGTGAGTTCTGCCGTTTTGGCACCCAAAACAGCACGCAGATGGGCATAGACCTGGAAACCATGCTCGCCAATATGTGGAGCCCGCACAAAGTAAAGCTGGCGGTGTCGGGCTGCCCGCGCAACTGCGCGGAATCCGGCATCAAGGACGTCGGGATTATCGCGGTGGATAGCGGCTGGGAGCTGTATGTGGGCGGCAACGGCGGCATCAAGACCGAAGTGGCGCAGTTTCTGTGCAAGGTCAAAACGGCGGAAGAGGTCAAGGAATACAGCGGCGCGTTTTTGCAGCTGTATCGCGAAGAAGCCTATTACCTTGACCGCACCGTGCATTACATCGCGCGCGTGGGCCTCGATTACATCAAAGCGCGGGTGGTCGATGACGCCGCCAACCGCCAAGCCCTGCACGAACGCTTGTTGTTCTCGCTGGAAGGCTTGCGCGACCCATGGGCGGAACGCATCGCGGGCAAACAAAAACACGAATTCATTCCTCTGAAGGTGCTGGCATGAATGCAATCACCACGCCCAACTGGGTACAGATCTGCGCGCTGGACGATATTCCGCCGCTGGGTAGCCGCGTGTTGCAACGCGAGAGCGGCAATGTGGCGATATTCCGCACTGCAGACGACAGCGTGTTTGCCCTGCTCGACCGTTGCCCGCACAAGGGCGGGCCGCTGAGCCAGGGCATCGTCCATGGCGCGGCGGTGACCTGCCCTTTGCACAGCTGGAATATCGACCTTGCCAGCGGCGAGGCGCGTGCACCCGACGTCGGCTGTGCGCGCCGGTTTGCGGCCAAGGTAGAAGCAGGCCTTGTGTTTGTGGCTTTGCATTGACTGACCACGCGGGAGCGCATGCGATGAACCAGCCCCTGACCCCACCCCCGATCACGCAGACGCGTTCGACCTGCTGTTATTGCGGCGTTGGCTGCGGCGTGCTGATCGAAAGTGATGGCACGCGCATCACCGGCATACAGGGCGACCCGGACCACCCCGCCAACCGTGGCCGCTTGTGTACCAAAGGCCTGACGTTACCGCTCACCGCGCAACAACAGACCGGCCGCGCGCTCTACCCGGAACTGCGGCTCAACCGGCACATGCCGCGGCAACGGGTGGATTGGGATACCGCACTCGATACGGTGGCGCAGCGCTTTGCCGACATCATCCAGCGCCATGGGCCGGATGCGGTGGCCTTGTATGTGTCCGGCCAGTTGCTGACTGAGGATTACTACGTTTTTAACAAGCTGGCCAAAGGCCTGATCGGCACCAACAACATCGATACCAATTCGCGCCTGTGCATGTCGAGCGCGGTGGCGGCATACAAGCTGGCACTGGGCGCAGACGGCCCGCCCACTTGCTATGACGATCTGGAACTGGCCGATTGCGTGCTGTTTGCCGGATCGAACATGGCCTGGGCGCACCCGGTGCTGTATCGGCGGCTGGAGGCGGCCAAAGCTGCCGACGCCCAGATCAAATGGATCGTGGTCGACCCGCGTCGCACCGATACCGCTGCCCAAGCCGATCTGCATCTGCAAATCCAGCCCGGCACCGATGTGGCCCTGTTCAATGGCATGCTGCATCACCTGATCTGGGAAGGCCTGATCGACCCGGCCTATATCGATGCGCATACCGCCGGGTTTGCCGAACTCAAACGACTGGTGCGCGATTACACCCCGCGCATGGCCGCCGAAATTTGCGGCGTGCTGGAAGCTGACCTGATAACGGCCGCCGAATGGATGGGCCGCAGCAGTGCCGCGCTGTCCCTGTATTGCATGGGGCTGAACCAGTCGGCGCACGGCACCGATAAAAACCTGGCGCTGATCAATCTGCATCTGGCCACGGGCCAGATCGGCAAACCGGGCGCGGGACCGTTTTCCCTGACTGGTCAACCGAACGCCATGGGCGGGCGTGAAGTCGGTGGCATGGCCAATATGCTGGCGGCGCATCGTGACATCACCAATGCCGAGCATCGCGCCGAAGTTGCCGCGCTGTGGGGCATCGCACCAGCGCAGCTCTCGCCCAACCCTGGCCTTCCCGCCGTGGCGTTGTTCGATGCGGTGCGAGCTGGACAGATCAAGGCCATCTGGGTGGTCTGTACCAATCCGGTCCATTCCATGCCCGATATCGATAAAGTGCGCACCGCCTTGCAGCAAGCCGAGTTTGTGGTGGTGCAAGAGGCCTACGGCAATACCGACACCGTGCCGTTTGCCGACGTGTTGCTACCCGCCACCAGCTGGGGCGAAAAATCCGGCACAGTCACCAATTCTGAACGCCGCATCTCGCGTGTGCGCGCCGCCATCGCCGCGCCGGGCGAAGCGCGGGCAGATTGGCAGATCGCTGACGCCGTGGCGCAACGCCTGCAATATTTGCTGCCGTCACGCCCGCAAGGTCTGTTCGGTTTTGCCGATGCGGAAACCGTATTCAATGAACACCGCAGCCTGACAACAGACCGCGATCTGGACATCAGCGGGCTGGATTATCCGCTGCTGGAACAACTTGGTCCGCAGCAATGGCCTTGGCCTAGCGGCGCAAGCGGCGGTCAAGCGCGGCGCTACAGCGACGGCGTATTTGCCACCGCCGATGGCCGCGCGCGCTTTCATGCCACGCCCTACCGGCCGGTGGCCGAGCCGACCAATTCGCGCTATCCCTTCCATTTGTTGACCGGCCGCCTGCGCGACCAATGGCACGGCATGAGCCGCACCGGGCGCGTGCCGGCGTTATGGGCACATACGCCACAAGCCACGCTAAGCATGCATCCGATGGATGCCGAACGCCGTGGGCTGCAGGCCGGGCAACTGGTCAAAATCAGCAGCAAACGCGGCCAGTTGATTTTGCCGCTGGCGTTTAGCGACGAGGTCACCACCGGCACGGTGTTTTCGGCGATGCACTGGAACGCACAATTTCTACACTGCGGCGGCATCAACGAAACCACGCTGGGCGCAGTCGACCCGCAATCGGCTCAACCCGAACTGAAACACGCCGCCGTGCGCATCGAAGCCGCCGACCTGCCCTGGCGCGTCACCGCCGCCCGCCGCGGCAACGTGCTGGCGCTGCACGCCGCGCTGCAACCGCTATTGGCGGAATGTGCCTATGCCGCCATCAGCATGGCGGGCGATGACGTCATCCAGCTCACAGCCGCCGCCACCCACCCGCCCGCCGGCTGGCTGGAACGCTTGTTTGATGCACTCGATCTACACCCGGGCGCTGACGTCCTCGAATACCGTGACGCACGCCGCGGCCTGCTCAAACGCGCCGCGTGGCACGACGGCAGCCTGGCCGGCCTGATCTGGGCCGGCGATGTCACCGGGGCGGACGGACTGGTGCAGCAACTGGTGCAAGCACAAGCATGGCAAGGCCCGCGCATCAAAGTATTCAACAGTCAGGCTGGCGCCGTCGCCGACCGCGTGGTGTGCAATTGCAAGCAAGTCAAAGAATCCGCCATCCGCCAGCTGAGCGCGCAAGGTGCCGACCTGGCCCGGCTCAAAAACGACCTCGGCTGCGGCACCGTCTGCGGCTCCTGCGTCCCCGAAATCAAACGCATGTGCGCCACCCCGGCGCTGGCCTGATCCCTGGAGTACACCATGAAACACGGCAAAGTCATCTTGATGGGCGCTGGCCCCGGCGATCTGGATTTGTTAACGCTCAAAGCGGTGAAGGCGCTGGCGCGGGCCGACATTCTGCTGCTGGACGACCTGGCCAATCCCGACATCGTCAGCCTGGCGCCACAAGCGCGCGTAATCCGCGTGGGCAAGCGCGGCGGCTGTAAATCCACGCCACAGGACTTTATCCAGCGCCTGATGCGACGCTACGCGCTGCAGGGCCAGACCGTGTTACGGGTTAAAGGCGGCGAAGCGCTGCTGTTTGGCCGCGCTGGCGAAGAAATGGCCTGGCTGAAAACCCACGGCATTGCGGTCGAAGTCATCAATGGCATCAGCGCCGGCCTGGCCGCCGCGGCGAGCCTGGGCATGTCTCTGACGCATCGTGAGCATTGCCGCGGCGTAACATTCGTGACCGCGCATGCACAAGACCATAGCGAACCGGACTGGCAAACCCTGGCCGCCAGCGGCACCACCCTGGTGATTTATATGGGCATGAGCCGAATTGACACGCTAACCCAGGCATTGCTGCAGCACCTCCCCGCATCCACCCCCAGCGCCATTGTGCAGTGGGCGAGCACCCCGCAAGAACGGCGCCTGGTATGCCGGCTGGATGGATTGGCACAGCAGGCAACGGCGGCAGGATTTGGCAGCCCGGGGATTATTCTGGTGGGTGATGCGGTGGGCGAAGCGGAGGCAGATGGCGACAGCGCGGCTAGTGCAGAAAGCGAAAGCGTGACCGTCGACGCGGCATGCGTTGGTGCGGATGGATTGCTCAATGGGATGTTGCGCATGGCTTGAATGCTGCGGGTGCAAATTGGCTGCGGGAGGCGGCAAGATGAATGGCGTCAGGGTTCTGGGATTTCTGTGATCGTGATGGCGGGGGTCCATGATCTGTCAGGTTGTGGCCGGTTTAACGATCGTTTAATTCATAGTATTGATCCAGGCTTGAGCTCTTCCCGGTCCAATTAAAAATTCGTGATCACTCCATAGATTAATTCCGCGCTGACCGGCCTCGCTGATAAAATCATTGGCAATATATAGCGCCATTCAATTCGCTTTTTTGAGGCATGTAACACAAATCATCAGGGCATCAATTTTGTTCGAACGACAAAAAATACTCTTTGAAATATTCTCAGAGCCGGATCTGCACACCAATCGTTTCCCGAGACACAGCCGGACTGTCAATTGTTAGAACATCGTATTTGCCACCCTCATCTATTTCGCCCGCCATTAACAGGAAAAATCCATACTCTGCGTAGATTGTTAGACCTTGAATTTCAGTGTCCGGGACGATTGATAGTGAATCGTGAAATACCCGATCATACTTCACATCTGCCCTCTGATATTCAATACTAACGATGCTTTACGCCAACTAAAACGCACTCGTGATGCGCATTACCGCACATCCTCATCACTCAAATCCTGATCCTCATAACAAGTAATACCAAATGGCAATTCAAGTCTAGATAACCTAAGCAGCACTTCCGGAGATAGTTCAATATTGCATTGATCTTTGTATGCGACGGTGATGTATATAATTTTATCGTCTAATTCACGGTCAATCGCGTTTATACTTTCGACAAAATCAAGCACTCTTAGCAGATCTCCTGTGAGATGAAAGCTCGATTCTGGAAGCGGCTTGAGCTTGTAACGCCCTGTACTGCCCAGCGTACCTTTTTTCCGGACCACTGTTTCGTCTCCGGGCTTGATCAAGTGCAAGATATTCTCTGGGGAGAAATGCTGCCCCGACAAGATAAGCGTTGCGTAAATACGGTTCATGTATTTTCCCGAGCTATTGAGCGATCCACGGTTTCAGTTCTTTGACGGAGAATCACCAAGGCGCTATGCCGTCACTCATCATCCAGATATACGAAAAACTGGCGCCTGTTTTCTTCAGTTCACGTTCTAATATATATTTAACGGCCCTTTAATGCTCGGCTTCAGTGGGCCAGTTCAGAGTCCCTTTCTCGTCAATCCATACCAGCTCGGCAGCCGTCCAGCACCGGCATTAACGGAGTATACGAATTTGGTTAAATTCGCCTGGCAAAGGGTTTGGGCCGCTACTTGGGAATTGCGGTGACCAGCTCGCGCTCCGAAGCCTGGCAATAAAAATTGCGCGGCAATTGGGTTTATATAAAGAATATTTGACCGCTAAATTGCCGCTTTTATAAAAGGAGATATCTATATATATCGAGGCAAAATTTTTTCAAGTTCCAACGGCTGATATATTGTTTGCCCATCGAGTAACGCTGAGTCGTTCCATATGATGGAGTCACTGTTTTCTGCGAAAGCGAGGGCGACTATCCCTGCAAAGCCCTCATGCCCACGTGTGCTTATGTTTGCCAGCATAGTTAGCCCTTTATAATCGACGCTCTCTGTATCGGTCTCCAGGACCGAGAAACGGCAAAATTTATCGGATCCGGCCTGAAATATATAAATGTCGGCGTCCTCGAATTCTAAAATCCCCTTCCGAGATGCTTCTATCTCAAGTTGCGGAGCGTCTTGCTGAAATTTGTAAAAAAATGGCTCGATCAGATCCTGAATCTCTGATATGGATCGGGGCCGGGCCCTCAAAGGAACAAAAAAGCTGGCTGACATCACTGAACTCCGGGGTTCTTGGATAGAGTGGATTTTGTAATATTTATCCAGCCATCCTGTGTTTTTATATACACGTTATTAACTGTGCCCTCATTCAAAACGTTGCTGACAGGCGTGCCCGGTTTCGTATAATTAATAATGCTCTCCATACTAGCGCCCGTTTTGCTGGCATCGATATAGAGATCACCTTTGTAGCCCTGTTTCGCCATATCTGCAGCGCCGCCAGTAATATTCCTTCGAATTGCGTTAAGTCCTTGCCCTTCAACAATCTTAAGCTGCACTGGTACCCCGTCAAGCCATCCATCAATCCCGGCATAGTTATTGGTCGGTGCGCCTTCAAAGTGGCCACCCCTAAAGTTTACAATTTCTTGCGCTTGTATATATTCGGCATCACTCATGGCGTTACGGGCGATGGATCCCAAGTTTGCTGGCGGGGTTAGTAACGCAGGTTCTGAACTGAATATCGGGGTTTCGGGTAGAGCTGTCTTTGCAATCGGCTTCGAAGTTTCTACTGTCTCATGAACGTAGTTAGTGGCGATTGCCTCTTTTTCTGCGAGTGTGGCGGTTGCCTTTTCCCCATTTTTAGCTACGGCAGTGCCAAGAGCTGACGCCTCTCCACCAGCCAATCCCCCTGTGATCTTGTACTCAACGACAGCATTTTTTAAAACCCCCGCAATACCAATGGTCCCCTTGGCTGCGCCGGCCACTGCCTTGAGCAGCGTTTCACCCGGTACGAGTTGTTCAACGGCACTAACAAGCGCATCGGCCAGTGGCTTGGTTGCGTTCAGGTCTTGCTGTTTGTTGTAAGCAGCCAGATACATCCCGATTTGCTGGATGCCGTGATCTGCATCCGCGCGGCATTCGTCGTTACATTGGCTGCTCGTTTTCAGGTCTTGCAGCGCGCTGGCAAGGCTCTTCGCATCCATATCGGTCATGACGCCAGCAGCACCGCCTCGTAGCTCGTCAACCATCGCTTTGGCCTGCGCCTTGTCGATCGCGTCGTATTTGTCGCGAATCTTTTTGCGCTCTGCCGGGCTCACCGCTGCGTTCAGATCTTTGTCCTTTTGCAGGATTTGCTTCGGCGTCAGCGCGTTATTTTCCGTCTCAATCTGCGCCGCATTCGCCGTCGTGGTCGGGTTCAGCCCCGTCAGCGTCGAGATCCCTGCCAGCAGCGTGCCCACTTCCTTCGCGCGTTCGTCCTTCTCGGTCGGGGACAGTGTGGTGCTGTTGTTGCTCTGGTCGAGCAGGTTGTTGATCACGCTGCCGCCCGCCGCGCCCAGTGCTGCGGCACCGCAAGCCTGGGACGTGGCCGCTGCGCCGGCGCAGGCGACGATGGCGTGCAGGCCCGCGCGGGCGGTTTCGTTGTCGAGCGAGTCGGCGATTTCCTTGACCTTGCTCGCGCCCAGGCTTTGCAGGTACGCCACCGTCGCGCCCTGCACCAGCCCGGTTACGCCGCCGGTCACGTTGCCGCCCGCGCCCACGGTCAGGGCCGTGGTGATCTGGCGGTAGGTGCCGCCCGGGCCCCATTCGTTTCTCAGCGTTTCAGCTTCGGTAGCGAGGTTCTGGCGTTGTTGGTCGGTCAGCGGTTTGCCATCTGCGCCGATGCCGCTTTTGGCCTGCGCCGCTTTGGTTTCGGCTTCTTTGGCGCGGTTGTCGAGGTAGGTACCGGTCTGGTTGATCAATTCCTTCGTCACCGCAAACCCGGCTTCGATCTGGGTCTTGTCGAAGATGGGTTTCAGCGCGCCGGTGGTGTCTTTGTCGGTGGTGACGGTGGTGTCGAGTGAGGCCAGCGTTTCGGCCGCCGTCTTGCCGGTTTTGGCCAGTTGCCCGGCTTCATCGGTAATCGTCATCGCCCCGGCGCTGATGCCGCTGCGCGTGATGCTGCGACTGTCGCCGTCGGCCGCCATTGCGATTGGCGTACCGGTCGAGAAGCCGCTCTTGTTACCGCTGCCCGGCACCTTGTCACCGGCCGAGGCCACGTCGCCGGCCTGGGTCTTGCCGATGCCGCCGTTGCCGGATGCGGACGAAGAAGTGGCGCCGCCCTCCTGCGACAGGGCTTTCATCCCGCCACCGCCCTGGCTGTAGCCGCCGCCGATGCCGACACTGGTGGCGCTGTAGCGGGCACGGTTCTCGATATCGGAGACCGTCAGCGTGCCGGTGCTGAATGTGTTCATCCCCTGATCAATCGCGGCCTGGCTGCTTTCGATCACGCCGCCTTTCAGGTCCGTGTTGCCCTTCACGTTTACCTGGAAGCCACCATCGCCCGCGCGGATGCCCGATTGCTCAGTCACGCTGGCGTAGTCGCTGTTGATCTTCTGCTGGCTGGCATTGGCGCTGCCGCTGAAGCCCCAGCCGGCGGTGACGCTGCCGCCGAGCTGCTGGTCCTTGCTGTCGTATTTGTGGGTGTCCTGCAGGCTGGCCACATTCAGGTCGCCGCCGATATCGCCGACCACGTTCCGGCCGCTGACCACCGCGCCCTTGATGTTGGTGTCGCCGCCCGACACGATGCCCGCGGTCTTGCCCGCGCTGATGTGGCTGTTGCTCCAGCTCTGGTCGGTACCGTCGCTGCCGCCTTTGCCAACGGCGGCGTTGGCGGTCAGGCCGAAGGCGGCGCCGTCCTTGCCGTAGGTCAACGCCACACCGACGCCCGCGCTCTGGCTGCGGCTGTCGCTGTGCTGTTCGTTGGTGTTGCCGGCGGCCAGCAGGTTGACCTTGCCATCGGCTTCAAGCAGCACATTGCCGCCGCCCTTGATGTCGCTGCCCTGTACGGTCAGATTGCTGTCTGCGCCTGCGCCGGTCGCCTTGATGATGACGTCACCGCCTGCGGCCAGTCTGGAGCCGGCTGCGGTATTGCCTTGTTGCGTGGTCCGGCTTTCGCGCTTCGATTGCCCGTAGGTGATGGACGCGCTGAAGCCACCCGCGTTGTTCGGGTCCGCCTTGACCGCGTCGTAGGTGTTGACGGCGGAGAGTGCGCTGGCCGCACCCGCCAGCGCCTGCACCCGGTCGTCGCCACGCGGTCCGGCCGCCCTGGCCATTTGCTGGCTGGTCTGCAGGCTGGCCAGCACCGGGTTGTTGATCGAGACGGTCAGGCCGGACTGTTTGAACACGCTCTGCTGGTCGGCCTGGCTGGCGTCGCGCGCTTCGCTGATTTTGGCGGTTCTGGCGCGGATGCCGATGTCGCCTTGCGGGGCCAGCACGTCGCTACCTGTCTGCTGATAGGCATTGCCTGCGCGGATGCTGACATTGCCCTGGGTGGCGCCCACCAGCGCCGCGGTGGCGGTCTGGCTGCTGGTGGTGCTCCGGGCGCTTTGTTGCTGCTTGCCATAAGTCAGGCTGAGGCCGCCATTGCTGAACAGGCCGGAGCGCTTGCTCCGGGTGTCGTGCTGCTCGCTCTGGCGATCGATACTGGCGACGATCTTGACGTCGTGTCCGGCGCGCAGGACGGTGCCGTCGCGCGAGACCGCGTTGCTGCCGGTGATGTTCAGGTCGTTTCCGGCGCGCATGAACAGCGTGTTGCCGCTGAAGGTGCTGCCGGTCTGCGTGGTTTGATCCAGCGCGTCGTAGTGGTTGACCGTGCCTCTGGAGAAGCGCATGCGCGACTCGATCTGCGAGCCGGTATCGTATTGCGTGGTGTTCTGCGCGGTGCCGAGGTTGATGTCGTGCGCTGCCTCCACCTGCAACCGGCCCTTGTCACTGCGGACCTGGGCGGCACTGGCATTCAGATCGTTTCCTGCACGCAGCTGCAGGTCACCGCTGGTGCTGATGGTGGCGCCCAGTGCCTGCGTGTCGCTTTGATTGCGCCAGGCGTTTGCGCTGTACCGCGCGTCATGGCTGCTGCCGGTGGTGAGCGCGTTCAGGTTCAGATCATGCTCAGCACTCACCTGCGTCCGGCCGCCGCTGCCCTGATTGACGATCTGGCCACCCAGCAGCGTCAGGTCGCGGCCGGCGTGGGCCACCAGCACCCCGCCCGGGTTGCTGACGTACAACCCGGCCATGCCGTCCACCGCGGTGACGCTGCCCTGCTCATTGCTGTGGGTGCGCGTGGTCGTTTCCACCCTGAGGTCGCGCCCGGCGGTCGCGACCAGCTGGCTGGCTGCGTCGATCTTGCCGCCCACATTGTTCAGGTCGTTGGCGGCGCGCACCTCGACCTGGTCCGCCGAGATGCGTCCGTTCAGGTTGTGCACGTTCTGCGCGGTCAGCGTCAGCACATTGCGCCCTGCCACCGTCCCGCCGTTGCGCAGGTCTGCGCTTACCGCCAGGTTGACGTTGTTGCCGCCGATGAGCGCGCCATTGCCGTCGATATCGTCTTTCCTGACGCGCACATAGACTTGCGGCACCAGCGCCCGGGTGGTGCTGCCGTCGGGAAGGCTGATGGTCTGGCTGACCAGCCAGACCACGTCCGAGGTCAGTTGCGCCATCTGCGCGCCGGTCAGCGCCACGCCCGGGGTCAGATTCCACTGCCGGGCCACGGTGGCCCCGTTGTTCAGCAAGGCCTGGTATTGATCCTGGTCATTGCTGTATCCATCCAGGAAGCGGCGACCGGTCAGTTGCGCCACTTGCTCGCGTATCAGCTTCTGCTCGTAAAACCCGTCGCCGAGGCGTTTTTGTTCCCGCGTCGGGTCGTATTGCAGTTGCTGCAGCAGATAGTCGGAGGAGAGCCAGGTTTTATAGCTGGCAAAGCGGGGATCGGTTTCGATCAGATAGCCGGACGGCCCGGCCGGGTTCAGTTTGAACAGGGCGTTATCGGGCACGCGGGTGTCGGGCAATACGCTGCGGATCCGCTGCGGCACGCCGGGTGCAACGCCGGGGACCTCGGCCAGCGCCGGGCCCGGTATCGGCGTGCTGGCGGGGTTGCGGGGCAGCACCGCGCTGACCGGCGCCACGGCGACATCGAGGGTGGGATTGCGGGGCGCATCGGCGTGGCCTGCAGCAGCCACAGCCGTGTGTTCCTGCTGTTGCCAGGCAATCAGGGGCGTGTTGCTGACGATGGCGGGCGGCGCGTAATGCAGCACGGGGTCGCGCATCTGATCGTCGTCTTTGCGACGTTCGCGGCGGAAGAAATGCTGCTCCGTGCCCTCATCCGTGATGGTTTTATGGCCGACGGTGGCGTTGTTGTACACGCTGCCCAGGCTGCCGCTCAGCGTGTTGCCGGCCAGCAGCCGGCTTTGATTGTTCTGCAGGCTGGCACTGTCCAGCCTGATATTGCCGCCTGCACTGATCACGGCGGGGTCACTGCTGCTGATGCGGTCTACGGTAACGGTGCGCGTAAACAGGTACTGGATGAAGTCGTCGTAATTGCCGGTGCTGTTATAGATGCAGGGGTCGCCGCAGTTGACCGGATGAATGATGTCGACCTGGTCGTGTTTCTTGATCACTTCGCTGACGTCGTAGCGGCGCGGGTCCACCCTGATCTTGTATTCCTCATGCGCCGATACGTCGATCACCTCGGACGTGAGCTGCAGGTGCAGGTTGTCGTTGACGATGCTGCGTGCTGACAGATCCAGATCCCCCATGGCCTGGATCTGCGCGCTGCCGTTGTAGATCGAGTCCGCCTGCCCGGTGGCCCGCCCCTCGGCGTCCAGCGCCGCGCCGATCCGCATGTTGCCGTCGGCAAAGATCAGGGCGTGCGCGTTATTGGTCAGCGCAGTGACGCCCAGGTCCAGACGGTCACGCGCGGCGATGACCGGGGCGCTGCTGCCGTGGTCAGCCACGTTCAGCAACCGGGCCGAGCCCAGCGCGATGTGGTCGCCAAAAATACGGCCTGTACCAAGATTGTTGATGTAGCTGGCGTTGACCCGCGTGGCGCCGCCGTCAAGCAGGCCCTGGTTGGTCAGCGCGTCCTGCAGGTCGAGCGTGTTGCGCTTGCCACTGAGTTCACCCGAGCCGGCGTTGTCCAGATTGACGGCCCGGACATGCAGGTGCTCGCCCGCGCTGATCTGGCCGCGATTGGCCAGGTCGCCCGCGACCACCAGGTCGAGGTTGCCTTGCGCCAGCAACGTGCCGGTCTGCGCCAGGGTGCCACCGAGCTGCAGTGCGGCATCGCCATGGCTGGTCAGCCTGCCCGTGCCCTCAAGGCGGTCGGCCGCGAGGGAGATCCGCTGCGCGGCCACGATCGTGCCGTGCTCGTTGCTGACCAGCAGGCGCGGCTGGATCAGGTCACGGTCCTGGATGCGCACCTCACTGCCGGATACGGTGCCGCGCTGGTTGTCGAGGGTGCCGTGGCTGGTCAGATCCAGCAGGGTCTCGGCGTAGAGGGCGCCCGCCTGGTTGTCGATCTGGTCGGCATCGATCCGCACCGCCTGTCCCTGCAGACCGTGGTCCGGGGTCGCCGTGTCGCGGTTGCTGACCTGCGCGGCCACCACATGCAGGGTGCCGCCCGAATTGATCAGCCCGCCGGTGTTGTCGACGCGACCGTTGCCAGCGGCGAGATCGACATTGCCCGTTGCCTGCAACTGGCCGGTCTGGTTCTGGACACTGTCCGCCGTCAGACGCAGTGCGCCATCGGCGCGGATGACACCGGCGCTGCGGTTGTCCAGCGCCGCAGCATGCAGCGCGGCCGAGCCGCCGGCACTGACGCGGCCCGCCCGGTTATCAAACTGCCCTGCCTGCACAGTCAGCGCGGCCAGGCTGACGATGCCGCCCGCGCTGCCCGCTTGCTGGTTGGTCAGCGCCTGGCCGTGCGTGTCGATGCCCAGCGCCTGCTCCGCCTGGATCAGCCCGGCGGTGTTGTCGATGGCACCGCTGTGCAGATCGAGCTGCCCGCGCGCGCCCAGGGTGCCTGCGCGGTTGTCCAGCTGGCCCGCCGTGGCGGTGCGCAACGCCAGGTCGCGACCGACCAGGCGGCCCTGCTGATTGCGCAGGTCGGCCGCCGTCAGCGTGATGTCCTGCGCCGCATTGATCTGGCCACTGCCGTTATCCAGCGCCCCGTCACTATGCAACTGGATGCCCGCGTGCACCGACGCAATGCTGCCCGCCTGGTTATCCAGCTGCCCCGCGCGCAGGCCCAACGCGCCATGGGCGGCAATCAGGCCGCGACCGTTCTGCAGCATGCCTGGCGTCGCCAGTCGGGCCGCCCCTGTGGCCGTGATCTGGCCGTCGCGGTTATCCAGCCGGGCTGCCTGCAGCGCCAGATCACCATTACCAGCCAGCAGCCCGCTGTGGTTATCCAGCGCCCCGCCCAGCGTCACCTGCAGGGCGGCGGCGCCGCCTTGCACGAGCCTGCCGCTGGCGTTGTTCAGGCTGGCACCGTCGATGCGGATGCGGTCGGCACCGGTCTGGCCAGCGGACAGGTCGAACTGCCCGCCCTGCAGCTGCAACAGGCCGGCGCCGAGGATGCTGCCGCCGTGGCCATTCAAGGCCCGGGTACTGATCTGCAGCGTGCCGGCGCCGGTATGTTCAATGCGGCCGTTCTGGTTACCGAGGGTGGCGGCCTGAAGGTTGAGGTTGCCGCTGTTGCTGCCGATGCGCCCCCGGCTGTTGTCGATGTTGCCCGGCGTGCGCAATACCAGGTCGGCGGGGCCGGTCTGCAGCAACTGACCGCCGACGTTGGACAGGTCATGCGCATCGAGGGTGAGCATGGGCGCATGCACGGTGGCGGCGTCGGTGCGGAGCAAACCGCTGCTGCTGGCGTGCAGTTGCGAGGTGGCGGCCAGCGTGGCACCGGTCGCAAGCAGATCGCCCTGGCGTGCCTGCAGCGCCAGCGCGGGCGCTGCGGTCTGGCTCTGGCTCAGGTCCAGCGCACTGCCGCTCAATGCGATGCGGGCACCGGCCAGATTCCGGCCGCGCGCGCTCAGCTTGCCGTGGCTGGAGAGCTGCAGCGCGCCCTGATCGCTCATGACGCCATCACTGTCCAGTCCGGCCGCCAGCACGGATCCGGCCGTACTGTCGATCTGCCCGGCCTGCAGCGTGGCATCGCCCCGCGCGGCAATGCTGCCGCTGTTGCTCAGCGCCGCGGTGGTGTGCAGCTGCGCATTACCTTGCGCGTAAACCTTGCCGCTGTTCGCCAGCGCGCCCGCAGTCTCCAGCTGCGCATGGCCCCGGGCATAGAGCGTGCCGCTGTGGTTGATCCCGCCTTGCGTAGCGAGCTTGATGTCGCCGCTGGCATTGAAGGTCCCGCCGTTTTCCAGGCGGCCGTCCGCAGTGACGACGATATCGCCCGCGCTGGCACCGATGGCGCCGAGGTTGCGCACGCCCACCCCGGCTTCCGTCGCCACCAGCGTGATCTTGCCCGCGTACATGCCGCCGAGCACGGCGCTGTCGATGCCGTACACCGGCGCGGTGCCGGTCGCGGCCGTGCCGGTTGTACCGCTGTGATCGGCGCTGACCTCGTTCGCCCCCGCAGTCACCTTGAGCGTGCTGGCCCACAGTCCGGCGTTGACGCGCACGGCCCGCGCGATCAGGTCGGTGTAGTCGGCCTCACGGCTATCCATGCCCGCCCCGGAAATATCGATCACGCCGCGCTGCACCCGATAGCCATCCAGATTGCCGTGGTTGAGCACGGCGTTGCCGGTGGTGAGCGTAACGCGATGGGCGTTGATAAAGCCGCAACCGTCGCACTGGATGCCCGCCGGATTGGCGATGATGACCTGCGCCCGGCTGCCGGCCACTTCGACATAGCCGCGTAGCTTGCTCGGGTCGCTGGCGTTGACCTCGTTCAGGATGATGCGCGCCGTACCCTTGGCCAGCCACGGGTTACCCTGCACCCAGCCGCCCAGTTGCGTCTGGCTGTTGTTGCGCGCGTTGTTGAGGATGACGCCGTTCCTGTCGACATCAAACTGGCTGTAGACATTGCGCGAAACCCCGGCCGCGCTGGGCGTCTGGATATTGACCAGCGGCACGCCATTGCCCGCGTTCAGCACGGTGGCTTGCTGGGTGACGGGCGCGCCCTTGTCGGCCCTTACCTCGGCCTGTGCCGGTGCGCTCAGCCACCAGACCAGGCCCAGCGCTGCGCATATCGCCAGCCGCAGCGGCTGCAGCGTGACGATGCACGGGCTTGGGGTGGCCGCTGTGCCTGTGCGGCTGCTTTGGCCCTGCTGGTGGGTAATTTCCGCCACCGGCATCCACGACTTGCGGCAGCGATTGAATACCAGGCGATAGCGGCGTTGGTTCATGGCGTCAGAGCCTTCGGAAAGTGACGAGAGCAAACAGGCTCAGCAGGCTAACAACCGGCGGCAGCCGGCGAAGCTGGTCAGATTTACGTGGGCAAAGACAAAATCGGCTGGCACTGCAAGGCGCTTTCGAGAATGAAAGTGGCAGTCAGCGAGCAATAGGTTCTTGAAATGCAGATCGCGACAACAACGCTGTGTAATCCGTGAGTTAGCGCTGCATATTGCGAGCGAGGCTGACCCCGTTGCTGCCGCCCGCCCGTTCAAGGCGGGTTGCCAGAATGCTGGCCAGGCGCAGCGCAAGCCAAGGGGCAAGCTATGCGACTTTCGATCAGACCGAAGGCAAGTACAGGCACGCCTTGCGCGCAACAAAAAGCCCCGCCTCCTGTTCAGGAGACGGGGCTGCGCAGATCAGGCCGAGACGCGGTCCCGGTCACTGCGTGAATTACTTGCTTGCGACTTCCGCTGGCGCTTCGCCGGTTTTACCAACCCAACCGCCGCCCAATGACTTGTACAAGGTCACCAGGTTGGTCAGACGCGACAACTGCAGGCTGATCAGGCTTTGTTGCGCCGTGAACAGCGAGCGTTGCGAATCCAGCGTCGACAGATAACTGTCTACGCCTTTGTCGTAACGCAGTTGCGACAGGTTGTAGCGCGTGCTTTCAGCCTGCACCAGATCGGATTGCGCCTTGATCTGGTCATCCAGCTGGTGGCGTGCCACCAGACCATCCGACACCTCACGGAAAGCCGACTGGATCGACTTTTCGTATTGCGCCACGGCGATCTTCTGCGCGGTGTTGGCGACGTCGAGGTTGGCGCTGTTACGGCCACCGTCAAAGATCGGCATGGTAATGCTGGGGCCGAAGCTCCATGCACTCTGGCCGCTGCCAAACAGACCGCTCAGCGCCGGGCTGGACGAACCATAAGCCCCCGTCAGCGTAATGGTCGGGAAAAACGCAGCGCGTGCGGCACCGATATTGGCGTTGGCCGCCTTCAGCGCATGCTCGGCCTGGACAATGTCGGGACGGCGTTCCAGCAGATCGCTGGACAAACCGGCCGGCAGATCGGCCAGCATCTGCTCGTCACCCAGCTTGGGTTCCGGCGGCAGATCGGCCGGCAACGGTTGGCCAATCAAGAAGGCCAACGCGTTTTCGGCTTGCGATTTTTGCTGGATGGCCGAAGCCGCTGCACCTTGCGCCGTGTTCAGTTGCGACTGTACCGAAGCCAGATCGAGCGCCGAAGCGGCACCCACATCAAAGCGGCGTTTGGTCAGATCAAAACTGGCCTGATAGGACTTGAGCGTTTCGTTGGCCAGGTTCAGTTGCGCCTCGGCCGACAGCACGGTCAGGTACTGGCTGGCCACTTCGGACACCAGCGTAATCTGCGCGGTCTTTTGCGCTTCGGCGGTGCCGAAATAGGTTTCCAACGCAGCGTTCTTCAGGCTTTGCACGCGGCCGAACAGATCAAGCTCATAGGCGGTAAAGCCGAGGTTGGCGCTAAAGCTGTTGCCCGTCACTTCGCGACCCGACGTGTTCATATTGGCGGGCGTATGGGCACGGGTGCCATCGGCCGCCGCATTGACGGTCGGGAACAAATCCGCGCGGCTGATCTGATATTGCGCGCGGGCTTGTTCGACTTGCAGCACAGCCACGCGCAGGTCGCGGTTGTTTTGCAGCGACAGCTCGATCAGCTTTTGCAGACGCGCGTCAGCAAAGAAATCTTGCCAGCCGATGTCGGCCGCCAACGTTTTGCCTTGCGTCGCCACGTTATCGCCATAAGCACCGCCGGTGGGAAAAGCACCCACCGGACTGGCCGGGCGTTGGTAGGTCGGGGCCAGCGTGCACGCGCTCAGCGCGGCCGCCAGCGCGGTGACCAGAAACAATTGCTTAGTCATGTTTGTCTCCCTCCGGCGCCGGCAAGGCTTGGGCCGGGGTATCTTCCGTCGGTGCATCCGGGATATGGAAGAAGCGGTTTACCACCACAAAGAACAGCGGCACAAAGAAGATGGCCAGCACGGTGGCGGTAATCATGCCGCCCGCTACACCGGTACCGATGGCGTTCTGGCTGCCCGAACCCGCGCCGTTGGCAATCACCAGCGGCAACACGCCCAGGATAAACGCAATCGAGGTCATCAGAATCGGACGCAAACGCATGCGCACCGCTTCGATGGTGGCGTCGTACAGCGACTTGCCGCCTTCATGCAGTTCCTTGGCAAATTCCACGATCAGAATGGCGTTCTTGGCGGACAGGCCGATGGTGGTCAACAGACCCACCTGGAAATACACGTCATTGGACAAGCCACGGCCCGTTGCGGCCAGCAGCGCGCCTATCACACCCAGCGGCACCACCAGCATCACCGAGAACGGAATCGCCCAGCTTTCATACAGCGCGGCCAGACACAAGAACACCACTGCCAGCGAAATCGCGTACAACATCGGCGCTTGCGAGCCGGAGGCTTTTTCTTCATACGACAAGCCGGTCCACTCATAGCCTATGCCAGGCGGCAGTTTGGCAATCATGTTTTCGACTTCGGTCATGGCATCGCCGGTCGATTTGCCCGGGGCCGGAGCACCCAGAATTTCGACAGAAGAAATACCGTTGTAGCGTTCCAGCTTGGGCGAACCGTAGATCCAGTGCGCGGTCGAGAAGGCAGAGAACGGCACCATCTGACCCTTGGCGTTACGCACGTACCATTTGTCCACGTCTTGCGGCAGCATGCGGAACGGTGCGTCGGATTGCACATAGACCTTCTTCACGCGGCCTTTATCAATGAAGTCATTGACATAGGACGAGCCCCACGCGGTCGACAGCGTCTTGTTGACGTCCGACAGACTCAGGCCCAGCGCCGAAGCTTTTTGCTGGTCAACTTCGATCTTGTACTGCGGCGTGTCTTCCATACCGTTCGGGCGCACTGCCACCAGGTTGGGGTTTTTCGCCGCCATACCCAGCAACATATTGCGTGCTTCGATCAGCTTGTCATGTCCGACACCACCACGATCCTGCAACTGCAAGTCGAAACCGGTGGCGTTACCCAGTTCCAGCACGGCAGGCGGGGCAAAAGCAAATGCCATTGCTTCTTTGTACTGGGCAAATGCACCCATGGCGCGGTTGGCAATGGCCGTTACCTTCTGGTCTTTATCGCCACGTACGCTCCAGTCTTTCAGGCGCACAAAGGCAAGACCCATGTTCTGACCACGACCGGCAAAGCTGAAGCCCGCCACCGAGAACACCGACTCGACATCGCTCTTTTCGTTTTGCAGGAAATGGTTTTCCATCTTGACGATCGATTTGAGCGTTTGCTCCTGCGTGGCACCCACCGGCAACTGCACCTGAGTAAACAGAATGCCCTGATCCTCATCCGGCAAGAACGCGGTCGGCATACGGATAAACAGGAAGGCCATGATGCCGATGATCACCACGTAGATCAGGAAGAAGCGGATCGAGCGACGAATCACCCCACCCACGGCCGACTGATAACGCAGGTTGGCAGCGTCGAACTTGTTGTTAAACCAGCCGAAGAAACCGGTGTCTTTGGCGTGGTGACCTTTCTGGATCGGCTTGAGCATGGTGGCGCACAGTGCCGGTGTCAGTACCAGCGCAACCAGCACCGACAGGGCCATGGCCGAGACGATGGTGATGGAGAACTGGCGATAAATCGCACCGGTGGAGCCGCCAAAGAACGCCATCGGCACAAACACGGCCGACAACACCAGCGCAATACCGACCAGGGCGCCGGTGATCTGGTCCATCGATTTGCGCGTGGCTTCTTTGGGCGACAAACCTTCTTCGCTCATCACCCGCTCAACGTTCTCGACCACCACGATGGCATCATCGACCAGCAGACCAATCGCCAGCACCATCCCGAACATGGTCAGTACGTTGATTGAGAAACCCGCGATCGACAGAATGCCGAAGGTACCCAGCAACACCACCGGCACGGCGATCGTCGGGATCAGCGTGGCGCGGAAGTTCTGCAAGAACAGGTACATCACCAGGAACACCAGCACGATGGCTTCAAGCAGCGTCTTGACCACGTCTTCAATCGACAGCTTGACGAAGGGGGTGGTGTCGTACGGATAAACCACCTTCAGCCCTTGCGGGAAGTAGCGCGAAAGATCGTCCACCTTGGCGCGTACGGCGTTGGCAGTGTCAAGCGCGTTGGCGCCAGTGGCCAGCTTGATAGCCAGACCGGACGCAGGCTTGCCGTTGTAGCGACTCACAACCGAATAGTCTTCACCACCCAGTTCTGAACGCGCTACGTCTTTCAGCCGCACCTGGCTGCCGTCGGTATTGACCTTGAGCAGAATCTGGTCGAACTCGGCCGCGGTTTGCAGACGCGTTTGCGCAGTAATCGTGGCATTCAGTTCTTGCCCGGGTATGGCCGGCGCACCGCCCAATTGACCCGCCGAAACCTGCACGTTCTGCGCCGAGATGGCATTGCTGACATCCAGCGCGGTCAGTTGATAGCTGGCCAGTTTGTTGGGATCCAGCCAGATGCGCATGGCGTATTGCGAGCCAAACACCTGGATATCACCCACACCCTGCACGCGGCTGATCGGGTCTTTGACGTTGGCCGACAGATAATCGCCCAGGTCATTGCGGTTCATGCTGCCATCTTCGGATACAAAGCCCAGCACCATCATGAAGTTCTTGGTGGCTTTGGCAACCTTGATACCCTGCTGCTGCACTTCTTGCGGCAGCAACGGCGTGGCCAGTTGCAGCTTGTTCTGCACCTGCACTTGCGCGATGTCCGGGTTGGTCCCGGCCTTGAACGTCAGCGTAATCGACACCGAACCCGATGAATCACTGGTCGACGCCATGTACAGCAGGTTGTCGATCCCGTTCATCTGTTGCTCGATCACCTGCGTGACCGTGTCTTCCACCGTCTTGGCCGATGCGCCCGGGTAAGTGGCGGTAATGGCTACGGACGGCGGCGCAATCGTCGGATATTGAGAGATCGGCAAGGTACGCATTGCCAATATCCCGGCCATCATGATGACGATGGCGATCACCCACGCAAAGATCGGGCGATCAATAAAAAATCTTGCCATGTGAGACTCCCGATCAGTTTGCGGCGGCGGTGGCCGAGGCTGCAGCGGAAGCAGGCGCAGCGGCAGGTGCCGAAGCATCTGCTGCAGGCACGGCTTTCACTTGCGCACCCGGTTTGACCTTCTGCAGGCCGGCCACAATCACTTGCTCGCCGGCTTTGAGACCGCTACTGACCACCCACACATTACCCACGGCGGCACCGGTGGTAATCGGACGCGCTTCAACCTTGCCGTCGGCGCCAACCACCATCACGCTGGCATTGCCGGTCGGGCCACGCTGCACGGCCATTTGCGGCACGGTAATGGCGTTGTCCTGCACGGCTTGCGCCACCTTGGCCCGCACATACATACCCGGCAGCAAGTCATGATGCGGGTTCGGGAATTCAGCACGCAGCGTGACCATGCCGCTGGTTTGATCGACAGTGATGTCGGAGAACAGCAACTTGCCCTTCTGGCTGTAGGTGCTGCCGTCTTCCAGGATCAGCGACACTTCAGCGGTCGAGCCCTGAGCGCCCTTGACCTTGCCCGACTGCAGCGCGCGGCGCAGCTTGAGCAATTCGGTGCTGGACTGGGTGACGTCGACATAGATCGGATCGGTCTGGGTCACGGTGGCCAGCAGGGTTGCTTCGCCTTGACCAACGAGGGCGCCTTCAGTGACTTGCGCCTTGCCCACCGTGCCGGAGATCGGCGAAGTGACCGTGGTGTAGCCCAGGTTCAGGTTGGCGCTGGTGACTTGCGCTTTGGACGAGGCCACTTGCGCTTCACCTTGTTTGACGGCGATCAGGGCATTGTCGTAATCCTGCTTGGACACGGCGTTAACGGTGACCAGATCGCGATAGCGGCCTTCCACCAGCTTGGCTTGCGCCAGGGCGGCTTCGGCATTCGCTTGCGAGGCTTTCGCGCTATCGAGCGCGGCTTGCATCGGAGCCGGATCAATCCGGAACAGCACTTGCCCCGCCTTGACGTCGGAGCCTTCTTCAAAAGTACGCTTCAGCACGATACCGGCCGCACGTGCGCGGACTTCAGCCACGCGTACCGCATTGACACGGCCTTGCAGTTCAGTGGTCAGCGGCAGGCTGCCCTGGCTGACCGCCACCGTGTTTACTTCAGGCGGGCCGGACGGCGCTTGCTGCGCCGGCTTTTCACCGCAGGCACTCAGTGTCGCGATGGCCGCAAGAGCGGCCACCGTGGCAAGGCGTAAGCGGAATGGAGTCTTGTTTTCACGCATGTGCGTCCCCGTGAGATTCAAGTAGAGAGGTCAAAAAAGTGTCGCCGCAAAGTCATCAGCGGGCCGGTCTGCGCCGACCTGGATAACGACCATTGGTAAAAAGTCGCAGCGGATCGTAACATACATACATTCGCGGATGTATGTATGAGCCCGAAAATAATTTAGGATTTTACTATTCAGCCGGAAACCAGACCGGGACTGACTTCAAAGGTTCAAAAGCATGGCCAGAAAAACCAAAGAAGAAGCGCAAGAAACCCGCGCGCTGATTCTTGAAACGGCTGAACGTCTGTTCAGTGCACAAGGCGTTGCCCGAACTTCACTGCACCACATCGCCGATGCGGCCGGTTTGACGCGGGGCGCCATCTATTGGCACTTCAAAAACAAGTCTGACTTGTTCAATGCCATGGCTGATCGAATCTGTCTGCCGATGGAGGCTCTGCTTGAACCGGACGAGAACGGTTTGTATCAAGACCCATTGAGCCAGCTCCGTCAGGGCATCGTCAAGGTGCTGTCCGAAACGGCCACCGACGAACGTCAGCGCCGCGTATTTGACGTGCTGTTCAACAAGTGCGAATACACCGAAGACATTGATGAAGTAGTGCAACGTCGCCACCGGGCCATGCGGGATGGCGCGGCCCGAGTGCGCGGTTTGCTGGAACAGGCCATCGCGCGTGGCCAGATGCCCGCCATGCTCAATGTGGCACGGGCGGAGGTGATGTTGCACAGTCTGCTCACCGGCAGCTTGGGCCTGTGGTTGTTCGAGCCAGAGCGCTTTGATTTGCAGCATGAAGCCGAGATCATGCTGGAGGGCTACATCGATATGCTGCGGCTGAGCCCGTCGCTGCAACGCGCCTGAATTGCGCATTGATCAAATGGCCCAGGGCTCGGGCAAGACGACGATGCCGTCTTCATCACTATATAAATAGTGCCCCGGCGTGAAGGTGACGCCGCCAAAGCCCACCGCCACATCGAGCTCACCCGCGCCCGCTTTGGCGCTTTTGCGGGGATTGGTGCCTAGCGCCTTGATGCCGAAGTACAGCGTCTGCAATACCGCGGCGTCGCGCACCGCACCATAAATCACCAGACCGCCCCAGCCATGCTCGAGCGCCAGATTGGCGATCACGTCGCCTACCAGCGCGCTATGCAGCGAGCCGCCGCCATCCACCACCAGGATTGCACCGGCTCCGGCTGTTGCCAGCGTTTGCTTGACCAGCGCATTGTCGCCCGCGACACGCACTGTGCGGATGCGCCCTTCCATCTTCAGCTTGCGGCCGTAATGCAGAAACTGCGTATCGCAAGACGGCGCGTCGGGCACGGCATCGATCAAATCGGCAGTAGCAATCGGCATGGCGCGGCAATCTCAGGTTATAGGGATGTTCTGCATCTTAGCAGCCACCCGCCGCGCCAGCCGGGTTTGCTGCTTTAGCTGGCCAGCCGGGCCAGGGCATCGCCGGTTACGCGGCAAATGCGCCAGTCAGGCAGCACATCGGCACCAAGGCTCTGATAAAAACGAATGGCGTTTGCGTTCCAGTCGAGCACGCTCCAGTCAAAGCGGCCATAGCCGCGCTCAAAGGCGATGCGGGCCAGATGTTTGAGCAGGGTTTCGCCCAGACCCAGCCCACGCATCGCCGGGCGTACGTATAAATCTTCCAGATACAGGCCGCGCCGGGTCAGAAAGGTCGAGTAGTTTTCAAAATAGAGCGCAAACGCCTGCACGCTGCTTTCTACTTCGGCCACCACGGCATAAACCACTGGCCGGGCACCGAACAAATCTTCTTGCAAGCGCTGTTCGCTCATATCCAGCAAATGGGTGAGTTTTTCAAATTCGGCCAGTTCGGCCACCATTTGCAGAATGGCGGGGACATCGGCGGGAGTGGCATTGCGGATAACGGGGGTCAGAGACATGGTTTTTTCCTGCGGGAGCGGTTTGGTAAAAGTACCAAAGCAAACGGGCGACACTGAGGTCGCCCGTTTTTTTACTGATTAACGATCAGAAACGCTTATTTGGCGTGGTTGATCATGTAGTGAGCGGCGGCGCGGAATTCATCATCCGTACCCGAGTAGCCGCCTTTGACCGGCATTTGACCATTGCCGTTTTTCAGCACGTTTTCGATGACAGCGTTGGGGTCTTTGCCGTTGAGCTTGGCCGCCCACTGACCTTTGTCACCGAAGGTGGGTGCGCCCAGCAGGCCAGTACCGTGGCAAGCCTTGCAGGTGCTTTCGAATACTTCTTTGCCCTTGGTTTCAGGGTCTACCGCACCACCCGCACCCGCTGCCGGTTCCGGCGCCACAAACTTGGCACCACCCGCATTGGCCATATAAGCCACGGCGCGCTTCACTTCATCGTCGGTCAGGTCAGCCGCGCCACCACGTGCCGGCATGGCATTAAAGCCGTGCAAAGCGTGGTCGATCAGGGTGTCGAAACCCTTGGCAATACGCGGGCCCCACATGCCTGCATCGCCAAACTTGGGCGAGCCGGCCAGGCCCGCGCCGTGACAGGCAATACAGACCGCTTCAAAGACCATCTTGCCAGTACGCGAGCCCGGAGGCGCGCTATCGACAATCTTGCTGACGCCAACGGGTTGCAGGCGTGCCGAAATGGCTTCGTTGGTCATGGTCGACAGGCCCAGATCGACACCGCTACCGGCGGTGAACAATTTGACCACCATGAAAATAAACAGCGGCACTCCGATCAGTGCCGCAACAAGCAGGCCAACAATGCTCTTGACTCCGGAAGCGTTCGAACCGCTCATGCTGCCATCCCTTTTAGTTGTTCGTGTTGCGAAGGTTAAAATCAGAATTGCGGCGAATTATACCGACAAGGCCCACCGCGGGAAAGCGCATAGACGCTGCGAAACAAACGCGTTATTATCCGGCCCTCACTGCGAGTGCGCCCGTAGCTCAGTTGGATAGAGTGTCAGTTTCCGAAGCTGAAGGTCACAGGTTCGATCCCTGTCGGGCGCACCAATCATTTGTTAGTCCGCTGCAGCACGGCCATCTTGCGTCCCGGCGGTGCTCGCAATGCTCATGGGCATCCAGCCCACTCCGCTTACTCCGCTCCGGCGGTACGCAACCTGGCCGCACTGCAGCGGCCCCGATACCTTGGTGATTCAACTTCTTTTGTTGCGGCGATGCGCTGCGCTGTCGCCTTGCATTCGTGCGGGGCGCTGCGCTGCCGCTTTTTGTTGGCACTGGCGCATCTAGAAGCTACTGCCATACGGTGGGTCTAGACCCACCACCCAAAGTGGCATATCAAGATCGCACCACCGCTCATGCAGCTATGGAGGGTGGGTCTTGACCCACCCCATGCAAGGTACTGCGTTGTATCGTTTATTACCGGGACCTGCGGTCGTTGATGGCCCCCGTCCACTTTGGCGACGCCACGGCCCTGTTCGTAACGCCACAATCGCCGCGCCATCTCACTCCGCTCCAGTTGCCGCAGCCACCTTTACCGTATTCCTCCCCGCCGCCTTAGCCAGATACAAGGCCTGGTCCGCTCTGCGCAATGTATTGTCCAGATCCGGTTCGCCGGGCTGCCAGTCGGCGGCGCCGATGCTGACGGTAACGCGCAGGCGCAGGTCTTCGAAGTCCATGGATTGCCGGGCGATGGCCAGGCGGATGCGTTCGGCCACTTCGGCGGCGCGGGGCAAGAGGGTGCCGGGCAGCAGCAACACAAACTCTTCGCCGCCGTAACGGGCCACCACATCGTCGGGGCGCACGCAGGTTTTCAGGATGCGGGCGGCTTCGGTCAGAGCAAGGTCGCCGGCGGCATGGCCGTGGCTGTCATTGATGCTTTTAAAGAAATCGAGGTCGACCATCAGCAGCGTCAACGGCTGGCGTGTGCGGGTGGCACGCTCCACGCTGCGCGCGGCACACCACATCAGATAGCGCCGGTTATGCAGGCCAGTCAACGCATCCACGGTGGCGTGACGCTCCAGTTCTTCTTGCGTTTGCACCAGCTCCTGGTGCGATGCGCTCAGCATCTGATAATTAAGCGCATTACCCAAGGCTACGGCGCTGTAGGCCGCGATATTGCGAAACACCAGTTGTTCGACTTCGCCATAAGCGTGCACACGTCCGGACTGGATAGATATCACGCCCAGCATGCGACTACCCACGGTGAGTGGGGCAAACAACAGCGTGTGCATGGGCAAGGTGCCGGGTATATGGCGCGGATCAACTTCGTCCGGGCCGAACTCCACCAACAATTCGCGACGCTCGCGGAAAGCGCGGGCGCTGTTAGAGGCCGGATCATCCAGCGCCACCACCGGCCCCGGCGTTTTGTTCTCGCCCTCAGCCGAATAAGCCGGCACCAGCTTGTCGCCCTCCAGCAACCATACGCGCAACCCTGCCACGTCCAGCAAAGTCCCGGCGTGCCGCGACAAGGTGGCAAAAATGGCGTTCAGATCCGGCGTGGCGGTGATTTCCTGGCCGATGGCGCCCAGGCTCTCCAGGATGGCCAGTTTGCGCCGCTCGGTGGCCAGCAATTCACGCTGGTACGCCGCCTCACGCTGCGCGTTTTCCGCCTCGTGCCGCGCCGAGGTAGTGGCAATCTGGCGCGTGGCGCGCTGGGTGTTTTCGCGATTAAGCGCCTCGATGCGTTTACGCTCGTAAAACAAGGCCTTGACCGGATCGCCCGCCTGCTCCCATGCCAGCGCACAGGTCGCCAGATAATCGTCCTCAGGCTGCCAGTCGGCCGAGCGTTGGGCCGCCACCAGATCGAGATAATGCAGAGCGGGGCTGGGCGCTGTCTGTTCAGACGGCCCGGGCAAATCAGGATGACGGGTATAGATATGCGCCAAAGCCAGCAAGGCGCGATGGCGGTTTTCAAAATCGATCAACGTCGGCACTTGCAAGGCGCCGTGCGCCAGGCGCAAGGCTTCGTCTATCTCGCCCAAGCGCTCCAGACATTCAGCCAGCCCGGACAACACGCGCGGCAGTATATCCAGATGGCCGCCCGCCTCCGCCGCCTGCAGCGCTTCTTCAAATGCGCTGCGCGATTCCGGCAGCAAGTGCAGGCGCGCGCAAACCTCGCCCAACAACGCCACCGCAATGACAAATACCCGTGAGCGCCGCAGCGGCTGCAGCCATTGCCGTGCCTCGCGCGCAGCTTTCAAGGCTTGCTCAAGCTGGCCCAGCGTCTGATACACGTCGGACAAGGTATAGAGCGCAGCCCCCATATTCAGCGGCCAGCGCCGTGGCCGCGCCAGCGTCAACGCTTGTTCGACATACAGGGTTTGCGTGCCGGTATCGCCCAGATTACCCATTGCGCCACCAGCATTCGCCAGGCAAGGCAAGACCTGCCGCACCAGCCCGGCATCCAGCAACAAGCGCGCGCCTTCATCAAATGCGGGACGACACGCCTGGTATTCGCCCTCGATAAACTGGAACAAGCCGCGCGCGTAATACAGCAAGCCATTCAGCGCCGGGTCATCCGGAAAATGTGCATGCACATCCGACGAGGCCAGCGCCAGTGCCGCCGGTTGGCTCAAAAACGCCTGGTCCACCGCTAACCACACGCGGCAGGCAGTCTGTCGATAAAGATCATCCGCCTGTTGATACCATGCCAGCGCCTGATCCAGCGCCAACTGGCGATCATCCGGCCGGCCCTGATCATGCGCGACGCGCGAACGCAGCAAGGCAACATCGCCCCGCCCGGCACGATGGTTGACGGTGGCAAAACCGGCATCGGCTTGCAGGATCAGTTCATGCGCTTCATCCAGCCGCGCAGCCAACCAGGCCAGTTCGGCCCGGATCAGCAATACGCGCGCAAGCGCCTCGATGCCGACTACGGGCTCGAGTTGCATCAGCAAGGCTTCAACCTGCTCGGGTTCGTCCTGCCGCGTTAGCCAGGCAAGCTCCAGCAACAATTCGGCACGCGACGTGGACGTGGCGGCCAGGGTCTGGCGCAGCGCGGCAACATGAGAGCGGGCGGCGTAAAGTTTCATGTCCTGAAGAATAGCGCGCGGCGGCAGAATGTGCTGCCAGCGCGGCACTGACGACCGCCCACGCTGCGGCGATCGCGCTACACTGCGGCGCGCCAACCCGGCCAGCGCCATGTTGGTTTGCACTCGGGCCGCCACGTGCCATGCTGAAAAATCCCTGCGCGACGCCAGCCTCGCAATTCAAACATTCACCGCACAGCGAGCACATTCATGCGTATCCGGCCGTGGGCCATTTCGGCGGTCGCCTTGTTGTTGGCCACGTTCTGCGCCCCGGTCAGCGCCGAGATCGGACAACAACTTGAAGTCTCGTCCGGCCCCGATTACCCGCCGTTTGCCGACAGCAACCTGCCCGATGGCGGCATGCTCACCGGCATCGTCCGGCGCGCTTTTGCGTTACGCGGCATTCAGGTGCAACTGACGTGGCTGCCATGGCGGCGCTCGGAACTCGATAGCGCCAATGGCGTATTTGCCGCGACTTATCCCTATGTACGCACCGCCGAGCGCAGCAAACGGTTTGTGTATAGCGAAGAGCTCTACACCGTCACCACCTGGGTGTATGCGCGGCCAGAACTGGCCAATGCCCCGCCCGAAGAACTGGCGCGGCACATCCAGTGCGTGCCGCAAGGTTATGCCGTGGGCGTGCAGGCAGAAGCAAAACTGGGGCCGGTACGTGGCATCCAGCAACCGGCCAATCTGGATGCCTGTGCGCGCATGGTGCTGATGGGCCGGGCCGATTTCTTTCTTGCCAACGACGCCGCTGGCGGCGTGGTCATGCGCAGCATGCCGCGCGGCAAGCTGGTGCATTCCGAACAGCCGTTTGTGGGCAACTCACTGCATTTGATGGTTCCGGTGCGGCGCAAAGATGCCGCGTTTGTCATCCACCAGTTCAACCTCGGCCTGCAACAGCTCAAGCGCAGCGGCGAATACGATCGCTATATCGCCGATTATTTGCGCGACCACCCGGTACCGCGTTAGCCTGCGCTGGCTGTGACGGCCATCACCGATATCCGGCCAGGCTGTAAGCCACCGTTATGATCCGCACAACCTTGCGGAGACATGCAATGACTTACAACGCGATACAAAAGACCTGGCTGGCCCTGCCGATGGCGTTAATGCTGGCGGCGTGCGGCGGCGGTGGCAGCGATGGCAGCAGCACCAGCGTCAGCGCCGGCAGCAGCAATAGCAGCAGCGGCGCAACAGTCACCGCCACACCCACCCCCACCAGCGCCGTTACGCCGACACCGACCCCGGCACCAAGCAGCACGCCCACCGCAACGCCTACCCCCGCACCGAGTGGCGACAGCACCAGCTTTGCGGCTATCGATACCAGCAACCGCAGCGAAGTCATTGCCCGTTATCAAGACAGCCTGGTGCCGCTCAAAGCCACCGCCTTCAGCTGGACCGGCAGCGTCAGCAGCTGCGCGCCCGGCGACACCCCGCTCAGCTACAAGAATGCCGAAGTACGTTTGCTGAATTACTACCGCGCCATGGCAGGCTTGCCTGGCAATGTCACCCTGTCGCTGGAGGAATCCACTCAGGCGCAAGCCGCCGCCCTGATGATGGATGCCAACAGCCAGCTCAGCCATTCCCCGCCCACCACCTGGACCTGCTACAGCAGCGTCGGCGCAACGGCGGCCGGCAAATCCAACCTGGCCATGAGCAGCGGCATATTGAATAGCGGCATAGGCGGCATCGGTCTGTATGTGAGCGATGGCGGCGTGACCTCCTTGGGCCATCGGCGCTGGGTGTTGTATTCGCGCCTGTCCGCTGTGGGCACCGGTGACACGCCGCGTGCCAACGCTCTTTATGTGATTGGCAATGTCGGCGCGGTGTACACGCCAGCCAACGGCATCGCGTGGCCGCCTGCCGGTTATGTGCCACGGCCAGTCTCCGCGCCAGCGCAGCAATGGTCGTTCTCGTATCCGGGCGCGGATTTTTCTTCCGCCGCGGTCACGCTCACCGACGACGCGGGCAACGCCATCGCCACCACCGGCGCGGCCGCGCTCGATGCGGGCTACGGCGACAATACTTACGGCTGGAACATCAGCAGCAGCGCCACCGGGTGGGATCGCAACCCGGGCGATACCCGAATCAATGTCGTGATCAGCAATGTCCTGATTGGCGGTGTGGCGCACAGCTTTAGTTACAGCGTCACCTTTGTCACACCCTAGGCTCCACCCAGCCACGGCAAGGGCGGCATCGTGCCGCCCTTTTTATTTACAGAATGGCCAGCCATGTCGATGCCAGCAACAGCACCGCCATGCTGCGATTAAACCGGCCCATTGCGCGCGCCGACGGCAACAGCCGCTGCGCCGTCGCGCCTAACGCCGCCCACATGCCCATACACGGCAGCGACATCAGCCAGAACAACAAAGCCAGCTGCCACAGCGCGCCCGCGTGACCAAACACGCTGGTTACGGTCAGCGCCATCACCCAGCTTTTGGGATTGATCAGCTGCAATGCCGCCGCCTGCCAAGCTGGCACCGGCTTGCTGGCGTGGTCGGTCGACAATTGCATGTCGGCCGCGCGCCACAACTGGATTGCCATCCAGCTTAGCCACAACGCGCCAAGCCAGGTCAGCGCAGTGCGTACCAGCGGCGCCCAGCGCGCCACTTCGCCCAGACCCACCCCCACCAGCACAATCATGGACGCGGCAGCCGCGCCCGCCAGCACCACCAGTGGCAAGGCCTGGCGCAGCCCGTAGCGCGCGCTTTGCCCCAAGACCAGAACATTGGTCGGACCCGGCGTAATTGACGCCACCAGGCTGAACAACAAAAAAGGCCAGATTTGATTCATCACACAGCACCTCAACACAGAACGAGTGTTGAGCATGCCGGGCGCGCTGCTTTCAGTCTGGAAGGTTCGTGCAGCGCTTGCGGTAATGGGCTGGCGTCATGGCATAAGCGCGCATAAACCAGCGCCCGAGATGGCTTTGATCGGCAAAACCCAGCGCACTGGCCACCTGGACAGGCGTATGCCCTTGCGCCAGTAAATGTCGTGCCCGCGCCAGCCGCAATTGCACCAGATAAGCATGCGGTGCCAGCCCGTACGCGGCCTTGAAGGCGCGCGACAGGCGAAAGCGATCCACCCCCGCCACATGCGCCAGCGTATCCAGATCAATATCGTCAGCCAGATGCGCGTGCAGATAATCGCGGGTGCGGCGGGCCACGACGGGCAAGCGCGGGTCTTGCTGTAGCGGAATCCGCCACTGCAGATGCGGCGTCAGCCGGGCCAGAAAGCGATCCAGCACGCCTTGGCGCACGATGCGCAATTCTGGCTGCTGCAGACTATCCCACGCGCCAGCGATGGCGTGCGCCAGGGACAGATCAGTCGCCAGCGTATGGGTAAAACCAGCTTGCGCAGTGGAGGCCGCGTCCGGAAACAGCACGCGTAATTCGCGCTCGAACCAGTGCGGATCGATATACAAAGTGCGATAAGTAAAACCCGCTGCGGCCGGCGCCTCGCCATCGTGGATTTCGCCCGGTTCCAGCATGAACACGCCACCGGGCGTACTGGTATGGCGCTGACCGCGGCAATCAAATTGCTGCACACCGGTTTCGGTAAAGCCGACCAGATAGCTGTCGTGCCAGTGCGGATCGTAAGCATGGCCTTCAAAATGCGCGTGCAGCGTCTCGATGCCGGTGTCGGCATCCTTGAACAGATTGATCCAGTTGTTCTCGCTCATTGCGCCGATTCCTTCGCCAGAATGGCGACTGTAGCCACATGACTCGAACCGGTCTGGAAGATTTGTGCAGCGCGCACGCCAGCGATGGCCTAATTGACCAACCAGTCAGCCACACCACCATGATGGCTGCAGGTGCCGCGCCGGTTCTGGCTGAAGCTGTAGGTATTGTCGCCACAGTGGGCGGTGGCGCCGGCCGGGGCGGAGCCGCCTATGGTATGCGCCGGTTTGTGCACCACATGGCCCGCCTTGTTGATATACGTGCCCTGCTCGATCACCGTGTCGGCGGCAGGGCCAGAGGCTTTTTCCACGCTGATACGCGCCCAGCCCGGCAGCATACTCAGCGCCATCAGCAATGCCACGATGCAGTGTTTCATCTAACCTAAACTCCTTATACGCAACGGCGGTCGTATCAAAACGTAGGGCGGATACAACTTCGCACTTGCGGACATTGTCGCAAAATTCCACATTCGGCGTAGCGCCTACGGGCAGGCGCAAGCTGCAGGACAGTACAGAGTGAGCACGCAAGCCAATTACTATATCAAACGTACCGCCGATGAAATCCGCACCGGCTGGGCCGTGTTCAATCGCAAAGATCTGCGTGTGTCGCTGGTATTTGTTGAAAAAGATCACGCCGAGCTGGAGCGCGAGACCATGGAGCGCGGCGTTCTGGAAATGAAATTCCGTTCGTGGTTCCGACTGGGCCGCGTGCGCTTTAATGAAAGCAATCTCTATCGCGGCAAGGTGGTGGCGCAGGGGCGGCGTCACGTGATGATTTATGCAGGCAAAGGCCAGCTGCATTTGCTGGAGCTGTATTTGCTGCTGATTGCCGAGATCAAACCGGTGCAAGGCAAGCCCTTGATGTGTGAGTTACACAAAGGCCGCTTGCAGCGCTTGCCCGGCTGACAAAAAAAGACCCGTGGCCTGGGGCGGGCCACGGGTTATGCGGTAAAACCAAGCCCTGCACGGCTTGCAGAGACCACTATAGCGGCGCGCGGCGCCAGACATGGCAGGCGCAGCCGCCAGCGGTGAAGTGCTTCACAAGCGCAACGGCGCAGCCGGAACAAATCCGCGCACGCATCATCGGCATCGGCTCAGCCCGCTGCGGCGCGAGCCAGGCCGAATTGTGCGGGCACCCGCTTCTGCCGCAAGGCCATAAACGGCTGTTCCACATAGCGGTGCAATAGCCAGCCCACCAGCAAACACGCCGCCAGCACCAGCGGCAAACGCAGCCATTCACTGGCGTGCAGCGACTGCAGTCGCTGGCTGACCACGTGCGCCACCGGTTTATGCACCAGGTAGAACGAGTACGACCACAGCGCGAGTCGATTCGCGCCGGGGATACGTGTACGTGCCAGCAGACTACGGGGGCTGAGCGCGGCAATCACCAGCAAGGCAAACGCTGAGGCGATCCCGGTATAGCCGAGCGCGGTCATCCAGAAGCCATAACCGTAACCATCGACATACATATAAGCATGCACCAGCCACAACATGCCCACGGTTGCGACCAGGCCTGCCAGCAGATTGCGCGTGCCGTGCGCGGTAATGCGTTGCCATAGCTCGGGCTGCAGATGGCGCAGCATGGCTACGCCCACGCCGGGCAGGAATTCGTCGGCCCGACACAGCGTAGAAAAGTAGATGTATTTGTAATAAGTCAGGCCAGCCGGGTCCGGCCCGATATCGGACCAATGCTGGATGCGGCTGGCTATGCCCGCCACCAGCAGCAGGCTCCACACCCACCACGCGGCACGGCGCGGCAAACGGGTGGCGGCGCCCAGACTAAGCAACAGCGGCAACAGCAAATAAAACTGCTCTTCGATGCACAGCGACCACGCATGCGAAAACGCCGTGCCCGGCTGCAGCCACCAGTTCTGGCTAAAAGTCACAAAGCGCCACAACGGCGGCAGCCCGTTGCCACCTAGTTGCCCCGGCAGCAAAAAAAACGCTGCCAGCGTGACCCAGTACACCGGCAAGGTGCGCAAAGCGCGGCGCGCGTAAAACGCTTTGAACGACAAGCGCTTGCCCGCCACCAGGCCAGCCAGCAACTGGTTGGCGATCAGATAACCGCTCAACACAAAGAACAAATCGACGCCCACCCAGCCGATCTCACTCAGCACGCCAAAGGTGTTGTGATGACTGACGAACACGGCGTAGTGATACATAAACACCAGCGAGATCGCAGCGGCGCGCAGCGTATCGAGGCCGTAAAGGCGGGGTGCAGTAGCGGTCATCATTACCTGCAAGCAATCAATAACAAGCCGCGCCGGTTACATCGCAAGACGGGCAAACTGAGGCGCGATCTTACACATCATTTACTCGTAGAGTGAGCACTCTTGTCTTGAGGAGTTCACTGCATGGCTTTGCAAACTGCTTCTGATCTGAATGGCGCCTGGCGTCTGCTGGCTGGCGAATTTGTCGAAGAAAACGGCCAGGTCACCCATTACGATCAGGCTGGCGTGGCTTCGATCAAGCTGTTGGTCGACGGTTATTTCAGTTTTACCTCCAGCAGCACGGCCGGCTTTTACGGCTGCGCCACCGGGCGCTATGAAGTGGGCGCGGACGGCGCATATATCGAATCACCGTTGCTGGCGTATAACCCGTCCATGCTGCAGCGCCAGTTTGCGTTTCGCGCACGGCTGGAAGGCGACCTCTGGATTAATGAGCGCTGGGAGGATGGCAAGCGCGTGGAGCTGGAAACCTGGCAACGAATTCGTGACTGAGACCGGCACAGTGGCGTGACGCCTATGCGGGCCTGCTCTCTTGCAGTTGAATTTTGACTTTAATTTACTTGCATAATTATTTGATTTTTATAGATAAGATCAAATCGTGCTTTATTTTGGTGACTGGTCACAAATAAAAACGCGTCGTATCGCTACGACGCGTTTTGTTTTTGGTGACTGGTCACGCAATCAAATATCCATACCCAGTTCGTGCATTAAAAATGCATATTGATCTGTCTGCTCATCGATCATTTCAGACAAGGACGTACCAATCCCATGCCCGCTGGTGGCGCTGGTCCGCAGCAAAATCGGGTTGCCCGCGGGGTCCGCAGCCTGCAAGCGCGCAATCATTTTGCGCGAATGCGCGGGATTAACCCGGCCATCGTGGTCGCCCGTCAGCATCAGGATCGCGGGATAAGCCGTGGCGTCTTTGACGTGATGCAGCGGCGAATAGGCATACAAGGCGGCAAACTGGGCCGGGTCTTGCACACTACCAAACTCGGTCACATTAAACGCGCCATTCGGGTCGAGCTCCACCCGCAACATATCGTAAATGCCCACCTGGCTGACCACGGCGCGGAACAACTCCGGCCGTTGCGTCAGCGTTGCCCCCATCAACAGGCCGCCGTTGCTGCCACCCATAATCGCCAGTTGCTGCGGGCTGGTGTAACCGGCTTTGAGCAGATATTCAGCCGAGGCAATAAAATCATCGAACACGGTTTGCTTGTGGGTGAGATTGCCCGCCAGATGCCAGGCTTCGCCGTACTCGCCACCGCCACGCAGATTGGCCACCACATAAACTCCGCCGCGCTCCAGCCACACGCGCGTGGCCGCGCTGAAATACGGTGTCATGCTCACGCCGTAACCGCCGTAGCCATACAGCAGGGTCGGGTTATGCCCGTTGAGTTGCGTGCCTTTACGCTTGAGGATATTCAGCGGAATCCGCGTACCGTCTTTGGCCGTGGCAAATTCGCGCACGATTTCGCTATCGCTGTAATCAGCGGCCGAAGTAATGGCCAAGGCGGTTTTACGCAGCGCGCCATGGTCTAGCGCATACCAGGCGGTTGGCGTCAGATAGCTGGTGATGCGCGCCAGCACATGGCCTTGCGCGTCCACGGCCAGATCGTCCACGCCACTGACGGCAGGCGTGGGCAACAGGCGTTGCGCTCTGGTTTTTAAATCAACTTCACGTAATTGCGACGGGCCACCTACCAGCTCCGCCACATACAGACGCCCTTTGCCGATCACGAAATGATCGATGGTGCCCTCGCCTTGCGCCAGCACGGTTTGCGCGCGCTTGAGCTCAGGCTCGTGCAAATCCAGCCGCAACACTTTGCCGCGCGGCGCATCTGCACGCGACAACAGATACAGATAGCCATCTTCGCCAAAAGCAGCGTCTTTAACCCCCGCCGCATCGGCCGCCAGTTTGTGCCAGCCGCCACCGGCGGTGTTCTTGAAATACAGCGACGCCTCGCCGCCGTCGCCATTGGCCACCATTGCCGCCAGATAGCGGCCATCGCGTGAGGCGCTTAAACGGGTTTCAGCGATACGCGGAAAATCCTTACCCAGCTCATAGCGATCCTTGCTGGACGCCGTACCCAGGGCGTGGAAATACACTTGCTGATAAAAGTGACTGTCCGCCTCGGCGCGTTCGCCCGGCGCCGGGTAGCGCGTGTAATACAGGCCGCTGCCATTGGCATTCCACGCCACGGTGCCGCCGCCGGTGGGATACGCCGCGCGCGGCACCCGGTCGCCACTGTCTTTGCCGCTGGCCACATCCAATACATGCAAGGTGCCGTCTTCACTTCCCTTTTCGGACAGCGACAGCGCGACCTTGCTGCCGTCGTTGGAAGGCAGATAGAAATCGATGGTGACCGTGCCGTCGGCACTCAGCGTGTTCGGATCGAGCACCACTTTCTCGCTCGCCAGATCATCCGGGCTGGTCAGCGTAACCAGCAAAGGCTGTTGCCGGGGCGGCTGGCGTTTGAGCGCAAACCAGACCCCGCCGCGCTCGATCAAATCGTAATAAGCATTGGAACTGGAGCTGACCAGGGTCTTGATCTGCTGGTGCAACGCGGCGCGCCCCGGAATGGCATCCAGCCACTGCCGACTGAGTGCGTTCTCGCCAGCCACCCACTGCCGCGTCGCCGCACTGTCCCCGTCCTCCAGCCACTGGTAAGCATCACTGACCGCCACGCCGTGATAGGTATTGAGCACGGGCTGGCGCGCGGCGGACGGATAGTCCAGCGCCCAGGCGGATTGCGTCGCAGCGGTGATCAACAGCGCCGCGAGCAGAGCAGGTTTCACAGACATAAAAGCCTCGAGAGGAAGGAAGCGGGTTTTATACCCGCAATCCTTCCAGCCAGGCAGCGTGCCTGTGTATATGTTGCGTGCGTGCTGCGTCAGGCGCGGATTTGCTTGAAGGCGGCACGGATAATGGCGCCCGCGTCGGGATCGCCTTTGAGGATGGCGGACAAATAATTGCGTGCCTGTTCAAAGGTAAAGTGCGGCGGCAAGGGCGGCACATCGGGGTCGGTATAGGCTTCGATCAGGCAGGGTCGGCCCGCAGCAAACGCTTCTTGCCACGCCGGCGCGACTTCTTCCGGACTACCGATGCGGATGCCTTTGAAACCCAGCAATTCGGCGTAAGCGGCATAGGAGAAATCGGGCAGATCCTGCGACCCGCTAAATTTGGCATCGCCTTCCATGGCACGCTGTTCCCACGTCACCTGGTTCAGGTCGCGATTGTTCAGCACCAACACCACAAAGCGCGGATCAGCCCATTGCTTCCAGTATTTGGCTACCGTCACCAGTTCGGCGTTGCCATTCATTTGCATGGCACCATCGCCCATCAAGGCAATCACCGGCCGATCGGGATGGGTGAACTTGGCGCCGATGGCATAAGGCACGCCCGCCCCCATCGAGGCCAGGCCGCCTGACAAGGAGCCCGACATCCCCGGCCGCAATTTAACGTCGCGTGCATACCAGTTGGCGACCGAGCCGGAATCGGCGCAGACAATGGCACGTTCGGGCAGCAGCGGCGACAGCTCCCACAACACGCGCTGCGGATTAAGCGGGCTGGCATCGACCATGGCGCGATTACGCAAGGTCTGCCACCAGTCGCGCACATTGGCCATCACCTTGTTTTGCCAGCTGCGGTCAGTTTTGCTTTGCAGCAAGGGCAGCAAGGCTTGCAGCGTCAGCTTGGTATCGCCCACCAGCGCGGCATCCATCGGGTAGCGCAGATTGATCATGGCGGGGTCGATATCGATCTGAACGCCGCGTGCTTTGCCGGGCTCGGGCAAAAATTCGGAATAAGGAAAGCTGGAGCCGATCATCAACAGGGTGTCGCACTCCTGCATCAAATCCCAGCTGGCCTTGGTGCCGAGCAGGCCAATGGAGCCGGTCACCCACGGCAATTCGTCCGGCAACACCGCCTTGCCCAGCAAGGCTTTGGCAACTCCGGCACCGAGCACGTCAGCGATCTTCTCGACTTCGGCCGTGGCATGCAGCGCGCCCGCGCCAACCAGAATCGCCACTTTCTGGCCCGCATTAAGTATCGCTGCGGCTTCGTGCAAGGCGGCGCTCGATGGCTGCACATTGGGCTCAACCAAACCCACGCCGGAAAACACGCTGCCATGCACCCGGGGTGGTAGCGGCACTGCCGGCAGTTCCTGAATATCGTTGGGCAGAATGATGGTGGTGACGGTGCGATGGGCCTGGGCGATGCGGAAGGCGCGGTCGATCACGTGCCGCAATTGCGCCGGGTCCACCACCATCTGGACATAATCGCTGACGTCGGCAAACAGATTGGCCAGGTCCACTTCCTGCTGGTAATGGCTGCCCAGCGCCGAGCGTTTTTGCTGGCCAATAATGGCCACCACGGGCTGGTGATCGGCTTTGGCGTCATACAGGCCGTTCAATAAATGAATCGCCCCCGGTCCGGACGTGGCCATACACACGCCAACGCCACCGCCAAACTTGGCTTGCGCCGTCGCCATAAAAGCAGCCATTTCTTCATGCCGTACCTGGATAAAGTCGATGCCGGTTTTGGTACGGCGCAACGCGCCCATTACGCCATTGATGCCATCGCCGGGATAACCAAAGACGCGTCGCACGCCCCATTCCGCCAATCGATCGACCAGAAATTCGCTGGTGGTTTGTGCCATCGTCTTGCTCCTTGCGCTGAGTCATCAAAATCCGGAAAACCCGTGGTGCTAATGCGCCGCCACTTGCTCGGCGCTGGACCAACCGCCGCCCAGCGCTTTATACAAAGCAATCAGGTTGCTGGCCGACGTCACCTGGCTTTGCAGCAACTGTTGCTGCGCCTGGTTGTAGTCGCGCTCGGCCTGTAGCACTTGCATAAACGGCACCAGGCCATTGCGATAACGCGCAAAACCTACTTTCACGGCGCGGTCCAGTTGCCCCACCTGATCGCGTAAAGCCTGTTCGCGCTCATGCTCGCGGGCGCAGGCAATCAGCGCGTTGTCGGCGTCGTGATAGGCATTCAGCACACTCTGGCGGTATTGCAGCACGGCCTGTTGCTGCTGCGTATTGGCGATCTGCACATTGGCGCGTAGGCGACCGCCCTCAAAAATCGGGAAAGACAATTGGGGGCCGACGTTAAAAAACCGCGCCGCCCAGGTTTTGAGATCCGGCCACGTGGTGGATTGAAAGCCGCCACCCAAGGCGAGCGTCAGACTGGGAAACAAGGCCGCTTCGGCCACGCCGATTTGCGCGGTTACCGCGTGCAGTTGCGCTTCGCTCTGGCGAATATCGGCGCGCCGGCGCAGCAGATCCCCGGGCAAGCCCACTGGCACCCCCGGCGGCTCCGGCGGCAAAGACTGGGCCTGATCCAGCAAGGCATTGAGCGCACCGGGCGGCAGCGCCAGTAACTGGCTGAGCTGGTTTTCCAGCTGCGCTTGCTGTTGCTGCAATTGCGGCAGCTGCGATTGCGTGCTCAGCTTTTGCGCGTCCACCTGGGCGATTTCGGCATCGGTATCAAAGCCGTGTTCTTTACGTGAACGCGTAATCTCGCCCAGCCGCTTCTGGATATTCAGATCAATATCGAGCAAAGCCCGTTGCGCCTGCACACCGCGTAATTGCAGATAGGTGCGCGCCACTTCGGCCGCCAGCGAAACGCGCGCATCCCGACTCCCGGCCACTGCGGCATCAGTGCTGGCATCGGCCGCCTCCACCTGGCGCCGGACTTTGCCCCACAAATCAAGCTCCCAGCTGGCATCAAAACCCAGTTGAAACAGATTGAACGGCCCAAGCAAGTCGCCGGGTATGGGGGTACTGGAACCGCTGCCACCACTGGAGCCCCCGCTGGACGAGCCACTGCTGCTGCCCAGACTGGTTGCCACGCCTTTCTCACTGATTTTCTGCCGGGTAGCCGAGGCATTGCCATCCACCTTGGGCCAATAGGCGCCGGTGGCGGCCAGGCGTTGCGCCCGGGCCTGGGCGATGCGGTTCAGGGCCAGCTGGATATCCAGATTCTGCAATTGCGCATCCTGCACCAGCTGCGACAGTACCGGATCATTAAAACTGTTCCACCAGTCGTCGCGCGCGGCGGGCGTGCTGGCCGCTGCGGGCGCGCTCGCGCTTAGATCAGCCGCGGCGCGGGCGGCAGGGCCAGACCAGTTGGCGGGCGCAGAAGCCTGCGGCGCATGCCAATCCGGGCCCACCGCCGCACACCCACCCAGCACCACGGCTGCCAGCAAAGCGCAGGCCCGCATCGATGGCTTAATGACCATGGGCGGCGCCTCCTTGTGGCAGATTCTTGAGCAACAAGGCCACCGGCCATAGCGCGATACACGCCACGCCAAACAGCCAGAAAATATCGAGATAACCCATCAATTGCGCCTGCGGTTGCACCAGTTGTTGACCTTGCTGCGCCAGCGCGGCGGCGCTGGCCGTGACGTCTTGCGGCAGGCGACTGAGCGGCGAAATATGCTCCGCCAGCCGCGCGTGGTGAAATTGCTCGCGCCAGGCCAGCAAGGTGGTAGCAAACGACACCCCCACGCTGCCACCGAGGTTGCGCGACAAATTCAGAATGGAAGATGCCTGGCTGTTGCGATCTTCCGGCACGCCGATATAGCCCGCTGCCGTAATCGAAACAAACAAGAACGGCAGCGACACCGCCTGATACGCCCGCGACAAGGCGATATCGCTCAATGAGGCCGTGATATCGAGGTGGCTGACGTGGATCATCGCCATGCCCGACACCACCAGCGAGGCCAACACCAGCCATTTGGGCTGGATGACGCGGCCCACCACCAGCCCGGCAACCGGCATCATCAAGGTGGTGGCCAGGCCGCCCAGGGCCAGGGTTTTGCCCGCGGTCATCGCGTCGTAGCCCATCAGCTCCTGCGTCATTTGCGGAATAAGCTGCGTGGTGGAAAACAGCGTAAAGCCGATCACGAACATCACCACATTGGCCGCGCTGAATGAGCGCAGCTTGAACAATTTGACGTCGACTGCGGGCCGGGGATGGTTCCATTCCCAGAAAATCAGCGCGAGCAAAGACACCACAAACACCACAAACATCAAGCTGATCGAGGTCGACGCAAAGCCGTCTTGCTGCTGAAAACGATCCAGCACCACCTGCAAAAAGCCAAACGTGCTGGCGGTAAGCACAAAGCCGAGCCAATCCAGCGGAATGCCGCTATTGAGCAATTCGTCTTTATCTTGTTTGAGGATGGCGGGTTCATCGACAAACAGCTGTATCAACGTCAGCGACAGCAAACCGACCGGCACGTTGATCAGAAAAATCCAGTGCCAGGAGAAGGCGTCGGTCAGCCAGCCACCCAGATAAGGGCCGATGGCGGGGGCCAACACCACGGTCACGCCATACAAGGCAAAGGCTTGCGCGTGCTTCTCCGGCGGAAAGCTATCGGCAAAAATCGATTGCTCGGTTGGCGCCAGGCCACCGCCGCCTATGCCTTGCAGCACGCGAAAAAACAGCATCATCGGCAAATTGGTCGACAACGCGCACATCAGCGAGCTGCCGGTAAAAATCGCCACGCAGACCATATAAAAGCGTTTGCGCCCGATCAGCGTCGCCAGCCACCCCGAGATGGGCAGAATAATGGCGTTGCTGATCAGGTAGCTGGTGATAATCCAGGTGCTCTCATCCTGCCCCGCCCCCAGGCCACCGGCGATATGGCGCAGGGCGACGTTGGCGATGGTGGTATCCAGCACTTCCATAAAGCTGGCAATGGACACCACAAACGCAATCAGCCAGGGACTGTGATTACCGGCGGCGGAACGCGGCAGCGCGGCGGCCATGCTTATTTGACCGTCACGGTGGGCACCACCGACATGCCGGGCACCAGCAAATACTGGTGGATACGGTCATCATCCAACCAGATCTTGACCGGCAGCCGTTGCACCACTTTGACGTAATTGCCGGTGGCGTTCTCGGCGGGCAGCTGGCTGAAATACGAGCCGGTGCCGGCCTGGATGCTGGCCACCTTGCCGTTGAATTTAACGCCAGGATAAGTATCGACCTTGATCTCCACCGGCTGGCCGGGGCGCATGTCGGTCAGCTGGGTTTCCTTGAAGTTGGCGGTAACCCACAACTGCTGACCCACTATCGCCAGCAGCGCCTGGCCCGGATTCACATAATTGCCGCTTTCGACTGAACGCTTGGTGATGCGCCCGTCCACCGGCGCCACCACATGCGTGTACGACAATTGCAATTCGGCCGCTTTGACTTGCGCGCGGGCGCTGACCACGGCCGCCTGAGCGGTCTTTACCTGGGCATAGGCCGAATCGATCTGCCGATGCGCGGCGCCCGCCTGGGCTTTGGCAGCGGCCACTTTGGCGGAATTGCTGCGGTCCTGGGTTTGCGCCTGGTCAACCTGTTGCTGCGAGATCGCATCCTGGTCCACGCCCTCATAGCGGGCGCGGTCGCGAGCCGAGTTGCCGGCTTCAACTTCCGCCTCATGCACCTGCGCATCGGCCTGACCGGCATTGGCTGCCGCGACCTGGGTTTGTGCGCGCGCTTGCGTCAGCTGGGCTTCGGCATTTGCCAGCTGGCCCAGCGCTTGATCCAGCTTGACTTGATAATCACGCGCATCGATTTCAAGCAAAGGCTGACCGGCGTGCACGATCTCGTTGTCATCGACCAGCAGCTTGACCACGCGACCGCTGACCTGCGCCGCGATCTGGCTGCCGCGCCCGTCGATAAAGGCATCGTCGGTGGAAACATGGCTGCGCGACTGCAACCACCAATAAATGCCGCCGCACAGCAGCAAGATAACGACGATGACCAGCACGAGCATCAGCACGGGACGTTTGTAGAGTGGCTTTTTATCTTTTTTCTTGTTGTCTTTGCCCTGGTCCTGATTGCCGTCTTTTTGCTCAGCCTCGGCCTGCGGCGCAGGCGTAGCTTGTGCCTGATCCGCGTGCGTGATGGGAGTTTGGGACTGGTCGTCGTGCCCGGCATGGCTGGCAGGCGCAGGCGTAGGTGTCGCGTCGGACATGGCGCATCCATAGGCCAACGCAGTTGCGCTGGCGTTATAAAAGGAGAATTACAAACAAGGAAAGAGAATACAAAGCAAAGCGTCCGGACTCGTGCCAGCCGGGTCTGTGAGCGCGGGTCGGTCAAGTCCGAAAGCCTTGCCGGGGGCGGGACTACAGCGGCGATGTACGGATTGCAAAAAACAAACGGGGCAAGCCTTGGCGGCCCGCCCCGTGGTTGTAACCGGTCATTCAATCAAGCGGCGCGCTTGCTATCAGCAGGGACAACCTTTGCCGCTGCCCGCGTAACGTGCCTCCATGCAGTAGCGATAAAACTGCTCGCGGCTTAACGGCGTGGCCTCTGGATGTTTTTGCTGCATATGCTGCAGGTAGTAGTCGTAATCGCGCACGCCCACCATCAAACGCGCCATCTGCACCAGCTTGTGCAATGCGTCCAGCACACGGGCCAGCATGCTGCCGGCCAGCCGTTGTTGATGCGCAAATTCAGCCCGGCTGAGCGTGGGTGCTCGCGCGCGCAATTGCTGCTGCAGATAGCGCGCATAGGCCAGGTCCAGATCATCCACGCGCTGCGCCGTAGTCAGCTCAGGCATGATGTGCCGCCCCGCCGCGCCATTCGGCATCCGATTCATGCGTGGTAGGTTGGCGTGACGCCAGCGCCGCCCGGATATTGAGCACTGCCGACACCAGCATCACCACCGCGACCAGCATAAAGAAACCGCACAGCGCCGCATTGACCTGGTTGTTCAGCACGATGCGTTGCATATCGACCAGCGTTTTGGCTGGAGCCAGCACGCTGCCTTGCTCCGCCGCGGCGCTGAACTTGTTGGCCACCGCCAGAAAGCCCACTTTTGGATTGTCGCTGAAGATTTTTTGCCAGCCAGCCGTCATCGAGCAAATAAACAACCATGCCGTCGGCACTATGGTCACCCAGGCGTAGCGCTCTTTTTTCATCTTGAACAACACCACGGTGCCGAGGATCAGTGCCATGGACGCCAGCATCTGATTGCCAATGCCGAACAGCGGCCACAGTGTATTGATGCCGCCGAGCGGATCGACCACGCCCTGGTAGACAAAATAGCCCCAGCCCGCCACGGCCAGCGTGGTACCGATCAGATTGCCGCCCCAGTTGTGGCTACGCCCCAGCCGCGGAACCGCCACACCGGCCAGATCCTGCACCATGAAGCGGCAAGCACGCGTACCGGCATCAACCGCAGTCAGAATAAACAGGGCTTCAAACAGAATGGCAAAGTGATACCAGAACGCCATTAGCGCACGGCTGTTGAACACGTCCGACACGATATGCGCCATGCCCACGGCAAACGTCGGCGCCCCACCCGCGCGCGACAGAATGGACTTTTCGCCCACATCTTTGGCCACGGCCAGCAAGGTATCCGGTGTCACCACAAAGCCCCAGCTATTGATGGCCACTGAAGCCGTCTCAACCGTTTTACCGATGACGGCGGCGGGCGAATTCATGGCGAAGTAGACGCCCGGATCAATGACCGAGGCGCAGATCAAGGCCATGATGGCGACAAATGATTCCATCAGCATGGCGCCATAGCCTATCGCCCGGATGTGGCTCTCGCGTTCGATCAGCTTGGGCGTGGTACCCGAGGCCACCAAAGCGTGGAAGCCCGAAATGGAACCGCAAGCGATGGTGATAAACAGGAAGGGAAACAGTCCGCCGCTGAACACCGGACCCGAGCCATCGATAAAGCGCGATACAGCGGGCATTTTTAGATCGGGCGCGGCAAACACAATGCCGATCGCCAGACCGACAATGACGCCAATCTTGAGAAAGGTAGACAGATAATCGCGCGGCGCCAGCAACAACCACACCGGCAAAACCGAGGCGATAAACCCGTAGATCACCAGGGCGATGGTCATCTGCACGCCATTCAGGGTAAACAGCGGGCCCCAGGTCGGGCTTTGCGCGATATCACCGCCAAATACAATCGCCGCCATCATCAGCACAAAACCGATGAGCGAAATTTCGGCAATCCGGCCGGGCCGGATATAGCGCATATAAACGCCCATAAACAGCGCAATCGGGATGGTGGCCGCAATGGTAAATGCGCCCCACGGACTATCCGCCAGGGCCTTGACCACCACGAGTGCTAGCGCGGACAAGATAATGATCATCACACCCAGCGCGCCCAACATCACCACCACGCCGGCAAACGGGCCGAGTTCCTGCTTGGCCATCTCGCCCAGCGAGCGACCATCGCGGCGTGTGGACATAAACAAAACCAGAAAATCCTGCACCGCGCCCGCCAGCATGACGCCAATCAAGATCCAGAGCGTGCCAGGCAGATACCCCATTTGCGCCGCCAGAATCGGCCCCACCAAGGGCCCGGCACCGGCAATAGCGGCAAAGTGGTGGCCAAACAACACGTATTTGTTGGTCGGCACGTAGTCGAGGCCGTCGTTACGCCGCTCGGCCGGTGTCTTGCGGCTGTCGTCCAGCTCAAACACCTTGTTGGCGATAAAGCGGCTGTAAAAGCGATAAGAAATCGCATAACACGCCACCGCCGCGACGACGATCCAGACTGCGTTGACATGCTCACCCCGACTTAACGCCAGAATGCCAAAAGCGATGGCACCCGCAATTGCCACCGCCAACCAGATCAATTTGTCTTGAATACGGCCCATGTGCTCCCCCAGTCGGTTCGACATCCAGATGCATGCGCCATGGTCATACCGAACGCCACGACGCTGGCTTCGTAGTCTATACAAACCAACTACATCTTTCAGCACTCTTTCTCAGGGGACGGAAAAATAGAATGTTCTCATTGCTGCGGCTGGGCTAGCCGGCACGTTGGGGTGCGGCGTGGGGCTGGTGGCGACTGCCGGGGTGGTGCCCCATTTGGTCGGAGGGGGAAGGATTGCGCGGTCTGGACTGCAGCGATCTACTGGATGGCTTTGACGGGTGGATCTGGACCCACCCTATGGGTGGCGGGGATTTGCAAGTGTTTACAGAAACCGGCGCGCGAAGGGCGCGACCCGGTTTCTGAACATGCGCCGCAGGTGCAGCGGTTAACGGTTTACCCCGCTCAAAGCCCCCGTTCCAGATCCGCAATCAAATCGCCCACATGCTCCAGCCCCACCGAAATCCGTACCAGCCCGTCGCCTATCCCGGCCCGCGCCCGCGCTTCCGGCGTCAGACGTCCATGCGAGGTGCTGGCGGGATGCGAAATCGTGGTGCGGGTATCGCCCAGGTTAGCCGTCCGCGACATCAGTTGCACCGCATCGATCAACTGCCACGCCGCCGCCTTGCCGCCCTTCAGATCAAACGAAACCACGCCACCATGCCCGCTCTGCTGCTTGTTGGCCAGCTCATGGCGCGGGTGATCCTTCAGGCCGGTGTAGTAAACGCGATCAATGGCCGAATGCGTTTGCAACCAGCTAGCTAGCTGGATTGCATTGTCGCAATGCGCCTTCATGCGCAAAGACAGGGTCTCCAGACCCTTCAGCAACACCCAGGCATTAAACGGCGACAATGTCGGGCCCGCCGTACGCAAAAACAGATAGACCGGTTCGATCAGCGCATCACTACCCACCACGGCGCCGCCCAATACGCGGCCTTGCCCATCGATATATTTGGTGGCGCTATGCACCACGATATCGGCGCCAAAGCGCAGCGGCTGTTGCAGCGCGGGCGAGCAGAAACAATTGTCCACCGTCAGCAGCGCATCATGCGCATGCGCCACATCGGCAATCGCCTGGATATCGGCGACGTCGACCAGCGGATTGGAGGGCGTTTCGAGGAAGAACAAACGCGTATTCGGGCGCACCGCCGCTTGCCACTCACTGATTTCCAGCGGCGAAACATAAGTCACTTCGATGCCGAAACGCGTCAGATAGTTATTGAAGAAGCTCATGGTGGAGCCGAACAGCACATTCGACGCCACGATATGGTCACCCGCCTTCAGGTGCGCCATGCACAGCGAGGTAATTGCGCTCATGCCAGAGGCTGTGGCCACTGCACGCTCCGCGCCTTCCAGCGCAGCCAGGCGCTGCTCGAATGCCGATACGGTCGGATTGGTAAAGCGGGAATAGGTATAGCCGGGGATCTGACCGGAGAACATCAAAGCCGCTTGCTCGGCGTTTTCCATCACAAAGCTTGAGGTCAAATACATCGCATCCGAATGTTCACCAAATTGCGAACGTTCGGTGCCTGCGCGTACGGCCAGGGTGTCGCGATGCAGCTTTGAATAATCCAGATCCGCCATGTCCATGCCTTCCTTATCGTTAGAAACAACATAGGGTGGGTCAGGACCCACCAACCAGAGTGGCATAACCGGACATTGATGTCCGGACGCCTGGCTTTGGTTGGTGGGTCTTGACCCACCCTATGGGTGCTGCGATTACATCAGGTTTTGTTCGGCCACACCAATATTCATATCCAGCAAACCCACGTCGGTGGTGCGGTTGGACAGCGGCGACAGGCGCTTGGCTTCCAGTTGGTCGAGGTACTCATCGGTGATATCGCCGGTGATGTACTTGCCGTCAAAACACGACGTCTCGAATTCGGAAATCTTGCCGCCGCTGGCTTCAGTACACGCCAGGATCAGATCATCCAGGTCTTGATAGATCACTGCATCGGCACCGATTTCATCGGCGATTTGCGCAGCGGTGCGGCCCGTGGCGATCAGCTCGGCACGCGTCGGCATATCAATGCCGTACACATGCGGGAACATCACCGGCGGCGCAGCCGAAGCCAGATACACCTTGCGGGCACCGGCTTCACGCGCCATCTGCACGATTTCTTTGGAGGTGGTGCCGCGCACGATGGAGTCATCCACCAGCAGCACGCTGCGGCCGGCAAACTCAACGCCGATCGGGTTCAGCTTCTGGCGCACCGATTTCTTGCGCGAGGCCTGGCCCGGCATGATGAAGGTACGGCCGATGTAGCGGTTTTTGATAAAGCCTTCGCGGTACGGCAGATCCAGCTTGATGGCCAGTTGCAGCGCCGAAGCACGGCTGGTATCCGGAATCGGGATAACCACATCGATATCCAGATCAGCCACTTCACGCGCCACCTTCTTTGCCAGGTACTCGCCCATTTTCAGGCGCGCTTCGTACACCGAGATGCCGTCGATCACGGTGTCCGGGCGGGCAAAGTAGACGTGCTCAAAAATACACGGCACCAGCTGTGCGGCCGGATGGCATTGGCGGCTGTTGAATTCGCCACCAAACGAAATATAAACGCCCTCACCCGGCGCAATGTCGCGCAGACGCTTGAAGCCCAGTGTATCCAGCGCCACCGATTCGCTGGCCACCAGATATTCCGGACCTTCCGGGGTGTCGTGCATGCCCAGCGTCAGCGGGCGGATGCCGTGCGGATCACGGAATGCCACCAGACCGTAGCCGGCAATGATCGCAACCACGGCGTAGGCGCCTTTGACGCGCTTGTGCACGGCGGCGATGGCTTCAAAAATGATGTCCTGATCCAGCTGGAAACCGTTGGCGCGCTTTTGCAGTTCGTGCGCAAACACGTTGAGCAAGGCTTCGGAATCCGAATTGGTGTTGATGTGCCGCAAATCAGTGCGGTACATCTCGTCCTTGAGCTGGCTGTCGTTGGTCAGGTTGCCGTTATGCGCCAGCACGATACCAAACGGGCTATTCACATAGAACGGTTGCGCTTCGGCCAGGCTGGACGCCGAGCCTGCCGTGGGATAACGCACGTGGCCGATGCCCGTGTTGCCCCACAGCGAACGCATATTGCGGGTACGGAACACGTCGCGCACCAGGCCCTGGCCTTTGTGCATGTGCAACCGTTGTTCCTCGGCGGTGACGATGCCGGCCGCATCCTGGCCCCGATGCTGTAGCACCAGCAGGCCGTCGTATAACAATTGGTTGACCGGAGATTTGGCGACTACGCCCAGGATGCCACACATGCTGAATGCCTCTTGAATCTGCTAAAACCAGTTACCGGGAAAAACGATCAACGTTCCGCACCATCAATCGTAATGGATGTGCGCCGCCACTTGCTGAGGCAGCCAGGGCAGCGTCATGCGCGCCGCTTCTTCGAACATGGGGCTGAACATGGCATTTCGCCAGAGCGGGCTTTGGGGAACCTGTGTCAGCCCGGCCAGCAATACCAACATCAACGTAAACAGAAAGCCGCGCGCCAGGCCAAACAGCGATCCGGCCAGCCGATCCAGTGGCTTGAGCCCGGTGGCGGTCAGAAACTGGCCCAGCGTAATGCGGATCAGCGAGCAAAACAGCCAGCTGGCAAAAAAGATCAGGACCAAAGCGGCCAGATAGCGCAATTCAGCGGTGGGCAAGGCTTGCGGCATAAACAGCGCCACCGCGCTGGCGTAATGGAAAGCCAGCCAGGCCGACGCCGCCCACCCCACCAGCGCCATGACTTCCTGCACCAGCCCCCGCATTACCGATAGCAGTATCGATAAACCGAGGATCGCCAGTACCAGGTAGTCGAACAGCGTCATGCCGGCACCTGCTTGCACCGTTTAGGTCGCTTGGCCTGAATCATGGTTATTTGCTGACCACCTGGCCCTGGTAACCCAGTGCGCCAAGCTTTTTGTTGACTGCGTAGGCTTCGTTGGCCAGCAAAGGCCCCACGCGGACGCGCGTCAGGGTGCCATTGCTGGTGGTCACTTTCTCAGAATAGGCTGGCATGCCTGCCGCCTTGAGCTTGCTGACCGCCTGGCGCGCTTTTTCGGCGTCACCAAACGCGCCCAGCTGCACAAAGTGGCGCGGCGAGTTGTCGTCTTTTTTGGCGGAGGCGTCGTCCATGCCGTTCAGGATGCGCTCAGGATCATTGGCCGCGGCCTTGCTCTCTTTGGGCGTGTCCCGGGCGGTCTCTTTGACCGCTGGCTTGGGCGTCGGGGTCGGTTTCGGTTTTGCCGTCGCGACTTTCACCGGGGTAGGTTTAGGGCTGTGGGTCTCGTTATCGTCCGCGCCCGGCCGCACCAGTTTGCCGGGCAGCAGCGCGGCCGCATGCGTCGGCTCGCTGTTATGCGCCACCACGGCCGGCGGCGGCACCGCAGCCGGATCGGAGGCAGCGGGCACCAATGCAGGCTGCGGCGCGATCGCGGCGCCACTGGCATCCATGCTGGTATCAGCGCCATCGTTTGCGATGACCACCTGCGACGCCACGCCCGAGCTGGGCGCGCTGGCGATGATTTCCACCGCGTGTTGCGACACCAGATTGGTCGGGGGTTGGGAATCCAGTACGGTCCAGAGAACGGTAAGGGAAAAAACAACCAGGGCGATAGCGCCAACCAGGCGGCGACGCGCCCGCTTGCGCAGGTATTGCAGTTCTTCTGGAACGTTATCTCGAGCCATGCTGGGCGTTCATCACTTCGGCGACGGTGTAGAAAGATCCAAAGACCAGGATTCTATCAGCTTCCGCAGCCTGCTCACAGGCTGCTTGCCACGCCGCAGACACCGATGCAAAACCGGCTTGCGGCGCTTGCGGCGCGACGCTGGATACGATAGAGGCGAGTTGTTCCACGCTGGCGGCGCGTGGCAAATCCGGGCTGGCCAGATACCAGCGATCGATACGGTCAGCCAGCGCGCTGACCACGCCTGCGATGTCCTTGTCGGCCATCGCACCAAACACGGCGTGGGTGCGTGCGGCAAAGCCCATCTGATCGAGTGCGGTCCGCAAGGCGCGCGCGGCGTGCGGATTATGGGCGACATCAAGCACGGTCTGCGGACGCCCCGGCAACACCTGACACCGGGCGGGCCATTCCACTTCAAGCAGACCGCGTTTGATATCGCCGATGCCCAGCGGCAAACGATCGCGCACCGCATCAAGCATGGCGATGGCGATGCTGGCATTGCCCAGTTGATACGGGCCACGCAAGGCGGGCATGGGCAGCGCATGGCGTTTGCCATGCGGCGTCCAGCACATCCATTGATTGCCCTCGCCTTCTTGCGCGTAACCAAAGTCGCGCCCGATCAGTTGCAACGGCGCGCCCACGCGGGCAGCGCCATCCACAATCGATTGCGGCGGCACAGGATCAGCGCACAGCGCAGGCTTGTTGGCGCGGAAGATACCGGCCTTCTCGGCGCCGATGCTTTCGCGGTTGTCGCCCAGATATGCTTGATGATCGAGATCAATACTGACTACGCCGGCGACATCGGCATCAAAGGTATTGACCGAATCCAGCCGCCCGCCCAGCCCCACTTCCATTACCGCCACATCCACCTTGTCGGCGATGAACTGGTGCATGGCCGCCAGCGTGCCAAATTCAAAATACGTCAGCGTGGTTTCGCCGCGTGCGGCTTCAATGGCACGGAAGCTGGCCAGCAACTGCGCGTCGCTGGCCGGCTCCATATTGATGCGCACGCGCTCGTTGTAATGCAGCAGATGCGGCGAGGTAAACGTGCCCACCTTGTAGCCGGCGGCGCGCAACATGCTCGACATCATCGCGCAGACCGAGCCTTTGCCATTGGTGCCGCCGACCGTGAGCACCGGAAAAGCAGGCTGCAGGCCCAGCGCATCGCGCACTTGCGACACGCGGGCCAGGCCCATATCGATTTCACGGCTGTGCAGACTTTCCAGATGGCTGAGCCATTCGGCCAGCGTGGCCGCATCGAACCGGCTCATCAGTTCGCCGTAGCAACAGCTGGTTGCCGGGTCAGCAGCGTAATCAGATCAGCAATCTTCTGCCGCTGTTCGCGACGGTCGACGATCTGGTCGATGGCGCCTTTTTCCAGCAGGAATTCGGAACGCTGAAAGCCTTCCGGCAGGGTTTCGCGCACGGTTTGTTCGATCACGCGCGGGCCGGCAAAGCCGATCAGGGCGCCCGGCTCGGCCAATACCACGTCGCCCAGAAAGGCAAACGAGGCCGATACACCGCCCATGGTGGGATCGGTCAGCAGACTAATAAACGGCAGCCCGGCCTGGGTCAGGCGCGTCAGCGCGGCGCTGGTCTTGGCCATCTGCATCAGCGAGGTCAGACCTTCCTGCATGCGCGCGCCGCCCGAAGCGGCCACACACATGAACGGCACATTGTTTTCAATCGCGGCTTTAACACCACGCACAAAACGTTCACCCACCACCGAGCCCATCGAGCCGGTAATGAAGTTGTACTCAAACACGGCCACGACCACCGGCACGTTCAGGATCGAGCCTTGCATCACCACCATGGCGTCGTCTTCGCCGCTGGCCGCCTTGCTGCTGACCAGTTGATCGGCGTAGCGCTTGGTGGCTTTGAACTTGAGAATGTCGACCGGCTGCACTTCAGCGCCAATCTCGAAGCGACCTTCCGCGTCCAGCAGGATGTCGAGACGACGCCGTGCATTGATGCGGTTATGGAAATTGCACTTCGGGCAAACGTCGAGGTTCTTCTCCAGATCAGTGCGATACAGCACTGCGCCGCAGGCCTGGCACTTATGCCACAAGCCTTCCGGCACTGCCGAGCGCGCGCCCGGTTCGCGGGTTTTGTTGATCTTGGGGGGAAGTAGTTTTTGCAGCCAACTCATTTGTTAATACTCCTTATGCGCGAGCCGTATCCATGGCCGCACGGACGCCTTTGAGGAAGGTGGTCAGGCGTTCTGCCAGGCCTTCTTCGCCAGCTTCCACTTCTTGCACCAGACGCGACCCGATCACCACGGCGTCGGCAATTTGCGCAACGCTGCGGGCGGTGTCGGCATCACGGATACCAAAGCCCACGCCGACCGGAATGCTGAGGTGTTGTTTAATCACCGCCAGCTTTTCGGCCACGTTCGAAAGATCAAGATGCGACGCGCCGGTCACACCTTTCAGAGAAACATAATAGCCATAGCCACTGGCCAGGCGATCGATGGCCTGCAGGCGCGACACCGGCGTGGTCGGCGCCATCAGGAAAATCGGGTCGATGCGGTTGGCCTTCAACACATTGGCCAGCGGCTCGGCTTCTTCGGGCGGCATATCTACCACCAGCAAACCATCAATGCCTGCGGCATGCGCGGTGGCGGCAAAGTCCTGATAACCCCAACGCTCCACCGGGTTGGCATAACCCATCAGCACCACCGGGGTAGCGGCGTTGGTCTTGCGGAATTCGGCCACCATCTGCACCACGTGGCGCAGGCTGGTCTTGTGCGCCAGCGCGCGTTCGTTGGCGCGCTGGATGACCGGGCCATCGGCCATCGGATCAGAAAACGGCACACCCAGTTCGATCACATCGGCACCGCCATCCACCAGCGCGTGCATAAGTTCTACCGTAATGCCGGGGCGCGGATCGCCTGCGGTAATGTACGGGATCAGCGCTTGCCGGCCTTGTTGCGCCAGTGCGGCGAGCGTGTTCTGGATGCGGGACATAATCTTCCGTCTTTTAGTCTGAGGGTAGAAACGCGCCAGTCATCGCAATGGACGACGTGGCGCGCAGCGGATTAACGATCGCGAGTGCTTACAGTTCGATGCCAGCCAGGCGCGCCATGGTCGGGATATCTTTGTCGCCACGGCCGGACAGATTAACCAGAATCACCTGGTCTTTCGGCAGCGTTTTCGCCAGTTTGGCGGCATGCGCCAGCGCATGGCTGGATTCCAGCGCCGGGATGATACCTTCAAAACGACTCAGATCGTGGAATGCCGCAATCGCTTCGCTGTCGGTGACCGCCACATATTCGGCGCGATGGATGTCTTTGAGGTAGCAATGCTCGGGGCCGACGCCCGGATAATCGAGGCCCGCCGACACCGAGTGCGTGTCCGCCACCTGGCCGTCTTCATCCTGCATCAGGTACATGCGGTTGCCGTGCAGCACGCCGGTACCGACATTGGCGGTCAGCGGCGCGGCGTGGCGACCGGTTTCGACGCCATCCCCACCCGCTTCCACACCAATCAAACGTACGCCTTCAACCGGCACATACGGATGGAAGATGCCAATGGCGTTGGAACCACCGCCCACGCAGGCCACCACGTAATCGGGCTGACGGCCGATCATCTCCGGCATCTGCAATTTGGCTTCTTCGCCGATCACGCACTGGAAATCGCGTACCAGCTTGGGATACGGATGCGGGCCAGCGCAGGTGCCGATAATGTAATAGGTGCTGTCGACATTGGTCACCCAGTCGCGCATCGCTTCGTTCATCGCGTCTTTCAACGTTTTGGAGCCCGACTCAACCGGCACCACGGTGGCGCCCAGCAGTTTCATGCGGAACACATTGGGCGACTGCCGCTTGACGTCTTCGGCGCCCATATACACCACGCATTCCAGACCGTAACGCGCCGCTACGGTGGCCGTGGCCACGCCGTGCTGGCCCGCGCCGGTTTCGGCAATCACGCGTTTCTTGCCCATGCGGCGCGCCAGCAAGGCCTGGCCGATGGTGTTGTTTACTTTGTGCGCGCCGGTGTGGTTCAGGTCTTCACGCTTCAGATAAATCTGCGCGCCGCCCAGCAGATCGGACCAGCGTTTGGCGTGATAAATCGGCGACGGGCGACCGACATAGTGTTTGAGTTCGTGATGGTATTCGGCCATGAAAGCCGGATCAGCTTTGGCCTTTTCGTATTCGACGCGCAATTCATCCAGCGCGGGCATCAGGGTTTCGGCCACATAAATGCCGCCGAACTGGCCAAAATGGCCCTGCAAATCAGGTTGGTCGTAACGAAGGAAATCGTTCATGCGCTTCTCGCTGCCTTGATGAATTCGACGATCTTGCCGTGATCTTTGGTCCCGCGGCTGGCTTCGACGCCGCTGGATACATCCACTGCCCACGGCTGCACCGCGGCAATGGCCTCTGCCACATTCCCTGCATGCAGCCCGCCGGACAAAATCAACGGCAAGGGCAAATCTGCAGGAATCAGTGACCAATCAAATGCTTCACCGGTACCACCGGGGGTGCCTTCGACAAACGCGTCGACCAGCAAACCGCGCGCGTCATGGTAAAGCGCTGCGTATTCTAACAAATTTGTGCCCGGTTTTACTCGCACTGCTTTGATATACGGTCGACCAAAGCTGCGACAGTATTCGGGCGTCTCATCGCCATGAAACTGCAGCAGATCAAGTGGCAAATGCTGCAGGGTCTGCGTGAGCCAGTCGGCGTCGGCATTGACGAACAAACCCACCGTCGTCACAAAGGCAGGCGCTGCGGCCAGCAGGGATTGCGCCTCTGCCACGGCCACATTGCGCGGACTGGGTGGGTAAAAAACAAACCCGATGGCATCGGCACCCGCATCCGCCACCAGTTTGACGGTGGCGGCATCGCGCAGGCCGCAAATCTTGATACGGGGAAAACGTGGGCTCATAGCGTGTCCAGACGGTGGGCGGTCAGATCAGACCGTAACGCGGATCGGGCTCGCTGGCCAGGCCAAATTCGGCCGGGTAGCTTACCCCAGCCAGATACAGCCCATCCGGCATGAAGGTGGGCGGCGCGACGGTACGGTCGCGCAAGGCCATCATCTCGAGTATCCATGCCGGCGCTGCGTTGCCTTTGCCGATATGCAATAGCGCGCCCATTAAATTACGCACCATGTGGTGCAGAAAGGCGTCGGCTTCAAAGTCGATATTCAACAAGGTGCCGGTGGCACTGATCTCCACCCGCTTCATGGTCTTGATCGGCGTTTTGGCCTGGCATTCGGCGGCGCGAAAGCTGCTGAAATCGTGCGTACCGAGCAACAAGCGCGCCGCGGCGCGCATGGCATCCAGGTCCAGCGGGTTATGGATCCAGCCCACCCGCCCCGCCAACAAGGCCGGGCGCACCGGATGATTCAACAGCAGATATCGATAGTGGCGCGAGGTGGCGCAAAACCGTGCATGAAACGTATCGGGCACTGCCTGCGCCCAGCGCACCGCCACCCCATCGGGCAAAAAGCTGTTTACGCCGCGCACCCAGGCAGTCAGCGGGCGTTGCACGTCGGTGTCGAAATGCGCGATCTGGCCGCTGGCGTGCACGCCGGTATCGGTACGCCCGGCCGCGTGCACGCGAACGGCCTGGCCAGCCATGCGCGAAACGGCGTCTTCAAGCGCGCCCTGAACCGTCAGCTGATCGGGCTGGATTTGCCAGCCACAAAAAGCCCGGCCGTCATATTCGATGGCGAGCGCGTATCTCATGCGAAAACCGGTAAGAAAAAAACGAAGGTTAGCACGATGCCTGACAGCAGCCCGATCAGCAAGCCGCGCTGCGCGAGGCCGAGCCGCTCTTGCGGCAGAATAACCTGCGTGGCCATGGCTTGGGGCAGTTGATCCAGCGCGCCCAACTGCCGCCATAAGCCGCGCCAGTCCTGTTTTTCGGCAAGCAGCGTTTCGGCCTGGTCCATGGTCAGCGCCAGGCGCAAGGCCCAGCGTTCACGATCCACACCCAAGCCGCGCAGCGGCGCCGCCAGCACGTACAAGCCGGCAAACAAGCGATTTCGATCCATGCCGCGCAATAGCCATTGCAAAGCGCTGAGCACCGCCAGCAAGCGCAGACTTTGCAGCCCCCCCGCCAACAAGCCTTCGCGCGTTGGCGCGCCCCAGCCCGACCACACATACAAGCCGGGCGTGGAATAGCCGTACACCAGCAAGATGGCCAGCAACAGTATGCGCACGCGGCGCAGCATACGCGCCATGCGCGCCCACTCCAGCCAGCTGGTCAGCACCACCAGCAAGACGGCGCAAACGACAAGTGGCGTGGGCCGCAACAACTGCAGCACACACGCCACCCATAGCCAGCAAAGAACCCGATTTGCCGGATGCACTACGCCTTGGCCTTACAGCGCATCCAGCAGGCTACGCGCTTCGGTTTGTTGATTGGCATTGCCCTCACCCAGCGCTTCTTGCAGGATTTCACGCGCACCTTCCACGTCGCCCATATCGATATAAGCACGCGCCAGATCAATCTTGGTCTGCACCGGATCATCGCCGGCAAAGTCAGTGCTTTGCAGATCCTGACCCGCTGGCGGCGGCGTCAATGCCAGATCCAGCGTGTCCAGACCCGGTACGGCCGGGGCTGGTGTGGCAACGGCGGGTTCGTTCAGATCAAAGCTGAAGTCGAGGCCAAGATCATCCGGAATTTCGGCGGGCGCCGGCGCAGCCGACACTTCTTCCGGCATATCCAGCGCGCCCAGGTCCAGATCGAGATCCAGATCGGTATCTTCCAGACTACCCAGATCGGCCGAGTAATCGGGTTCGGCCTCAAAGCTCGGGCTCTGCGGACTGGGCTCATCCAGCGGGCTAGCGGTGTGGGCTTCAAAACCGCTATCCAGCCCGAAGTCCAGATCATGATCCAGCTCAGCCGTGGCATTCAGATCAGCCAGCGGATCGCTATCGATGGCGGGATTGAGCGTCGGCTCAGCCAACGGTGCAGACGGGGCTTCCGGCACGCTGAACTGGTCCAGATCAAAGTCGAGATCATTGCCAAGATCGGCCGCCAGATCAGCGGCGATGCTGTCTTGCGCAACGGGCTCAGCCACCGGCTCCAGATGCGGCATATCAAACATCGGCGCTTGCGACGGCGGTGCAATCTGGATTTCCGGCTCAAACGGCGCCGGGGTTTCCGCCAGTAGCGCAGCAGGCTCAGCCGCAGCGACCGGATCAGAGCCCAGATCAAAATCAAGATCGTGCCGTGCGGCTTCAGCGGCGGCAGCAGCACCAGCTACGGCCACACCCGCCACCGCGGCACCGGCCAATGCAGTGCCCGCGCCCAGCGCCGGCTCAGCCGCCGCTTCCTGCCGACCGTACAAAGGATTTTCCGGGTCCAGCGTGCGGCCGGTATAAGCCGCTTGTTCCCACAAAGGACCACGGCCGTTTTGCGCCGCGTACAGATCGGTAGCAACTTCCTCAAACGAGGTCTTGTCTTTGCGGGCCGCATAGATTTCCAGCAATTTCATGCGGATTTCGTGGCGCGACGGGTCTTTCGACAAAGCGTCCTTGAGAATTTCTTCCGCCTGGGCATCACGGCCATAGGCCATGTAAACCTCGGCTTCGGCTATCGGATCGACTTCGTCGGTATCGATGGTGCCAAGGCCTTGCCGGCTGAAGTCGGTCAGGAAAGAGTTTTCGGTCGGTTGCGTGCTGATCACCGCACCGCCGGTCTGGCCCAGCACGGTATTCGGCTTCAGGTCGCCGCCAGTGATGATGCTGTCCTCAAATGCGGCAGGCTTTTTGCGCCGACGCATATAGAAGAAGGCACCGGCCCCCAGCAACAACACGGCCAGAATGCCACCTGGCACCAGCGGATCATCCAGCAGCGTATCCATCAACGACGGCTCTTGCACCGGCACGGTGACCGGAATTACGCGGCGTTTGTGCACCACGGCGGGTGCGCTGGCAACGGCGGAAGCAGCGGCCGGAGCCGATGCAACTTCGCTGGCTGCAGCGACGGGTGCCGAAGCAGCGGCGCTGGCAACGGCAGCCACCGGTGCTGCAGTCGGCGCTGGCGTCGGCGCGGCGCTGGGCGCTGCAGTCGGAGCCGGGGTCGGCGTGGCTTTGGCAGCAGAGGCAGCGCCTTGCATGGCCAACAAACCCTTCATGTCTTTAACGTTGTGCTTCAGCGCATTGACGCGGTCTTGCGCTTCTTGCAGTTCTTTCTGTTTGCCAACGCGCGCTTCTTCTTTCGCGTCTTTACTACCACCGTTGGCGGCGGCCTTGTCCGAACCTTTGGACAGCTTCAGCACATCTTTGCTCTGCTGCCCTTCGGTCGCGCCCTTGTCTTCTACTTTGGCGCCAATCTTGCCGCTGGCCGAGGCATTGCCTGATTCAGCCGCTGGCGCTTTTTCGGCGTTTTCCGCCACCTGGTCGCGATAGGCGTGCCAGTTTTGCGATTGCAGATGGATTTCTTTGGCGGCGTCCTTGCGGCTGACTTCGCCCATCTTTTCGGGCGTCGGCACCTGCAGGATGCGGCCGCGCTTGAGGCGGTTCATATTGCCGTCAAAAGCCGCGCTGTTATTGCGATACAAGCTGACCAGCACTTGTTCGAGACTGACGCCACCCGGCCGTACCGAACGGGCAATGCTGGACAAAGTGTCGCCGGACTTGACGGTATAAGTATCGGCGCCGGCATTGTCACCGGCCGCAGATGCCGCTGGCGCTTGTGCCACCGCGGCCGACGCGGTGTCAGCCGGAGCGGGCGCCGCCACACGGGCGCGGCGACGGCTGGCGCGGCTGCTTACGGCCGGACTGGCCGGTGCAATCGGACGACCCACCGTGCGGGTGCCACTGAAATTATTAGCCGCAAGACCGCCATTGCCATTACCGGTATTGGCGTTGTTGTAGCCAACCGGATCAATCAAAGCGGTATAGGTGCGTTGAATGCGGCCCGATGCCCAATTCAGGTCTACGACCAGATCAAGCACGGGTTCGCTGATGACTTGCGCGGAATTGACCACCACGTAGTACTGACCATTGGGGCGCTTGTCGATCTGAAAGCGCAAGCCCAGACCCCCCGTGGGATAAGGCACTTGCGCCGCGCTGAAAGCCTCTGGCGGCGCCAGACTGACTACCAGCGAATCGGCTTCTTCCGGCTGCACGGAAACCAGGTCGATTTCGCCGCGGAACGGTTGCCCCAGCCCGGACAAGACATTTAAACGTCCCAACCCGGCTGCTTCGGCTCCCCATGGCGCCGCAATCATCAGCGCCAGTACGCAGGCTTTGACTCCAGTTTTGATAGGCACAGCTTCCCCCGTTGCTTTTATTGCTTAAGACACGTTGCGATCACGCCGCATCCCAATCAGGGACGAGAACATAACACCCGGCAGCAAAGCCCCGCAAGGCGCTTGCCACCGGCAATCCTGACCCGGTCAGAATTGCAAAAATCGCCAATTCAATTGTCATTGTCAAATCAAATATCCATTCCATTCAATCAATACAACAGAATGAATACCGATTACCCCTGTTTTTTTAACTACTGATACTGCGTTGCCGTGCAATCCGGCTCAGTTGCCAGTGCTGACGCGCCCAATCCCACAGCGGCATTAACGCCCCTTGCGCTAACTCCGCCGGCGGCTGTTGCCCTAAAAACGACAATGCCGACCAGATGGCCGCGACTGCATCTGCTTTTTGTAATGCGGCTGCGCGGGTTTGTTTGCTTAATTTTTCGCCCGCCGCATTGGCTAGCACCGGAATATGCGCATATTCCGGAAGCCGATAATGCAGCAATTGCCGCAAATAATTCTGACGGGGGGTCGAATCAAGCAGATCAGCGCCGCGCACGATATGCGTCACACCCTGATCTTGATCATCCACCACCACCGCCAATTGATATGCAAACAAACCGTCGGCACGCCGCAACACAAAATCGCCCACCTCTTTGGCAAGGCTAGCGCTTTGCGCACCCTGAATTAAATCAATAAATCGCAGCGGCGTATCTACCGTTCGTATCCGCCAGGCGCGCGGTTCACGCCCCGGCGCCAAACCGTGCCGACAAGTGCCGGGATAAACCGGGCCATCAATGCCGGCATGCGCCACCTCGGCAATTTCTTTGCGCGAACAGCCACAGGGATAAACCATGTCAGCTTCGCGCAAGCTTTGTAGCACCTCGGCATATCGCTGCTGCCGCTCCGGGCTGTTTTGATAGATGACCGCACCATCCCATTCAAAACCCCACGCCTCCAGCAAACGCAGAATGCGATCGGCCGCACCCGGCACGCAGCGCCTGACATCGAGGTCCTCCATACGAACCAACCAGCGTCCAGCGTGGGCGCGCGCATCCAGATAGCTGGCCACCGCCGCAATCAGCGAGCCTTGATGAAGATCGCCGGTCGGACTGGGGGCAAAGCGGCCGCAATACGCAGCGGGCCGCGCCGGCGATAGAACCGGAAAAGACGGGACGTTATCGGACATATCAATATGGGATATATGCAAAACCGCGCTTCATTGGGGGCGCGCACACCATGTAATTGCTTCAGGGCAGCCAGGCTTTACGCTAAAATGCCCGGCTAACCGGCCCATTTTATACAGAGCAGGCCTCAGGCGCTGCTCGCATCCCGACTCCAGACAAGGACTAATCATGACCTACGTTGTCACCGACGCCTGTGTTAAATGCAAGTACACCGACTGCGTTGACGTTTGCCCGGTGGATTGCTTCCGCGAAGGCCCTAATTTTCTGGTTATTGATCCGGACGAGTGCATTGATTGCACTTTGTGCGTGGCTGAATGCCCGGTTGAGGCCATTTATGCAGAAGACGACGTGCCGGGCGATATGCAGCAATACATTGCCCTGAACGCCGAAATGTCGCAGGTGTGGCCTGCCATCGTCGAGAAAAAAGACCCGATGGACGATCACGAAACCTGGGCTGGCGTAAACGGCAAGTTTGACCAGATCGAGCGCTGATCGCGCAGACGACTATTTGCCTGATTGTTTTCGCGGTTGCCGTGCAATCGCGAAACTGGCTATAATCGCCGATTCACCCCTTGTCTGACCGTCGTCGCACGCGGCAGGCTGAACCAATCCGTAAGGAGAGCACATGCGACATTATGAAATCGTATTTATCGTGCACCCCGATCAGAGCGAGCAAGTGCCCGCCATGATCGACCGTTACAAGTCCCTGATCGCTACGGGCAACGGCACGATCCACCGCCTGGAAGACTGGGGCCGCCGTCAACTGGCTTACCCGATCCAGAAAATCCACAAGGCTCACTACGTTCTGCTGAACGTAGAGATCGGCCAGGAAACCCTGGACGAACTCGAGCACGCCTTCAAGTTCAACGACGCCGTACTGCGCCATCTGACCACCAAGATGGAACACGCTGTGACCGAAGCTTCCCCGATGATGAAGGAAGAAAAGTCCCGCTCGCTGACCCCGGCTTCGCAAGAAGGCCAGGCTGCTTAAGCTGCAAAGCGCAAGCACTAAACCAGTGACGATCAGTAACCAGGTCACGTTGACTGCAACATTGCTTGAAAAACAAGCGCTAAGGCTAACCCCCGCTGGCATCCCGATTCTTGAAGTGACTTTGCTGCACGAATCGGAACAACAGCAAAACGGCATGGCCCGACGCGTTACCCTGGAAGCAGTGGCCAAGATTACCGGCCCACTGGCCAAACGGTTTGTTGAGCAGGTTGCAATCGGTCAGGCACTACAGATTGGCGGGTTTCTCGCCAGTGCCGGACAAAAACAACGTAGCCGCCTGGTACTGCACATCGAACAGTACGAATTGTTGAATTAAAGGATCTATCCATGTCTCGTAATCTTTTCAAGCGGAAGAAATTCTGCCGCTTTACCGCTGAAGGCATCAAAGAAATCGACTACAAGGACACCGCGCTCCTGAAAGATTTCATCGCTGAAAACGGCAAGATCATCCCGGCCCGTATCACCGGCACCAAGGCCAAGTACCAACGTCAACTGTCGGCTGCCATCAAGCGCGCGCGCTTCCTGGCTCTGCTGCCGTACACCGACCTGCACTAAGTCGGGGAACATATAACATGCAAATTATTCTTCTCGAAAAAGTAGGCAACCTGGGCGGTCTGGGTGATGTTGTTAAAGTGAAGGACGGCTTCGCCCGTAACTTCCTGATCCCCCAAGGCAAAGCCAAGCGCGCTACCGACGCTAACCTGCAAGAGTTTGAAGCTCGTCGCGCCGAACTGGAAAAGCGTCAAGCTGAAATCCTGGCGGGTGCACAGTCCCGTGCAGAAAAGCTGAACGGCGTTTCTGTCACCATCAGCCAGAAGGCTGGTGTGGATGGCCGTCTGTTTGGTTCGGTTGGCACCGCTGACATCGCTGATGCGTTTACCGCAGCAGGTCACGAAGTGAGCAAGAACGAAGTCCGTCTGCCGGAAGGCGCCCTGAAGGCTGTGGGCGAATACGATCTGGTGCTGGGTTTGCACCACGACGTAACCGTCGACGTAAAAGTGGTTGTGGTTGGCGAGCACTAAGCTCACCCGGCGGTTGTTTACAACCGCTGCATCACTCCCATAAAAACGGGAAGCTCAGGCTTCCCGTTTTTTTATGCCCGGCGCCTTTGTATCGCGATGCGTACATGCAACACAGCGCCTGTGCGGCCGAAAAAAACAGCCCGTTGGCAGCGGCATTTGCCCGCCCTTCTCTCTATAATCACTCTCTGTTTTATCAGAACACCGGCACTGCCCAAGGAAGCCTATAGCTATGCGCAAGTTGATCAATCCGACCGATGTCGCGCGCGAAACCTTCAAGCAGCTGGCGGTGCGGCGCATTCCGCCCACTCCTGATCATTACGAAGAGATTTACCACGGCATCGCCGGCACGCCCGAAGAAGAGCGCATTCCGCCGCTGGCCAAACAGCTGGAAGACACGCTATCGGCCTTGCCGCGCCAATCCCCCGAACTGTCCCGTTCGCTCGACCAGTTGCGCCGCTGCATCCGCGCCAGCAACTGGGAGAAAGTCACCGAGCTGGCCATCCGCTGTGTCGAGCTGCAAGGCGGCCAGACGCAACTGGCGCGGGGCTGGGCCGAGCTGATCCGCGATCTGGTCAAGCAGTGGGATTTGCGCAATCCCAATTACACCGCCGCGCGCAAGCAAGATGCGCTGGAACGCGTGTTGATCAATTTTGGTGGCGACCCGTCCTCGCTGAACGAAAAACTCGACGGACTGGTCCGCGCCTGGAGCGAAACCGGCACACCGTCCGAGGGCGTCAGCGAAGCCGATGAGGCGGTGCAACCGGCCTCCAGCATTGCACCCATGGCGCTGGACCCCGGCGCAGCAGGCGGCCCCGCTGGCTGGGCGGAATGGCGCGAAGCCCTGTCGCACGCGCTCGATTTGGGCTTGGCCGCCCGCCTGACGCATTACCCTGACATCGCCATCGAGGCCGCCGCCCTCGCGCGTGAAGCCGATGCGGTCGCCAATGAAAGCGATTTGCAAAAGTTTATGCCGCGGCTCAAGAAATTCTGGATCCGGCTGGAGCTAAGCAATTCACAAGAAACGCGGCTGTGCGATGGCCTGTTAAGCCTGCTGCGCCTGCTTACCGACAATATTGGCGAGATCATCGTTGATGAGACCTGGGTTCGGGGCCAGATCGCCGTGGTACAAGAAATCATGGCGCAGCCGCTGGATATGCGGCTGATCTACGATGCCGAAGCCGGTATCAAGGAAGTGATCTACAAGCAAAGCGTGCTCAAGCAAGGGCTGCGGGAGGCGCAAGCGGCACTCAAATCGATGATGTCGACCTTTATTGATCGCCTCGGCACCATTTCCGACAGCACCGACCAATACCAGCAACGCATCACCACTTATTCCGAGCAAATCAGCCGCAGCAACAACCTGTCCGATCTGAAAGTGGTGTTGGAAAACCTGACCCACGACACCCGCTCGATGCAGCTTGATGTGGTGCGCAGTCGCGATGAATTGCTCGAAGCGCGCACCCGCGTCAACGAGGCACAAACCCGCATCGACGAGTTGGAAAAAGAACTGCAGGCAGTCAGCGAAAAGGTACGCGAGGATCAGTTGACCGGGGCGATGAACCGGCGTGGTCTGGACGAAACCCTGGCGGTCGAATCCTCGCGCGCCCAGCGTAGCGGCAAGCCGCTGGGGCTGGCTTTGCTCGATATCGATAACTTCAAGAAGCTGAACGATTTGCGCGGCCATAGCGCAGGCGACCAGGCGCTGATCCATTTGGTGGCTGTGGTCAAATCGTTGCTGCGACCCACCGACAAAATCGCACGGTATGGCGGAGAGGAATTTGTACTGCTCCTGCCCGAAACCGATCTGCGTGAATCCGAAGCGGCCATGCTGCGTTTGCAGCGTGAGCTGACCCGGCGCTTCTTTTTGCACAACAACGACAAAGTGCTGATTACCTTCAGCGCGGGCGTTACCTTGTTGGCGCCGGGCGAAACCGGCAGCGAAGCCATCGACCGCGCCGATGCGGCGATGTACCGCGCCAAGCAAGCGGGCAAGAACCGAGTGGAAGTGGAAATGCCACCCGATGCGGTGGTGACTTAATGGCCCGGCGCTACGGCGCGGCCAGCGCGGCCAGCGCGGCCAGCGCGGTGATTATAAAAAAACGGGCGAGGATAAAATCCTCGCCCGTTTTTTGCGCTATTGCGGCCTTCAAGCGCCAAACAATTCATCCGTGGTACACACCGCGGTACCGAGCTTGCCCACCACGATCCCGGCCGCACGATTGGACCACTGCATCGCTTCCGGCAAAGCCTGCCCCGCAGCCAGCATCAAACCCAGCGTGCCGATCACGGTATCGCCCGCACCGGATACGTCATACACCTCGCGTGCCAGCGTTGGCGTGTGATTAACGCCCTGTTTGCGGAACAACGTCATGCCTTCTTCGCTGCGGGTGACCAGCAGTGCATCCAGATCAAGCTGTTCACGCATAGACTGCGCCTTGGCCACCAGATCGGCCTCGTCGCGCCACGGGCCGGCCACCTGGCGAAACTCGGAGCGATTGGGCGTGAGCAAGGTCGCGCCACGATAGCGCGCATAGTCTTCACCCTTGGGATCAACCAGCACCGGTTTGTTGGCATTGCGTGCCGCCGCAATCATCTCGTAGACATGGCGCAAACCGCCCTTGCCGTAATCCGACAGGATGACCACGTCGATATCGGCCAACAAACGGCGGAAATCGTCGAGTTTGCTGGCCAGGATTTCGTGGCTGGGTGATTCCTCAAAATCGATGCGCAGCAACTGCTGTTGCTTGGCCAACACGCGCAGTTTGACGGTGGTGGCGATGGCCGGATCGCGATACAGCTGCGCATCTACGCCATCGGCGATCAGCAGACGCTCCAGGCTGTCGCCCGCCTCGTCCTCGCCCACCACGGCCAGCAGCGTCGCCTTGCCACCCAGCGCAGCGATATTGCGCGCCACGTTGGCGGCACCGCCAGCGCGCTCATCCGTTTTGCGGATGCGCGCCACCGGCACCGGCGCCTCGGGCGAGATGCGATCAACATCGCCAAACCAGTAGCGATCCAGCATCACATCGCCCACCACCAGCACACGGGCGGTGCTGACGGCGGCGCGTAATGCGGTTATTTCAGTAGTCTCAACGGCGGCCGATGGCGTCATAGTCAATTCCGTATTCACGAACCATGGCCGGGTCATACAGATTGCGGCCATCCAGGACCACCGGCTGCTTGAGCATGGTGGCAATGCGTTCAAAGTCCGGGCACTGGAATTCTTTCCATTCCGTCACGATCAACAACGCGTCGGCGTCGGTGAGCGTGCCCATCGGGGACACCGAGTAATCGATGCGATCGCCCAGCGTGTGACGGGCTTCCTGCATGGCGACCGGGTCAAAGGCGCACACGGTCGCGCCGCGGCTGAGCAAGCCATCAATGATGACCAGGCTGGGCGCTTCGCGCATGTCGTCGGTCCGTGGCTTGAAGGCCAGGCCCCACAGCGCAAAACGTCGACCGCGCAGATCTTCGCCAAAGCGGTCGATCACCTTCTGCAGTAGCCGCTCTTTTTGCGTGTCGTTGACCGACTCCACTGCGCCGAGCACTTGCAGATCCATGCCGTATTCGCTGGCGGTGCGGCGCAGCGCTTTGACATCCTTGGGAAAACACGAGCCGCCATAGCCGCAGCCCGGATACAAAAAGCTATAACCGATGCGCGGATCAGAGCCGATGCCTTTGCGCACCAGTTCGATATCGGCACCCAGCTTTTCGGCCAGATTCGCCAATTCGTTCATAAACGAGATGCGCGTTGCCAGCATCGCATTGGCGGCGTATTTGGTCAGCTCGGCCGAACGGATATCCATCACCAGCATGCGTTCGTGATTGCGCTGGAACGGCTGGTAGATGCTGCGCATGATGCGGATGGCACGCTCATCTTCGGCGCCGACCACAATACGATCGGGGCGCATAAAGTCATCGACGGCAGCGCCTTCTTTCAGGAATTCGGGGTTGGAGACCACGCCGAACGGCACTTCGATGCCGCGCCGGGCCAGTTCATCACGGATGGCTTCGGCCACCTTTTCTGCCGTGCCAACCGGCACGGTCGACTTATCGACCACTACTTTGTAGTCGGTCATGTATTTGCCGACATTGCGTGCTGCGGCCGTCACGTATTGCAGATCGGCCGAGCCATCTTCGCCGGGCGGCGTGCCTACCGCAATAAACTGCACCGTGCCGTGCGCCACCGATTCTTCGATATCGGTGCTGAAGCGCAGACGACCGGCTTCCACATTACGCGCCACCACGTCTTCGAGCCCCGGTTCGTAAATGGGGATGCCTCCTGCGCGCAAGATATCTATCTTGCGTTGGTCGAGGTCAAGACACAGCACGTCGTTGCCATATTCGGCAAGGCATGCGCCGGTCACCAGGCCAACGTAGCCTGTACCAATCACCGTAATTTTCATAAGCCCGTGACTTCCTTGATGTTCTGATTGATTTTTTGCAGGGTGGCCAAGGGATCAGCGCTTTGCGTGATCGGGCGGCCAATCACCAGATAATCGGCGCCAGCACTTAGTGCGGCCTGAGGCGTCATCACCCGGTTCTGGTCATCGAGGGCGGCGTCGGCGGGGCGGATACCGGGCGTCACCAGTTTAAAATCAGCGCCACAGAGCGCTTTGAGTTGTTGCGCTTCTTGCGCCGAGCACACTACGCCATCCAGCCCGCTCTGCTGCGCCAGTTGCGCCAGGCGGGGCACCTGCACTTCCGGCCCGGGCAAGCCCAGGTCAGCCAGTTGCGCGGCATCCATGCTGGTCAGCACCGTCACCGCGATCAGCAAGGGACGCTGCGGCAGGGCTTCCAGCGCATCACGCGTGGTTTCCATCATCTTGCGGCCGCCGGAGGCGTGCACATTGACCATCCAGACGCCCAATTGCGCCGCCGCTTTGCAGGCTTGCGCCACGGTATTGGGAATGTCGTGGAATTTGAGGTCGAGAAACACATCGAAGCCACGCCCGATCAGGCTTTCCACCACGCCGGGGCCGGCCAGGGTGAATAGCTCTTTGCCCACCTTGAGCCGGCATTCCTGCGGGCTGACCCGATCGGCAAAAGCCAGCGCGGCTTTGGGATCAGCGTAATCGAGGGCGACGATAATGCGAGGATCTTGAGACATAGGTCCTTTTCAGCAGTGTGTTATCCGGTGAGCGCGGCGGCGCTCAGTGCGGCGTGCGGCTACGCTGGCCACGCACCGGGGAGAAGGTCTCCCACTCGGCGCAGGCCGGGCAGTGCCAGAAATACTGGCGCGCCTTGAAGCCACACGATCCGCAGTAATACATCGATTGCTCGCGCGTTGCGTCGTTAAGCAACTTCACGATGATTTCCAGCTCCGGCTTCTGGTCGTCCGGGGCGATCAACAGATGGGTTTCCAGCAAGCGGCGCAGGCCCGGCATGGTCGGGTGATTGCGCAAACGCTCGCGCACAAACTGGTAAGCGTCTTCCAGCCCCTTTTGCGCCATCAAACGCTCGTAGGTCAGGTCAAGCACATCCAGCTCGGGGTACTGGCTGAGCAAACGCAGTAGCAGATGCGTGCCTTCGGTGGTTTTGCCTTTGGCATCCCACGCGGTTAGCAGGCGGCGTGCCACCAGGGCCAGGTAATCCGGATCTTGCGATTCAATCGCCAGCCATTGCGCGATTGCCTCATCGGCATCGCCTGCAGCCATGGCCAGGTCACCCAGCAACGAACGCGCGCGTGCGCATTGGCGGTTGGCACTGAGCGCGGCGTTCAACTCGATATGCGCTTCTTCCGGCAAGGACCGCGACATGGCCTGCTCGGCCAGTTCACAGTGGAACTGGGCAATTTCGTGTTGATAGTTATGCGAATCGTCGCGCAGTTGTTGCGCGATCTCGATGGCTTTACGCCAGGCTTTTTCTTGCTGATAGACCGCCAGCAACTCGGTACGAGCCAGGCGGGCGTTATCGGTATGTTGCAGCTCAGTCAGCAGTGATTCGGCCCGATCAAACAACCCGGCCTTCATAAAATCCTGCGCCAGTTCAAATTGCGCTTGCTGCCGCTGCACATCGTTCAGCTCGTTACGGGCCAGCAATTTCTGGTGCATGCGGATCGCGCGCTCCAGTTCACCGCGGCGGCGGAACAAGTGGCCCAGCGTAAATTGCAGCTCGACCGTTTCGGCGTGGTGGCGTGCCACTTCAACATAGACATCGACGGCGCGATTGGTCTCGCCGTTCAACAGATAGTTAAGCCCTTTGAAATACGCGGCAGGCAGCGAGCGTGTTTCGGACAAAACGTGTTTGATGTCGATACGTGCCGCCATCCAGCCCAGCGCAAAAAACGCGGGCAAGGAGATCAGCCACCAGTATTGGGAATCTAGCATGGACAAGGACCTGGCCAGTTGAGACTGGTCTTGCAGTCAAAAGAAAGAAACGTAAGCCGCTTACAGGGCGTCACGCGGTTGTTCCACCATCAGCGGCTCGCTGACCACTTCCACCGGCACCGGGGTGCGGGCACGCAATTCCTTGCGCAGGGTCACCACTTCGCGGCGCAGGCGGAACACCTGACCCAGCATGGCCAGAAAGGCGAACACGGCGCCAGCGGCAAAGAACACGAACAGGATCATCGAGAGCGGCGCTTCCCAGCTATAGCCGAGGAAGAATTGCAAAGACACCGTGTCGGCATTGTGCATGGCAAAGCCCAGCAACACGATAAACACCAGCAACTTGATCAACCCGTAGACGTAACGCATAGGCTTCCGCTCTGTTTAGATTACGGCCGTATTGTAGCCGATTAAGCCTGACGGGCTATCCCGGATTTCCCTTGCACCTGTAACCGCAGGGGCTTGCTGGCGATACATAGCTGGCCGCAAACGTAAAAACGGCGCCCCGAAGGGCGCCGTTTCTGGTGGGCTATCAAGCCATTACAGCAGTTCGTCTACGCGCTCGCGCAGTTCCTTGCCCGCCTTGAAGTGGGGCACGAACTTTTCCGGAACCTCGACTCGAGAGCCGGATTTCGGATTGCGACCGACGCGTGGCGGCCGATAGTTGAGGTCAAAGCTGCCAAAGCCACGGATCTCGATGCGCTGACCTTGAGCCAGGCTTTTGGCCATGGCATCGAGGATGGTCTTGACGGCCAGCTCAGCGTCTTTGGTCACCAGTTGCGGATAGCGCGAGGTGAGTTTCGCGATGAGCTCGGACTTCGTCATGCTGCCTTGATTCCTTACTCAGCCGAGCCAGACAGCTTGGCTTTGAGCAGGGCACCCAGGTTGGTCGTACCAGCAGTGGCGTCGGACGACAGACGCGACATTGCGTCCTTCTCGTCGCCCATGTCCTTGGCTTTGATCGACAGGTTGATCGAACGGTTCTTGCGATCAACGTTGATGATCATGGCTTCAACCGCATCGCCTTCTTTCAGGACGGAACGGATGTCTTCAACGCGGTCACGCGAAACTTCGGTCGAACGCAGGTAGCCTTCAACTTCGTCGGTCAGCGCAATCACAGCACCCTTGGCATCCAGGGACTTGACGGTACCCTTGACGATGGCGCCCTTGTCGCTGCTGGCCACGTAGTTGTTGAACGGATCACCTTCGAGCTGCTTGATGCCCAGGGAGATACGCTCTTTGTCCACGTCGATCGACAGAACAACGGCTTCAACTTCGTCGCCCTTCTTGAAGTTGCGCACGGCTTCTTCGCCAGTCACTTGCCACGACAGGTCGGACAGGTGAACCAGGCCATCGATGCCGCCAGGCAGGCCAACGAACACGCCGAAGTCGGTAATCGACTTGATCGCGCCCTTCAGCTTGTCGCCCTTCTTGAAGTTTTCAGCGAATTCGTCCCAAGGATTAGCCGCGCATTGCTTCATGCCCAGGCTGATACGACGCTTCTCTTCGTCGATATCCAGGATCATCACTTCAACTTCGTCGCCCAGCGAAACAACCTTGGACGGATGAACGTTCTTGTTGGTCCAGTCCATTTCGGACACGTGCACCAGGCCTTCGATGCCTTGTTCGATTTCAACGAACGCGCCGTAGTCGGTCAGGTTGGTTACCTTGCCGAACAGACGGGTGCCTTGCGGGTAACGACGGGACAGGCCCACCCACGGATCTTCGCCCAGTTGCTTCAGACCCAGCGATACGCGGTTCTTCTCTTGGTCGAACTTCAGGACCTTGGCTTCAACTTCATCGCCAACTGCCAGAACTTCGGACGGGTGCTTCACGCGACGCCATGCCAGATCGGTGATGTGCAGCAGACCATCGATGCCGCCCAGGTCCACGAAGGCGCCGTAGTCGGTGATGTTCTTGACGATACCCTTGACCACTGCGCCTTCGCGCAGGGTTTCGAGCAGCTTCTGACGTTCTTCGCCCAGCGATTCTTCCAGAACGGCGCGACGCGAAACCACCACGTTGTTGCGCTTGCGATCCAGCTTGATCACCTTGAATTCGATCTGCTTGCCTTCGAACGGGGTGGTGTCTTTTACCGGACGGATGTCGACGAGCGAACCCGGCAGGAAGGCGCGCAGGCCATTGACCATAACGGTCAGGCCGCCCTTGACCTTGCCAGAGATCACACCGGTCATCACGGCGCCCTTCTCCAGGCAGTCTTCCAGCTCGATCCACGAGGCCAGGCGCTTGGCCTTTTCACGGGAGAGCTTGGTTTCGCCGTAGCCGTTTTCCAGGCTGTCGATCGCGACCGGCACGAAGTCGCCGATTGCAACTTCGACTTCGCCGTTGTCATTCTTGAACTCTTCCAGCGGAATCAGCGATTCCGACTTCAGACCGGCGTTCACGGTCACGAAGTTATTATCGATACCGACGACTTCGGCGGTAATCACTTCACCTGCGCGCATCTCTTGACGCGTGAGGCTTTCCTCGAAAAGCGCTGCAAAGCTTTCCATGGAAGTGTTGAGGGTTGCAGTTGTCATGTGTTGAGAAGTTCCAGCATCCCCGGACTTGAGGCCCGGAGGGGGGTTAGTTACACCAGATCAGGCCTGCTTTGCGCAGGATTGATCACCAAAACGCGCCTGTCGGCGCAAAGGCGAGCCGGCCACCAGCTACAGGGACGACTCGCGAAAGCAGCGATGTTAAAGAATTCTTCGCATCGCTTCAAGTATTTAGCGATTATCGGAAGGTCAGTGCGGTGCGGCCGCTTGCCACCACTGCAACACCTGGCCTACCGCCGCCTCGATACCCAGCGCCGAAGTCTCGAGCAAATGCGCGTCCGGCAGTTGCTGCAAGGGGGCCACGCTACGCGCGCGGTCACGGGCGTCGCGCGCCTCAAGGTCAGCGGTAATGGCCGCCAGGTCTGCGCTTTCGCCCCGCCCGAGCAGCTGTTTGTAACGACGGGTGGCCCGCACTTCGGCAGTCGCCGTCAAAAATACTTTGAGCGGCGCTTGCGGAAACACCACCGAACCCATGTCACGACCGTCGGCCACCAGGCCTGGCATCTGCGCAAATGCACGCTGCCGTTCCAGCAAGGCCGCACGCACCAACGGCAGAGCGGCAACCTGCGACGCGCCCACGCCTATCGTCTCGGAGCGAATGACGTGACTGACATCGTCGCCCGCCAGAAAGATATGCTCGCCTTCAAAGCGCACATCCAGGCCGTGCGCGATGGCAGCCACGCCATGTTCGTCATCCCAGTGGATGCTTTGCCGGCTGGCCGCCAACGCGGTCAGCCGGTACAGCGCACCGGAATCGAGATAATGAAAACCCAGCGCCGCCGCCACACGTTGCGCGATGGTGCCTTTGCCAGATGCCGACGGGCCATCAATGGCGATTACCGGTACGGCCATGCTTAGCCTCGTCCTGCCAGAATGTCTTCGATGCGAGCCAGTTCTTCGACCGAGAAGTCCAGGTTCTTGACCGCACCCAGATTTTCTTCAATCTGTTCCACGCGGCTAGCGCCGATGATGACAGTGGTGACGGTACGCAAGGCCCACGCCAGCGACATCTGGGCCAGGGTCTGCCCGCGCGCCACCGCTACTTCGTTCAGCTTTTTGACTTGCGCCAGGCGTTGCTCCACCTTGTCAGTCGACAGGAAGGGATTGCTGCTGTCGGCCGCGCGCGAATCGGCAGGCACGCCATTCAGATAGCGGCTGGTCAGCAGGCCTTGCGCCAGCGGGCAGAAGGCAATGGAGCCTATGCCTTCGTCTTGCAGCACGTCGGTCAGGCCATCTTCAATCCAGCGATCAAACATCGAATACGACGGCTGATGGATCAGGCAGGGCGTACCCAATTCTTTCAGCACGCGTGCCGCCACTTTGGTTTGCTCGGCCGAGTACGAAGAAATACCTACGTACAGCGCCTTGCCCTGACGCACGATGGCATCGAGCGCGCCCATGGTTTCCTCGATCGGGGTATCCGGGTCAGGACGATGCGAATAAAAGATGTCGACGTAGTCCAGGCCCATACGCTTCAGGCTTTGATCACAACTGGCCATCAGGTATTTGCGGCTACCGAAATCGCCATACGGACCGGGCCACATTTGCCAGCCAGCCTTGGACGAAATGATCAGTTCATCGCGATACGGCTTGAGATCAGTGGCCAGCAAACGGCCGAAGGTTTCTTCGGCAGAACCGGCGGGCGGACCGTAGTTGTTGGCCAGATCAAAGTGGGTGATACCGGCGTCGAACGCCGCGCGCACCATGGCGCGCGAGTTATCAAACGGCTTGTTATCGCCAAAATTGTGCCAGAGGCCCAGCGAGATGGCCGGTAGCTTGAGGCCGCTATTGCCGCAGCGGCGATAAGGCATGCGGTCATCGTAACGGTCGGGGTGCGCAATATAAGTCATGCTTTATTCCTGTCCATGTGTGTTGTCGTAATGGCTGGCCCGTGCCGGGCGCAGCCTTGTTGTTTTTGCTTTAGGCGTTATTGCTTGCGGTTGCCCCATGCCACGCGGGCCTTGCTGGCCTGCGCGAAATAGTCGGTAATGGCCGCGGGGTCACCCGCCTCTACCATGCTGATCACGCGTTGCAACTGGTCCGCGCAGGCGGTCAGGTCTTGCAACAGCGCGTCACGATTGGCCAGAGCGATATCGCGCCACATATCCGGATGCGAACCGGCGATGCGCGTGAAATCGCGAAAACCCGAGGCGGCAAAGTCGAGGCAGATGTCCGCGTCGGCACGCGCCAGTACGGTATTCATATATGCAAAGGCCAGCAAGTGAGGCATATGGCTTACAGCGGCAAACACGCCGTCATGTTGCCGCGCCTCCAGCGTGTGCACCACCGCCCCGCATTGCTGCCACAGCGCTTGCACTCGGGCGGTGCTGGCCGGGTCGGTTTCCGGCAACGGGGTGAGCACCACGCGGCGGCCTTCAAACAAACCATATTGCGCCGCGGCGGCACCGGATAGGTCCGACCCGGCAATCGGATGTCCGGGCACGCACCACGCCAGATGTGCGGGCAAATGCTGGCGGAACAGCGCGCAGACGTCCTGCTTGGTAGAGCCGCCATCGGTCACCAGACAACCAGGCGCAAGGTGCGGTGCGATGCGTTGCATCAGCGCGCCCATCTGACCCACCGGCGTGGCCAGCAACACCAGATCAGCATCGATGACGGCTTCGGCGGCATCGGCCGTGGCGGCATCGATTACATTCAGTTCGATCGCGCGCGCCAGATTATCGGGATTACGTCCGACGCCCACCACCTGCTGCACCATACGCACCCGCTTCAACGCCAGCGCAAACGAGCCGCCGATCAGGCCGGCGCCCAGCAGCACCAGTTTTCGTACTGGGGTCATTGCGCTTTACCTTGCACGTCCTCTTCCCTGTAGGTGCTGATGATCTGCAGCAAGGCGCGCTTGACGCTGGCGCCATCGGCGGGCGGGTTAGCCACCGGTGTTTCGGAAATCCGCAGTGTGTACAGCTTGCCTGGGGCGTAGTTGAAGCCCTCGATGCCGCCGTACAGCAACTGCCACGGCGCGTCTGCCTTCTCACGGATCTGCAGGCAATCCATTTTGGCGGCACCGGCCGAGCACGGCTGGGTCTCGGGCGCAATCTGCACCACCTTTTCGACGATCTGCGCCTTGTGCGCGAATACTAACTGGTCATTGGTGCCCGACAGCAGCACCAGTTTGCCGTCCTTGCTCAACTGATAGCTTTTGGCGCTATTGAGCAATTGCAGCACATCGCGTTCTTTTTCCGACGACTCGGTATCAAGGCAGGCCATACGCGTACCCGCCAATGGCCCGATCTTGAACGGCTGCGCCTTGATCGCGCCCATATAGCGATTGCAGCCAGAAAAACCACTGATATTGCCGCCTTTGATGCTCAGCGTAACCGGGCGCTGCTGCTCATCGATGGCTTTGGCCGACAGTTCCTGGCCATTGATGCGCCACGATTGCAATTCATAATCGCCATCGAGCAGCGAGCGCGCTTGCGCGGTCAGACTGACCGCCAGCAATGCGCTGGCCAAGAGCAAGGTTTGCAGCAATTTCATTGGGTTCTCCGGGAATAGTTTTGTATTTGCCATCGGGTGCGACCACCCGCACGCACTTGAGTTGCCGCGCCCGCGTTTCGACCAGTCGCCGCGGGCGGCTTGCTGGATGATCAGATGGAACGCCCTACCGCCTGGGCAATCGCACCCAGCGTCGTCATCAGTTGCTTCAACTCTGCGGGCGTGAGCGCCTGATCGGCATCGCACCATGCTTCGCACGGGTTGGGATGCATTTCGATCAGCAAGCCATCCGCCCCCGCCGCCACCGCCGCTTGCGCCAGGGCGGGCACCATCCAGGCTTTGCCGCCGGCATGGCTAGGGTCGACGATAACGGGCAAGTGGGTTTCACGCTTGATGACCGGGATGGCGGTGATGTCGAGCACGTTGCGATAGGCGGTTTCAAAGGTACGAATGCCGCGCTCGCAGAAAATAATGTTGTGGTTGCCGCCCGCCGCAATGTATTCGGCCGACATCAGCCATTCCGCGATTGTGGCCGACAGGCCGCGCTTGAGGATAACGGGTTTGTTGACGCGCCCTACTTCCTTGAGCAGATCAAAGTTCTGCATATTGCGCGCGCCGATCTGGATGACATCGACTTCATGCTCGATAAAGGTGTCGAGCATGCGCACGTCCATCAGCTCGGTAACGATGGGCAGATTGTGTTGCCGCGCCGAACGCTGAAAGAACTCCAGTCCTTCCACCCCCAGGCCCTGAAATGCGTACGGGCTGGTGCGTGGCTTGAAGGCGCCGCCGCGCATCATGCGACACCCGGCTGCGGCCACGGCGGCGGCCGATTCATCCATCTGCGCTTGCGTCTCGACCGAACACGGCCCGCCAATCACCTGAATCTGCTCTCCGCCAATCGGAATACCGCGCACCCGGATGACCGAGCCTTGCGGGTGCGTGGCGCGCGCGACAATCTTGTACTGCTTGGCCACCCGATGCGCGCGCTCCACGCCGGGCAGAATCTCGAAATGCGCCAGGTCCAGCTTGTTTTCGTCACCGATGGCACCAATGATGGTCAGTTCCGCGCCGCGCGACACATGCTCTTGCAGACCCGCTTTACGGATCTCGCTGATGACGCCGTCGATGTGTGCAGCGGTGGCGTTTTGTTGCATGACGATAATCATGTTTGTTCCTGGATATTCATGTCGTAAAAACGTGATGACTTGCAGCGCAAGACCCCGATTGGAAACCAGCGCGCGCGAACAGGCAACCTCAACAAGTGCAACTCACGCATAGCCGCGCTTTACGCGGACGTGTTTTAGCGTAATCGAAACCCACCCCAGCACAAGGCCGATATGGATTTACTCACCCGCTTATTGATCAATCTGATCACCCAGGCCGCGCTGGTTGAGGCGCGTGATGCGTGGGCGGGCGGGCATTTGTGGCGGGTAGCGCAAATGGCGCGACGGCTGGCGCTTGATCTCAAATTGCCTGCACCAGACGTGGCACACATTACGCTCGGCGCGCTGGTTCATGATCTCGGCAAGATTGGTGTTGCCGAAGCCATACTCAACAAACCGACCCGTCTGACCGATGAAGAGTTCGATGCCGTGCGCGCGCATCCGGAAACCGGTCTGGCCGCATTGGTGGGGCATCCGCTAGCCCATCTGGTGCGCGAAGCGGTGCTGATGCATCACGAAACGCCCGACGGCACCGGCTATCCGCAAGGGCTGCAGGGCGATGCTTTGCCGCTGGTGGCGCGCATAGTAGGTCTGGTGGATGCCTTTGATGCGATGACTTCGACGCGTTCTTATCGCCGCCAGCTCAGCACGGAGGCGGCACTGCTGGCAATTGAAGACAATATCGATACGCAGTTTGATGGCGCGCTGGCGCGGCATTTTATCAAGATGGCGCGTGCGGGCGCTTTTGATGACATCGTTGGCCATTCCGAACAAGGCATCGCCATGCAGCAGTGCCCCACTTGCGGCCCCATCATCGCCATTCCGCACAAAACCCGCAGCGGCGATGTGATTGCCTGTCCGGCTTGTCGCACCGGTTTCAAGGTATTGGGCAATGCCAACGACTGGCATTTGCGTCCCCTGCCCGTGCATCTGAGTGCGCGGCCACTGAGCGTGGATCATGAACTGGTGCAATGCCTGGCGCAGGACATCCGCGCGCAACTGGATGAGCGCGCGGTGCTGGGCGTTTAAGGCCGGGCCAACTAGACGCTGCGAAACTGCTGCGCGGCGACCCGCAAGTAATAGAACATCGAAATGATGGTAAGCAGGCCCGCGATATACAGCGCCAACATGCCGATAAACAAGGTGGGCACGCCGGGAATCAGCGGGTCATTCCACAGCAAAAACAGGATGGCGATCATCTGGGCCGTGGTTTTGAGTTTGCCGATGGTGGCAACGGCCACGCTGCGCGATTTGCCCAGTTGCGCCATCCACTCGCGTAAAGCAGAAATGGTGATTTCGCGGCCTATGATAATGACGGCCAACCACGACGGCGCGCGTTCCAGTTCCACCAGCAGGATCAGCGCGGCCGCCACCATCAGCTTGTCGGCTACGGGGTCTAGAAAGGCGCCAAACGAAGAGGTCTGATTCCAGCGCCGCGCCAGAAAACCATCAAACCAGTCGGTGAGCGCTGCCACGGCAAAGATGGCGGTACCGATCATGTTCTTCATCGGCATGGCAATTGCGGTGTCGGGCAGATAAAACAAGCCGACAAATACCGGAATTGCGGCTACACGCAGCCAGGTCAGAAAGATCGGCAGATTAAAAGGCATCGCGGGCCACGGTCCGGTTCAAAACCCGCATTCTAACAGCACAAGCGCGGCTAGTCTTACAGCGATGCCCGCATTTACATGCCTTATCAAATTGGCATCGCTGTGTGCTTATGCCAGCGCGACTAGCCGCGTAATGCGGCGTGGATTTTCTCTGCGAGCGCCTGGCTGATGCCATCGACCTGCATCAAATCGTCGACGCCAGCGCCTTTTACGCCTTGCAAACCGCCAAAGCGCGCCAGCAATTTCTGCCGCCGCTTGGGCCCCACGCCCTCGATCTCTTCCAGACTGGATGCCACCCGCGCTTTGGCGCGGCGGGCGCGGTGCCCGGTAATGGCAAAACGATGCGCCTCGTCACGGATTTGCTGGATCAGATGCAAGCCGGGATGGTCACGCGGCAATTGCAGCACGTTGTGCGTTGTGGCAAACACCAGTTGTTCGAGCCCGGCTTTGCGCGTCTCGCCTTTCGCCACACCGATCAGCGCGGGTTGCGGCAAGCCAACCTCCTCCATCACCGCTTCTGCCATGGACAGCTGGCCCTTGCCGCCATCGATCAAAATCAGATCAGGCACCTTACCTTCACCGGCCGCAATTTTCTCATAACGGCGCGTCAGGGCCTGGCGCATGGCGGCATAGTCATCGCCCGGCGTAATGCCATTGATGTTGTAGCGGCGGTACTGACTGGTCTGGATATCGCCATCATCAAATACCACGCACGAGGCAACGGTGGCCTCGCCCATGGTGTGCGAAATATCAAAGCATTCAATCCGCGCCGCATCTTCCGGCAGGCCCAGGGCTTCGATCAGCGCCTGCAAACGGCCGGACTGGCTGGCGGCGTGACTGCTGCGTTGCTGGATGGCCAGGCTGGCATTTTTGCGCGCCATCTCCAGCCAGACGCGGCGTTCACCATTGGGATTGGCATTGATGATGACTTTGCGCTGCGCTTGCTCGGTCAGCAGCTGCGTCAGCACATCCAGATTGGGCGGGGCCGGTGCACAGATCACCACCGGCGGCACGCTCCGATCCAGATAATGCTGGGCGAGGAAGGCTTCGATGGCCTCGGCCTCGTCGTAATCCTCGGCATGCGTCGGAAACAGGTTCTTGTCGCCCACATGCCGCCCGCCGCGCACCATGGCCAGGTTGAGACAGACCGTGCCGTTCTCGACCACGGCGGCAATGATGTCGGCGTCGAGCTCGTTGGTATTACTCGACACAAACTGACGTTCCTGGATGCGCGCCAAGGCCTGGATTTGATCACGCACGGCGGCCGCTTCTTCAAACTTCCAGTCCTCTGACAATCGCGCCATGCGCGACTCCAGCTCCAGCAGTAATTCATTGGCGCGGCCATTGAGAAACAGCACCGCGTTATTAACGTCGGCGCGATAGTCCTCGGGCGTAATCAGGTCGACGCAAGGCGCCGAACAGCGCTTGATCTGATGCAACAAACAGGGACGCGAACGATTGGCAAACACGGTGTCTTCGCAAGTGCGCAGCTTGAACACCTTTTGCAATAACTGAATGCTTTCCTTTACCACGTAGCCGCTGGGAAAAGGCCCGAAATACTGATTACGCTTGTCCAGCGACCCCCGGTAATACGCCAGACGCGGCGTTTTGTGGCCGGTTACCACCAGATAGGGATAACTTTTGTCGTCGCGAAACAAGATGTTGTAACGCGGTGCCAGCGCCTTGATCAGATTGTTTTCCAGCACCAACGCTTCGGCTTCGGAACGCACCACGGTGGTTTCGATGCGGTCCACTTGCGTCAGCATCAGGCGGATGCGCGGGCTGTGGTCGTTCTTCTGAAAATACGAGCCGACGCGCTTACGCAAGCTGATGGCCTTGCCCACGTATAACACCGTGCCGTCGGCCGCCAGCATGCGATACACGCCGGGCAACAAAGGCAAGGCTTTGACAAACGCCAGATGGCGTTCATGGCGGGCTTGGGGGTCGGAATCGGGAGCGGCTTGCGCCACGGTGTCGGACATGAGAGGCCTGAATCAAAATTCAGCCTCGATTTTAGCAACAGTCTGAGGTGCTGTGCAGCTTGCCAGCCGGATGCAGATTGCCACCGCGTGCGCCGCAGCGGCGACTTGCTGCACCGAGGGATAGCTGGGCGCCAGGCGCAAATACTGATCATGCGGATCGCCCGCCGGAAAACTGCTGCCCGCAGGGGTCAGTAGCACACCCGCGGCGCGCGCCAGCTCGACCACGCGGCTGGCCGTGCCGGGTGGCACGCACACATGCACAAAATAGCCGCCTTCGGGCCGGGTCCAGCTCACACCGGGCACATCGGATAAATGTGCAGCAAACGCCGTATAGATCGCCGCAAAGCGCGGCCGCAATAAAGCGGCATGCTGGCGCATTAACGCGTCCAGGGTGCGGCCATTACGCAAAAAGCGCACATGCCGCAATTGATTGATTTTATCCGGGCCAATACTGCGGATTTGCGCGTGCATTTGCCACCACGCCACGGTTTCCGGCCCTGCCGCCATGGCGGCGACGCCGGCATTGGCAAAAGTGATTTTGGAAGTGGACGTAAATACCAGTGCACGTTCCGGATGCCCCGCCGCGGCGCAGGCCTCGAGCATATTCAGCTGTGCTTGCGGCTGCGGCGTTAAATGATGAAAACGATAGGCGTCATCCACCAACAAACGAAAATCCGGCGCCGCCGTGGGCATTTGCGCCAGACGTCGAATCGTGGCATCCGAATAACTGTCGCCCGTTGGATTGTTATAACGCGGCACGCACCACATGCCTTTGATGGCCGGATCACGGGCCACCAGCTGTTCTACCTGCTCCATATCCGGCCCATCAGTATTGATCGCCACGGGATACAGCCGTATGCCATAACGCTGGCACAAAGCAAAATGGCGGTCATAACCAGGCACCGATGCAATAAAGGCAATATCGGGCGTGCTTTGCCACGGCTTATGGCCCGGCAGGCCATGAAACAAGGCATACACCAAAACGTCGTGCAGCAATTCCAGCGTGGCGCAGCCCGATACGATGGTTTGTGCGGCAGGCGCGCCCAGCAATTCGCCAAACAATTGCCGCGCCTCGGCGATACCCGCAATACCCCCGTAATTGCGGCAATCCATGCCGTCTGCCGCCAGGCAATCATCCAGCAACTGGCGCGTAAGCATGGCCATGGATAAATCCAGTTGTTGCGGCGAGGGTTTGCCGCGCGATAAATCCAGATTCAGGTTTTGCTGCAACAGCGACTGATATTCAATTGCGGCGTCCAGCATGGTTTTGACCTCGGCGCGAATAAACGGATGCGGCCCAATTTAAAACCGCCGCCATTTGTGGCACAGAGCAGCTTGGGCTAAAGTCAGGCGCACTTATCCGGTCGATCGAGCAGAAACGTGAGCCCAACGCATCCTGTGTTTTTGGCTATGCCATTGCATGAGCACAGCCCCAAAGTGACGCAAATCGTGGAGCGGATTCAGGCGGCGATCCAGCAACAGCAATTGATGGCCGGAACACGCTTGCCCTCGGTGCGGCAATTAAGCGGATTGCTCGGGGTCGGCCGCGCCACCCTGAATGACGCGCTGGACCGCTTGCGCGCGCAGGGTCTGATCGAATCGCGGCAAGGCATAGGCCATTTCGTTGCCCGCAGCCCGATTAATCCCATGCCGCGCGCCGCGGCGCGCAATCCTGCCGATCCCTTATTGGCTGTGCGCCTGGCCTTGCTGAATGAAAACGGCTTTTTGCGCGCAGGTTGCGGCTTTCTGCCCGAGCAGGGCTTGCCGGAAGCGGCCTTATTGCGCGCTATGCGCGCGGCGGTGCGTTCGCCGATATTGAAACCGTCCGAAAGTAATAGCGGCGAGGGTTATCTGCCTTTGCGCAGCGCATTGCGGCAGAAAATTGCCCGTTTGGGGCTGGATGCGACTGAAGATCAAATTGTGACCACCTCAGGCACGCTCGCCAGCATAGATCTGTTATTGCGCTTGTTATTACAGCCTGGCGATAAAGTATTGCTGGACGAGCCCGGCTATTTTTCTTTGCGCAGCAATGTACAACTACATGGCGCGGACATCGTCAGCATTGCGCGCAATGAGCACGGGCTGGATATGCCCGCCCTGGAGCGCGTGGTCAGAACGCAGCGCCCCCGTGTGTATGTGATCAATAGCGCGTTGCATAATCCATGCGGCCACTCGCTCGCACCGGCTCAGGCCAGCCAGTTAGTGGCGCTGGCGCGGCAATACGATATGCACATTATTGAAGACGACGTGTATTGCGATCTGCAATCCCACCCCACTCCGCGGCTGGCGGCTTTGGGCGGGCTGGCGCAGGTGAGTTATATCAGCGGTTTTTCCAAAACCTTGTCGCCCAATATCCGCAGCAGTTACGTGGTGGCCCAGCCGCAATTGGCGCAACGCCTGGCGCAATTAAAACTGGCCAGTGGCGCAATGACGTCCACCATGACAGAGCAAATCATTTATCGCGTGCTCAGCGACGGCGATTATGCGCGGCATATCAATCGCGTGCAGGCGCAGCTATTCAGCGCCGCACAACGGGTGAGCAAACAACTGCGGCAACTGGGTTTTGCCATCGCCGACGGCATGGGCGAAGGATTATTTATCTGGGCACGCTTGCCGCCGGGCATGGATGCGCAAGCGCTCAGTGAAATGGCATTGCAACAACATATTGCGCTGGCACCCGGCAATCTGTTTAGCCAGGCCGCATCAGCCCGCCAGTATCTGCGTTTTAATGTCGCACATTCGGATCAGCCCGCTTTGTGGCAATGGCTCAGCACCGCGCTGGCGTGCACTGAGACGCCAGCGGATACAGCCGCTTAACCGGTCCGATGCATCGCTTTAAACCGCGACGGCGTTAATCCGCTTTGCCCGGAGAAGAATCGCGAAAACGCCGAGACCGAAGAAAAGCCGAGCATATCGCTGACATTGGAAATTGAAGCCTGGTCTTGCAACAACATTTGCTTGGCTTTTTTCAAGCGCACTTGTGCGGTAATGCGCTGAAAATGGGTGCCTTCTTTCTGCAGCAAACGGTGCAAGGTAAAGCGCGAGGTATGCAGCCGCTGGCACACCATTTCCAACAAGCTGTTGTCGCCGGCAAAAACTGCAATGGGGTTGACCAATTCATCCACCAGCGCCTGCACCCGGGCAGCAAAAGAATAGCGCTGCTGCAAGGCTTCGACCTCCGCCGTGGCCTGACCATAAATCACCTGATAGGCCACGCGGTTATGCTGCGCATAGGCCTGCCCTGCCGTGGGCAAATGCAAAGCCATCCAGTTGCGCGCTTGTCCGAAGCGCAAGCGACATTGCTCTTGTTCTTGCGCCCGCTGCCAGCCCGGAAACGGCGAGCCGGCAAGCGCAATCGACACCGGCAAATGCGGATCATCCAGATATTGCCGAGCCAGGCGCGCCAACAACATCAGATTGCCAAAAGCGCTATAGGCGGTGCGTTCGCTACCCCCATCCAGAATATATTCAAATTCAAAATATCCGTTTTGCTCGCGAATCAATACATCGTCCACATCGCCGATCAAAGCGCGCAATTTCAAGAAATTGGCAAAGGCCTCTTGCAAGCTTGGCGAATTGGCGACCACGCAAATGACGGTACTGAATGGCGCGGTGGATAGAATTTCGCTCATGCTATGCGGATGATGCTCTGGCGGCGCCAGACGCTCCGTCAAATTCAGCATCGCGATATGTTTTTCTGCCGGAATTCGCCCCTGCGCATCGCGCGCTTCGGCCTCGGCAATGCCGGTAATGCGTTGAAATTCCCGCACACTCATGCCACTGGCTTTTGCGGATTCCAGCCCTAATAACGCCAGCTTGCTGGTTACGGTTTTCGACCACGGCGTCATCAACAAAACCTCATCATAATCAAACACTAACGCTGCATTGCAACATGCAGTCATTGCACCAAACCACGCTAACACAGCTGGCAAACCAGCCCGGTCAGGCATACGCCTTATGTCGCCACTTGCACCACTGCATTAAAAAAACCGGCCCGCCGCCATAAGACGGACGGGCCGGTTTTAGCAAAGTCCAGTTATTTGCTGATGGGCAGGATTTTTTCTTCCAGGGTGAGTGCTTTACTCAATGCATTGCTATCCCGCGATGAGGCGGCCGCATAAAAGGTGTAAGCGCCTGGTGGAATACGCCATTGGTGCAGATTGATATCCCACACCGCCAGACGTTCGTTCTTGACGTTGACGGTCACGGTTTTCGCTTCGCCTGCCGCCAATTGCACTTTTTGCCAACCAATCAATCGACGCGGTGGTTCACCGGCTGCGGTCGGCATTGCGCTATATAGTTGCGCCACTTCGGCGCCAGCGACATTGCCGCTGTTCTTGACGGTAAAGCTGGCGGTGAGATTGCCACTGCTATCCACGGACGTACTCAAGCCCGAATAGGCAAACGTGGTGTAGGACAAACCATAGCCAAACGGAAACAAGGGCTGGATATTCTGCGCGTCATACCAGCGATAGCCCATTTGCAGACCTTCGCTATAGGTCACGTTCAAATCCGTGCTGGAAATCGCCTTTTGGGGCTGATCGGTGTCCGCTTGCGGAAAAGTAATCGGCAATTTGCCCGACGGATTAGTGCTGCCAAACAATATATTGGCAATTGCCGGACCGCCTTGCATTCCCGGGTACCACGCTTCCAGCACGGCATGGACATTGTTCAGCCAGGGCATGGTGACCGCAGTACCGCTTTCCAGCACCACAATACTGCGTTTGGCGCTGGCGGCGACGGCGGCAATCAAAGCGTTCTGGTCATAGGCCTGATTGGCCGGGTCGGTCACATTGCTGGGCAACGCCAGGGACGCCAAATCGCCGCCTTCGGTTTCCCATTGCGTGCCAAACAGTATGGTCACGTCGGCATTGGCCGCAGCGGCGGCCGCAGCGGTGGCATCCGAACCATCCAGATAAGTCACCGTCGCATTGGGCGCTTTTGCCTGGATGGCATTGAGTGGCGAAGATTTGTACCAGGTGGCGCACGCGGTAACCTGGCCACCAATCATGGCGGAAGGCTGCAAGCAAGTGACGGCATTGCCATCACGCGGCGGGGTTAATCCGGAGCCACCGCCGGCCAATACGCCCACATCGGCATGACCACCAATCACCACAATGCTGCTGATGGTACTGGCATTCAGCGGCAATACCGCTGCGCTGGAATTGCTCGGCGCTGCGTTTTTAAGCAGAACCATGGATTGTTCTGCCGCCGCTTGCGTCGCCGCATTACCTGCGGCTTGATCTATCGTGCCATTCAGCGCGGCCGGGCTATCGAATATGCCCAGGCGGATCAAGGTACGTAATTTACGCTGCACCATATCGTCCAGCCGCGATTGCGCCACCGAGCCGTTTTGCACCGCTGCTTTCAGCTTCTGATTGAAATAAGTAGCGATCCCATAAAAGCCCGTGCTGTCGTCTGTGGACCCGCCTTCTTCTTCATCCAGGCCGGCATTTGCCCCGCGTACGGTATCGGTCAGCGCTTCAAACCAGTCCGATTGCACCTTGCCTTTAAAGCCCCACTCGGTTTTGAGCACATCAGTCAGCAGATATTTGTTTTCGCAGGCTTTGGTGCCATTCAGCAGATTGTACGAACACATGATATTGCCGGGCTGGCCGTTCTTGACGCCAATTTCAAACGGCAACAAATGCAATTCACGTAGCGTGCGTTCGTCGATGATGGAATTGGAGGTAAACCGATTGGTTTCCTGATCATTGGCCGCGTAATGCTTGATGGTGGCCACCACTTTCTGATCCTGCGTGCCGGTGGTGCGCGCCGCGATCATGTAACCAGCTAATACCGGATCTTCGCCCATGTATTCAAAAGTGCGGCCATTACGCAATTCACGCGCCAGATCGACGCCACCACCCAGGCCTTCGGTAAAGCCAATGGTGCGTAATTCCTTGCCGATTTGCGCGCCATAGTCATAAGCCAGTTGGGTGTCCCAACTGGCGGCCAAGGCAATGGTTGAAGGCATGGCCGTGGCGCCATTGACCACGGGCGAGCCATTCAAGGTCTGATAGACGCCGGTGGCGGAATCAGCAATGTAGTAATCCGGAATACCCAGCCGCGGAATGCCTGGTATATAACCCGCGCCGCCCAGCGGGCCGGTCTGGGTGCCCACACCGTGAACCAGTTGAATCTTCTCATCCTGCGTCATCTGGGCGACCAGGGCGGCCGCGCGCTGATCAGCAATGGCGTCCAGATCGGGCGTGGTGGTGGCGGTCGATGTTGTAGTTCCATCATTACCACTACCGCACGCGGCCAGCAGCGCAGCGCAGAGCGTGGTCAATATCCAGGGTGTGCGAGTCGTCATACTTGCCTCCATGTATCCCGAGGGCCGATATATGTATCGGTAACGGGTTGTTATCGGAACAAGAATGGTAGTCGCGGTTTTAAAACTACACTTTGCACGCCGTTGCGGGTTTTGGCATGGCGTGCTGCTGCGGGCGTGAACGGGGTAAGGGGATAACCTGAGGGGCGTCGCGGCGAACGGTCCATCAGGCCGCGCGGCAGATATGGTGGCGGGCTCAAGGCGGCTGTGCGCGTATCTTTCTGTTGGCGAAAAGCGCCAGCGAGTGGCAATCCAGAATACTGGCGCCGCTCCGCTATTCCAGTACCAGCCGGATCTGGCCTGCACGCACAAAATCCTGATCGTTGCGAGAGATACCACTACAGGCAGGATCTGGATCCAGCGATAAATAGAATTCGCCGGATTCAGCGCGAATTAATCTGAGATGCTCAACAGTGCCGTATATATGTTGATCCGAATGATAAAAGCCCGCTTCGGCCACTTGGTCAAAACGCAGGCGCGCGATGGCGTAATCAGCGCCCGCTCTTGCCTTGAACACCAGTTCAATAAACATTCCGCTATCCGCGTCTTTCCAGCACATGCTGGTCAGTGCCGCATCTAGCAGACTGTTACGACCCGATAAATAGCGTATGACTTCCACGCCTGAATACGCGCTCGCCATGGTGAGGACCATCCGGTTTTTGCCCAATGCAGGCGCTGGCAGATTAATCGTTCCGGCAACCTCATTCAATGGCCACCCGCCACCGATTGGATCAAGGCTGCATGGTGTAGATATTCCCAACAGTCAGCCACTGTGATCCCCTTTATCATCGCGCCTCCGCGGCTTATCACGTTTGCGGTAGGTGCCATCGGTTTGCCGCGCTGCCGTCCAGCCCAAAAGGTTGAGCACAGGCGCTGCGGGCAGGCCAGGATGGAGCGTGCAATCCAACACATCCTTGCAAGGGCTGGCCGTCCGGGCTGGCAAGACGATATGACTCAACGCGACGGTTTTACTTCAACATTTGGCGTGCTGGTCGCGACGCTGGGCTCGGCGGTGGGGCTGGGCAATATCTGGAAATTTCCTTATCTGACCGGCACCAATGGTGGCGCTGGCTTTCTGCTGGTTTATTTGCTGGCGACTTTGTTGTTGGGCCTGCCGGTGATGATTGCCGAAACCATGCTCGGCCGTGCCACGCGCGCCAATGCGGTGACCGCCTTTGAGCGTTTGCGGCCCACGCAGCCGTTCTGGCAAATCATTGGCTATATGGGCTTGCTGGCAGCGGTTTTAATTCTCGGTTTTTACACCGAAGTGGCGGGCTGGGTATTTGCCTATATCGCCAAGGCCATCAGCGGTTCCTTGATTCATGGCGATGCGGCAGCGGCACAAGCGCAATTCGCTCAGACCATTAGCGCACCGGGCTCGGCTTTATTCTGGCAATGGCTGGTATTGGCTTTGGCCGGCGGCATTATCATGCTGGGCGTTTCCAAAGGCATTGAGGCGGTCACCAAAAAACTGATGCCGGTGTTGTTTGTGTTGTTGCTGTTGCTCTGCGTACGCAGTTTGACGCTGCCGGGTGCGGCTGCGGGTTTGCATTTTTTGTTTGCGCCGGATTTTTCCCGCATTACCCCGGCGGTGATTTTAACGGCAGTGGGCCTGGCCTTTTTTAAACTGTCGGTGGGCATGGGCACCATGCTTACTTATGGCAGCTATTTCCGCGATAACCAGAATATTCCGGCCACGGCTGGCCGCGTCATGCTGGCGGATTTAAGTATTTCTTTGCTGGCCGGCATGGCGATTTTTCCGGCGGTATTTACTTTTCATTTCCAGCCTACGGATGGCCCCGGCCTGGTGTTTCTGACCATTCCCTCGGTATTCGCCAGTTTGCCCGGCGGCGCCGTCTTTACCATTCTGTTTTTTGTGCTGACGGCAATTGCTTCGATGGGGGCGATTCTGTCGATCCTGGAAGTGCCGGTCGCCATGATCACCGAGCGCTTGCAATGGAGTCGTCGTAAAGCCACTTTGAGCAGCGTCTTGCTGATTGCGGCATTGGGCGTGCCGGCGGCTTTGTCGCAAGGCGTGCTGGCGCACACGACCTTGTTCGGGCTGTCGGCGTTTGGCTTGTATGACTTTGTCAGCTCGAATGTGTTGTTGCCGGTGGGGGGTTTGCTGATTTGCCTGTTTGTGGGCTGGGTGATCGGGCCGCGCTGGGTGCAGACGCAATTGACCAATCAAGGCACGCTCAACAACCTGGTGCTGGTTAAAGCGATTTTCTTTGTAGTGCGCTTTGTTTCGCCCATTCTGATTGTGATTGTGCTTTTGCGCGGCATGAAAGTAATTTAAAGCGCTTATTTTTCTTCCGGCATTTCCGGCAGGCTTAATTTGGGCGTCGGCGCATCGACGCCCTTTTCCACCAGATACACAAATGCCAGCAATTCAGCCACGGCGCGATATAACTGCGCCGGAATCCGCTGATCCAGATCAACCTGCATCAACATCGAAACCAGTTCAGGCGATTCGTGCACAAATACGCCCGCCTCTCTGGCTTTTTCAATAATGGTTTCAGCCAGAATACCGCGGCCTTTTGCCACCACGCGCGGCGCACCGCTGGCCTCGTTATAAGCGAGTGCCACTGCGTTCTGTAAAGCGCCGTGCCGATTAGGAGGTTTGCGTTGCATCGGGCCCTGAAGTGTCGGACTGCGCGTCTTTTAGCGCGTCATCAAAGCGGGTATTGCCCAGCAATAATCCGGCATCGTAAAACTGCTGGAACAACTGCGGTTGCGCTTGTTTGAGTGCAGCCGCGGTTTCTTGATTGGCGGCGTGGAATTGCAGGCTGAATTGCCCTTGCGATAACGAAGCATTAATCGAGACTTTGCCCAGATTCGGCAAATCAAGCGATAACGTGGTGTTCCAGCGTTGCGCCTCGGTTTCGCGGATGCCGCCCCCTTCGCGCTCGTTTTCGGCCTGCAGCTGCCATTGCATGGGCTGGCCCGGCCACGCCTGGCCTTGCCAGATAATCGGGCGTTGGTCGATGACGTCGAGCTGCTGTTGCACCAGATTGCGCAACAGGCTTTGCGGATCCACCGCGTGGGTCGTGTTGCTGGCGGGCGTGGCGCTGGCTTGGGTCAGGCTGCTGCTATCAGCGGCCAGTTTGAGCGTCTGACTATTCACCTCAGCCTTGGCGCTATTGGCGTTGGCTTCGCTGGTTTTGCTCAGCGTGGCTTGGGGTTCTTGCTGCAAGGATTGCAGGGTACGTTGGCCGGTGGCCCATTCCGCCTGATGCGATTCGTAGAACAAACCACTCTGGCCCAGCGCCTGGCCCAGCTTCTCGGCCAGTTTGCTGGTATCGGGCGTACCGTTGAACAAGGGCTCCGATTGGGTCAAACCTGTGGCCTTGGCCGATTTGGCCGCCGGGTCACCACTGGTGAGCAAATCGTTCAGATAACGGCTGGCGCCACTCAGTTGGGCCTCGCCGCTTGCGCGCGGATTGGCAGCCGTCGTGGTGGTTTGCGTGGGCTGCCCGGTGGTCTGGCTGTTCAGCGCAAAGGTGAGCCGTGGGTCTTTCGCCATCACGGTCATATCGAGTTTGTCGCCGGTCTGGGTGTCTTGCGGCAAGTTGAGGTCGAGCAACTGATTGCTGACCAGCACGGCATAACGGCCATTACCCAGCTGGGCAGCCACCGTGCCCTGCACTTGCTGGCCCAGGCCAAACAGCGCTTCTTCGATCGGGGCACTGGCGACTTCGTTAACGCTGCTACTCGTGCCCGAGTACAGGTTGATCAGCGCGCCCAGGCCACTCTGCGAGACCATACCGCCCGCGCCTTACCGGTGACCTTCGGTGCGGTACAGCGCCACGATCAGATCGGCCTCCCCGCGTGAAATGCCGCATTCCTCCGCCACGGCAGCGGCGTCAGCGCCCTGGCGTGCCATGCGGATGGCGTGCGCGTACGGCGTCTCGGCATTGGCTTCGGCGCCGCCAGACGGCACTTTCTCGGGTTGCGGTAGTAAATAGCTTTGCTGGGCTTGCGCGGCGGCCAGGCGCACCTTGAGTAGTTCAAGTTCCTGGCGCAAGCCATGGATATCGGCCTGGGCGGTTTCCAGCTGGAGGATGAGTTGGCGCGAAGCTGATCCGGGCGCGTTGGCGCGGCGCAAAAACAGCAGCAACTCGGCCACATAAAACAGGATGAGCACGAGTCCCAGATACAGCAGTTGCGGCCAGGTAATGAGGATGCCGTTCACTCGCGCCTCTCAACGCATGGGGTGGATGCGGTGCGGCGTGAGCGGCTCTGAGCTGGTTAGCTATCATGGGCCGTAAGCACGACGCATTTTTGCGCTATTTTGCAAATTTCTCAGCGTGCCGACAAGCTCTGTCCGCCGTGCTTCGGCATGCGGCAACAAACTATCGATCTGCGCCTGGGTTTTACGCAGCGTTTCGGCCAGCACATCGCGTTCGGCCACCGGCATGCTCTGCCAGTTGATGTCGTGCAGTTCGGCGCTCAAGCTCACGTACTGCTCGGCTTCCATCAAGAAAGCCTCCCAGTTTTCTTTAGCCGCCCACTGCATCATGGCCAGGCATGTCGACGACAGTTGTTGGTATTTGGCGTTGCCTTGATCAGGCACGGCCATAACTCAGCGTGCCACGGTCGTTATTGGCGTTGGCGGCCGCGGGCGGCGGCGTCTCGGCCACGGGCTGGGCGCCTGCGCGCGAACCCGCTTCAATCTGATCCCAACTTTCTTTGAGCTCACCCAGCAATTTGCCAACGTGATCCAGCGTTTCGAGCTTGTTGTGGATATTCGCCAACAACAGTTGTTCAGTCATGTAGCGATACAACTGGTCGAGGTTCTCGGCCAGATCGCCACCTTTGGATTTGTCCAGCGACTGGCGCAAGCCCTGGTCGATGATGGAGATGGCATGGCTGATCGCCTTGCCTTTATCGGGAATATGCCCCGCTTCCATGTGGTACCGGGCCAGCCCGACCGCCTTGATAGCGCCTTCGTACAGCATGACCACCAGCTTGAGCGGGCTGGCCGATTCGACCGCCACATCCAGACTGTTGTCACCGTATTGCTTTAGCGCCTTTTTAACGGCATAGCTCATGCCGCACCTCCATTTTCGACTGCATTAAAGTCCAGACCGCTTAAGACGACGACACACCCGGCAAGTTGGCCAGCTGTTGCGTCAGATAACTACTGGTGGACTTGAGCTGACCAATCAACGTATCCATGGCCGTAAATTGCGTGACATAGTTGGCCTGGATCGAGGTCAGCCGCGTTTGCATTTGTGCTTCTTGCGTCTGCATGCCGGTAATCGACTTGTTCAATGCGGCGGTCACGGTGGTAAACACCCCCGTGGTCGACGACATCGAGGTAATTGCCGCATTCAGCCGATAGGCAAAGCCCTGGCTGAACGAAACCGTACCCATATCGCCCACCGAACCCCCGCTCAACGTCACAATCATGCCTGCGGCTGCGCCCGTACCGGTCAGCACGTTACCCACTGCCTTGGCCGGTTGGCCGCCGATGGTGGCCACTGCGTCAGAGCCGGTACTTACTGCGGTATAGCCCAAGCCGATCGAAGCTGAATTGGGCGAGGTACCGTTTACCTGGATATTCGAGGTTGAGCCAAACGAGTTCGAGGTGAATTTCATTGCGCCGGTGGTGGTGTCATAGGCCACCGAGGCCGACACACCCGCCGCTTTAAGCTGGCTATCGTTGTTAATGGCGGTCTGCATCGCGGCGGCCAGATCGGCGGCCGAGTTGTAGACCGTGCCTTCGGTCAATTTGATTTCGCCCGATTGCACGCCATCCAGGCCTACGCTGAAGCTGGCGTTGTTGCTGTCTATGGTGACGGGAAAACCGGTCGAGCTATCCAGCGCCGGGCCCGACACGGAGCCCTGGGTGGCGGCCTTGCTCACAAAAATCGGATACGTACCCGGTTGGGTCTGGCTGCTGGATGCCTTGAATGTCACCGCGCCGGGCTTGCTGGTGCTGCCGGCCGTGGCAAACAAACCTGCCAGTGCGGTCGGATTGGCGGTAATGGCCGCTTTCAGTTTGTCGGTATCGAGGTTCAACACCCCTGCCTTGCTGGCATCCTGGGTCACCGTGCCAGTGGACGACACGCTGCCGGTACCAAAGCTCAAACCCACGTCGTACAGCGACTGGATCGAGTTGGTGGTGCCGAGGGACTGGTTGAACACCGCGCGCAGCGAGGTCTTGATGCTGTTCAGCGAAGTCTGGCCGTTAAGGATGCCCGATGCACCGGTGGTGGCATCGTAGCCGGTCAGCGTATTGAGCTGGTCCATGGTCGAGTTATACGCATCGACCATCGCTTGTACTTTTTTGACCAGGTCGTCGGTATTGACGCCCACAGTGAGTGTGGTCGGCGTGGTGCCGGTTGTGCCGGTCAGATTAAGCGTAACGCCCGGAATAACATCGCTGACCGTGTTGCTGGCCTTGGTAATGGCCACGCCATCCACCGAGAACGATGCATCGCTGGCGGCCTGGGTCTGCGACACGGTATTGGTGGTCGAAGCCGGATCATAGGTCAGCTTGGACAGACCGGTGCCGGTGGTATCGGACGAGGTGATTTTGAGGCTGTTGGAGGCGCCGGTGTTGTTGGAACTCATCACCAGGCGGAAACCGGTGCCGTCGTTGATGACGCTGGCGGTTACGCCTTTGTTGGCGGAGTTGATCGCATCGCGCACACCAAAGATGTTGTTGTTGCTGCTATCAATATTGACGGTAAACGAACTGGCGCTGGTGTTGGCGGTAAAGCCCTTGGTGCTGTCGTACGAGCCAAACGCAATCGTCAACGAGCCGGTGCCGACCGGGTCGGTGGTATTAGTGTAGCGCGCTGAAGCCAGCACCTGGTTTGACGCCAGCGAGGTCACCGACAAGGAATGGCTGGACACTTGTGCGGTGCTGTCGGCGGTGGCGGTACCCACCGAGGTATTACCCAGCGTGGCGGTGGTGGTTTGCAGCTTGGTGGGATCAGACAGCGCTTTAACGGCGGTCTGGAAATCCGACATGGAACTTTGCAGCGTGCCCAGCGCGCTGACTTGCGCCTGGTAGCTGGCTTCTTTTTTCTGCAACACGGTCAGCGGTTGTTGTTCCACCGCCATCAACTGCGAAATGATGCCGGACACATCGATGCCCGAGCCGATACCCATAGACGTAATTGCGCCCAGATTGGAACTGGACGACAGACCCGAACTGGTCGTCGAGGTCGACGGCGTGGGCGTCGGGGTCGGTGTAGGGCTGGAACTGCTAACACTCGATGTCATACGGCACTCCTTGGCAGCGACTCATCATACCGTGAAGCCACTGTAGCTTGCATTAAGCGTAACGCGAAGGCGCCATTCTCAATAAGAACAGCGGCGCGCGGCGATACCTGTTTATCGACCGGTCAGGCCGAATCTTTAATCAACAAGCCCTGAAATTTATCGATCGCGGTGGCGATCTGTACCGCTTCTTCGGATGGAATCTGGCGGATCACTTCTTTCGATTGGGTATCGATGACTTTGACCAGACGCATTTGGGTGGCGTCATCCACCGTGAATTCCAGCGTACTGGTCTTGGAATACTGTTTGAGCGCTTCGTTCAGTTTGTCGACTGCGTCCTGGGTGGACGTGGCGCTGGCACTTGCTTTGGCGGTGGGATCGAGCGGTTGTGCGCTGCCGCTGCTGGCACTGCTGGCGCTGCCCAGAATCGGCGGCGTAGGCGTGGCGCTAGCGGAAGCACCCGAGGCAGTGGGTGTGGGCACAAGGGCAACGGCGGCACTAGCGGACGGGATCTGCATGATCGTGTCTCCTGTTACGCGGAAAGCCCCGAGGCAGAACCAGCTGCATCGGGGCGGTATTGCGGCCCCGGGTTGCCCCAGGGCGTTGCTTCAGTCAGCGCTGGCGCTTACTTCAGCAGGCTCAGTACGCTTTGCGGCAGCGAGTTGGCTTGCGACAGCATCGCGGTGCCCGCTTGTTGCAGAATCTGCGACTTGGTCAAGCTCGCGGTTTCCGACGCAAAGTCCGTATCCTGAATCCGGCTACGTGCGGCCGAGAGGTTCTCGGACGTCGTGGACAGGTTCGAGATGGTGGAGGTAAAGCGGCTTTGCAGAGCACCCAACTGAGCGCGTTGCGAGTCGATGTACGACAGTGCATCGTCCGCAATACGCAGTGCTTGAGTGGCGCCGTCTACCGTCGACACATCCAGGCTTTGCACGGTCTTCAGTTCTGCAGTGTTCACAGCACCCGAAGTGAACGAAGCGTTGATGGTGCCATCGCTGTTCTTGGTGGTGAATACGCCAGAAGCAAAGCCTGCGCCGCTGGTGGTTACCGAGTACGAGTTAGCCGAGTTCAACACCACCTGGCCACCGAAGGTAAAGCTGCCCGAACCTGCTGCGCTGGTCAGTGCGGTACCGGTGGTGTACTGGTTGTTGCCGGTGGAGTTGGTGGTATCCAGGTTGTACTGGGTCACCGAACCGCCGAAGCCGCTCGATACGCCGCTGGCCGAAGTCATCTGGATGTTGGTGCCAGAATCGTTGGTCAGTTTGATACCGTAGGTGACGGCGCCGGTGTTGTCCGTGAAGGACGACAGCTGAGCCACAACACCCGTTTGCGATTGTTGTGCGTTGAACGCGTTTACAGCCTGGTTGTAATCGGAAGCGGTCGGAGCTTGACCCGAAACCGAAGACGTCACGCTGAAGGCCACGCCGACGTAGGTGTTGTTGTTCGAAGCCAGGGCCAGGCTGTACGAGCCCGAACCGAACGACAGATCAACTTCAGTACGTGCAGTTGCTTTAACACCGGTGTTAGCCGCGTTGATCTTGGCAGCCACGTCGGAAGCCATGTCGGTGCCCGACACGGAAATCGACTTGCCGTTGATCGACATCGTGCCGCTGGAAGTCACTACCGCGTTGCTGACCGCAACGGTACCGGTCGCGCCCACAGCGCCTTCGGTGGAGCCGGACACTTCAGAAGTGATGGCCAGTTCGCCGGTACCCAGGCCGCCGCCCATTTGATAAGTACCGTACTGGTTGGTACGGAAGTTAGCGGTGGTTGCGGTGATGGTCTGGTTGGCGTTGGCGCCGACTTGATACACAGCAGCGGTAAAGCTGCCGTCAAACAGGTTCTGGCCGTTGAACTGGGTGGTCGTGGCCGTGCGGTCCATTTCGGAAACCAGCTGGTTCACTTCGGCGTTCAGTGCCTGACGGTCAGACGTGGAGTTGGTGGCGTTACCCGACTGCACGGCCAACTGACGAATACGTTGAACCATATCGCCCATATCGCCCAGCGCGCCTTCAGCGGTCTGCGACAGCGAAACGCCGTCGTTGGCGTTACGGGTGGCCTGATCCATACCGTTGATTTGCGACGTGAAGCGAGCCGAAATGGCCAGGCCAGCTGCATCGTCCTTGGCGCTGTTAATGCGCAGGCCAGAAGACAAACGTTGCAGCGACGTGCTCAACGACGATTGGGAATTGGACAGGTTACGCTGTGCGTCCAGTGACGCGACGTTTGTATTGATGACCATTGACATGGTGTATTGCTCCTCTTAGAGGCATATCTGCTTGAGTTTCAGACGCAACACAGCGCCCTTGAAACACTTATCGACAAGCCTTGAACGTTCTTTAGTTAAAAATGCGAAAAAAATTGTTTCGCCGGTGATTAACGATTGCCCGGCAGAAAAACGCCGATGAACGTTCCCCTTGCCTGTAAGCCATGTATCGGTAACAGCCCAAAAAACTTGAGAAGCTTTCATGCAAAAGCGCATGAACCCAGGTGCAGTCCTGGGCTAATCCACCATTTTTGATCACCAAACCCGTTTGCCGCGCATAGGGTGGGTCACGACCCACCATACAAAGCCGACAAACGTTACGCGAATGGCTGCGCTCCACGGCTTTGGGTGGTGGGTCACGACCCACCCTATTCTGTGGCTGCGTTTGCATAGGGTGGGTCACGACCCACCATTCAAAGCCGACGAATGTTACGCAATGGCTGCGCTCTATGGCTTTGGGCGGTGGGTCGTGACCCACCCTATGCGATTGCGGCTTAGTCCGGGCTCCACGCTTTTAGCCATTTGCCCAGATTGTCGCCCTGCAGCATCCAGCGACTTAGCACGGCTTCGCGCAGCGCGTCGCCGGCTGCCCATGTGGCGTCCAGATCGGCCAGATGCATGCGGATGGCGTCGGCCCAGTCCTTGTGCCGGTTGCGCACGCGCGTCACGGGCAGGTCGCCCTGGTAGGGCACGATATCGGTACAAATGGTGGCGAAACCGCAGGCGCCGTATTCCAGCAAACGCAGATTACTCTTACATTCATTGAAAACATTGTGCTCCAGCGGAGCCAGCGCCAGGTCGAGCTTAAGGCTGGCCAGTTTGGCTGGATAACGGTCTATCGGCACGCCTTCGTGGTACTCGGCAATATAGGGCCGCAGCTTGTCCGGGCACATGCCAAAGAACACCCAATCCACAGTGCCGGCAAACTCGCGCACCACATCAACAATCAGCTCCAGATCGCCGGTGTGGCTGATGCCGCCGGCCCAACCCACGCGCGGCCGGGCGCCGCGGCTGCGCTGCGGCGGCAGATTGCCCCACCACGCGGGCGGCAGATAGTTATGCACCACATGAAAATTGTTGTGCAGATCGGAATACGCCTCAGCCAGCCGCTCGGTGCTGACCACAAAGCGATCGGTCAACTGCACCGCGCGGCGCAAGGAGCGCAAGATGTCCTTCGGCATATGGTGCCGGTGCAGGCTCTTGATTGGCAGATTGGGCAGATAGTCATCCAGCTCATAAATGCGATACGCACGCTGGAACTGCGCCGAGCGCGCCATAAAGCCGATCTGCTCTTCAGTAATCTGGCGCTGGAATACCAGCACATCCGGATCAATCCGGCGCAAATCCAGCGGATTGAGCAACTCCATCGACACCACGCCGCTGATCATGCCCGCGGCTTCCAGCGCATTCCACGGCTGCATGATGCGGTAGTTGCCACAGCCCATCACATCGGCCGGATGCGACATGATGCGCAACGGCGGCGTCCAGCTGATGGGCTGGAAGGTCACCGGGCGGCGCTGATCCAGCTCAAAGCCGTTGCCGTGTAACAGCAGGCTGCGGTTGTAATACGGGTCCAGCGCCAGTTGCGGCAACCAGCGTTTGAGCATTTCGTCCTGCTCGCCGCGGAAACGCTCGGCTTTGGCTTGCGCCGCCGCCGGATCCACCTGGCGCTGGCTGACGCTGCCTTCGTGCAGCACGCTCACATGCGGCGTAAACACAATCAGATAGCCCGCCGCCCGCACCTTCAAACACAAATCCACGTCGTTGTACGACACCTTGAACGCCGTCTCGTCCATGCCGCCGACGGCGTGATACAGCGAAGTACGGATCAATGCGCACGCGGCCGTCACTGCCGAATAGTTCTGCGTGACTTGTAGCCGATTCATATAACCGCGTTCATCGCGGTTCATGCCGATAAAGGGATGATCGGCCGGGCCACGCAAGCCCAGCACCACGCCTGCATGCTGGATACGTCCATCCGGATACAACAAACGCGGGCCAACCATGCCGACATCGGGGCGCAGCGCGATGCGCACCAGTTCTTCCAGCCAGTTGTTCTGGATGGCCGCCGTATCGTTATTCAGCAGCAGCAGGTATTCGCCCCTGGCCTCACGCGCGGCCATATTGTTCATGGCCGAGAAGTTGAACGGCTGCGGATAGCGCAGCACGCGGATTTGCGGATTGTTGAGCGCGACCAGGCCATCCAGAAACGCCACCGCATCCGGCTCGCTGGTGTTGTTGTCGATGACCAGAATTTCAAACAGCGGATAGGCGTTGTGTTCGATCAGACTGGTGACACAGCGCGAAATCATGCTGAACTGGTCTTTGGTGGGAATCAGGATACTCACCAACGGCGCAGTCGGATGCTCGTAACGCACGTTCAGCGTGCCGCCAATCAGCCCTGGTTCCAACGTGGCGGCCTGGCCGCTGCGTGCCAGGTGATCGCGAATCACGCGCGCAAACGCGGCGGCGCGGTTCGGCTCGTCCAGCCCGCGCCACGGCCACTGCGCCAGATGCACGCCCAGCTCGGCGATATGCGCGATGGCCTTGATGCCATGCTGTTCATACACGCGGCAGATCAGATCATTCTGTTCGGCGCCCGCCTCTAACGGCCCCAAGGCCAGCGCTTGTTGCAAGGCGCCCAGCCGCGCCACCACCACGCCATCGGCATAAGGCATGGCGCGCAGCAGATCGGGGCTGAAGTCCGGCTTCAGGCGCGGCATGTCGGGCGCGCCGTTTTCATGCAGCCAGTCATCGTCCCAATACAGCAATTGCCACTCGGGTTGCACCGCCGCCTGCACCAGGCCCAGCAACACGCCTTCACGCGTCAGGCGGTCACCGGCTTCGATAAAGCCCACCCATGCCGCGTTGGCGTGCTGGGCATCGGCCAATAAATCGGCGTATGCGCCACTGCCTTGCAGCCAACCGATGCCGCTCTGGCTGCTCGGATCGGGATTGGGCAATGGCGACACAATCACCGCTTGCACCGGCTTGTGATATTGCTCAGCCAGCGAAGTCAGCGAAGTCGCCACCGCCGCCATATTGCCGAGACGATCGACGATATACAGCCGCAGCGGTTGCGGCGGCAGCTGGTTGCGGCGCGCGTCAATCAGATGCGCTTCGTTCAGGGTAAATGCGCGCTGCAGCAGCCATTGTTCATACGGCGCAGTCACGGCCACGGGCGTGTGCACGTTGGCGGGCAAAGCCGGCAGCGGCAGCGCGGCGGTTTTCAGACCCACCAGATCGGCCACCAACGGCAACACGCGTTCCATGATGTGCGCCAGCGTACCGTCCACCTGGCCCTGCTCGTCGTCGAAGTCCTCTTGCGTCACCCGCAATTCGCGCAACGCGGCAAACAGCAAACCGCGCGCCCAGAACATATTGCCCGCGACGAACAGGTATTCCAGATCGTCGGGGTCGCGGCCCAGTTTGGCCGCCCATTCGCGTGTGCCCGGCAGATTTTCCCCGCGCGATCCGGCCACGCGCGCGGCGCTGCAGAGCGACCCAGTGGTGCCTGCCAGGCCCACATCGGGGTGCGCATCAAAGAACGCCAGCACGCTGCCTATGCCATCGGGTGGCACCAGTCCACCGTACAATTCTGCGCGCCACGCGTCGCCATGCCCTTCGGCCTGGTGCAACGACTTTTTGGTGTGCAGCTTCAAGACCAGGTCGTAATCCTGCAGCGGCTCGTAATCCAGCAGCTTGAACAGCGGGCCAACGTCCCTGCCCCGGTTTTCCACCAGATAAATGCGCGCTTGCGGATATTCGGCATCCACGCGGTCCAGCACCTCCTGGCGCTGTTCCGCCGTGGTGGTAATGATCAGATCAAACGGCACTTTGATGCGTTTGAGCGTCGTCACCAGTTCGGGCCATATATCGGGGTAATACAAATGGCAGACCACGGCGATGCGATGGCGCACCACCGCAGGCGGCGTGGCTGGCAATTCTTCGGCTGGCAGTTCGGGCAGCGCGGCGTCGGCCTCGCGCTGGCCCACCGCTGCGGCGGCGACCACAGGCGTGGCGTTTTCGATGGCTGCGCTGGTGGCGGCGGGCAGCAAGGGTTGATCCAGCGCGCGCACCACCGGCGCATGCGGGTCCAGCCGCCGCGCCCAGTGCCGCAGTGGTTCGGCGCGCTCTGCCTGGCCGTGGCGCACCAGCAGGGTATACAGCGCACACAAGGCGCGGATATGGAACGGGTTTTGCGTGATGACTTTTTCCAGCGCAATCCGCGCGCCTTCAGCATCGCCGCTCAGTTCCGCCACCGATGCGCGCGAGATTTCCAGTTCTTGCTCATCCAGCTTCGGCTTCAATTCCTGCAATTGCAGTTTGCCCGCGGGCATGGCGCGCAACAGCAAATCAATCTGGCCCAGATAACGGAAGAATGGCGCGTTATAAAACGGCATTTCCACATATTGCTTAGGCGTAAAACTCCAATCCGGCGCGCCGCGCATATCCGGCCATTCCGAATAGAAAATCTCCTGCACGGTCAACGATTTATTAGTGCCCAGACATTGCACCAGCGTGCGCGCCGCCTGTTGCACCACTTGCAATGCGTCTTTATGGCTGCGGTCCGGCTCCAGCTGCACGTACAAGTTGGCCAGCCAGTTAAAGAATGCGGCTTTGTCTTCCGGCGCAAAAGCCGGATCGTGCAAGGCGGTCAGCAAATCGGTTTGATGATCCGAGGCCGGGTAATTCAGTTCGCGGATTACATACGGCAGCGGCAGCAAGCGCGCCTTGCCCGCCATCAGCAAATGGAAAGCGTGGCCAAATTCGTTGAATTCCCAGCGGATATCATCGGGAATGGCGTGATACCACTCCAGCGCCACCGGCGTGCGGATAACCGCATAAAACGGCGGGATAAAGTTATCCATAAACGACAGAATGCGCGACACACTCAGATCGGCCGAGTGCTCTTCCATCACCTTGCGATCGCGCAAGAAGTAATGCACGCGTTCGCCATCGGCCAGATACATCAGGCAGTAACCATGGCAAATGGCGTAATCGTCGTTCTGCTGCAAAAAGGCCGCGCTTTCGTGCAGGCCTTCATGGGTTAGAAAGTCGTCATCGGTCACAAAGGCCAGATACGGCGTTTGCACCAGATCCACGCCTTTGCGGATCTTCTGCATGATCGCGCCATAGGCAAATTCCGGGCAGTGCTGATAGCTGACATTGGCATTAGCGTATTGCGCGGCCGCTTCGGCATTGCTTTCGGGCGACGAATCCATCACCAACAGCAGGTACGGCATATTGGCGTAATGGCGAATCGCGCGCGCCATAAAGCGCGGGCGATTGTGCGTCAGCATCACCAGGGTTAACAGTGGGCCGGTATCGATCATTTAGAATCCTGAGGGGTATTTCAGAGTGCGCGTTTCAGATAGCCATCGGGCGCCACCGTTAGCAGCAATTTGTCTTGAATGCTGCGGTCGATGCTGAATTCGGGGTGTTGCGGCAAAAAGGCGTGCACTGCGGTTTTGGGATTGTCGCCGATATCCCACGGTCGATCGGGATAAGACCCGGCGGGCATATCTTCCACAATGGTATCGAAGACCACGCAATAGCTGCCCGGCGTGACCAGATCGGCATAAGCGTTTAATTCGTCCAGCACATGCGCATGCGTGTGATTGGAATCCAGACACACCAATACGGTTTTATAGCCCTGTGCCAGTTGGCGCACTTTGGCCACGGTCTCGGCGGCAATCGATGAGCCTTGCACCATGGTGATCTTGTGCGCCAGCGGATGCGCCTCAACGGCGGCGCGATTATGCGCGCGGATATCGATGTCGATGCCGATCACGTGCCGCTTGCTGGCCTTGGGGTCGAGCACCGTACCTTGTTCCACCGCCTCGCAATAATCGATCAGCGCCAATACTGATGCGCTGAGTATCAGCGAGCCGCCACGGGCAATGCCGGTTTCGATAATCAGATCGGGTTTGATCTGCCAGATCAGTTCCTGCATCGCCACCATATCTTGCGGCAACTGGATAATCGGCCGCCCCAGCGCGCTGAAGTTATAGGTGTATTTATACGCCTGGGTGCGTACCACAAAATCGACGCCCAACTGGTGCATGGCCGGGTCTTGGCCCTGTGCGGCGATATCGCGTTGGCGTTCTGCTGCAAACTGGGCGTGCAAATCTTCTGCCATTGTGGCGGTCTCCGTGCCTGATGCGTGGCGAGGCGTTGTTTAACAATCGCCCACGCTGCTGTTGTTCAATGCTGCAATATCGCGGGTTTTAAGCACGCGCGCCGGATTACCCACCATCACGGCGCCGGCAGGCACATCTCTGTTGACCAATGCGCCCGCGCCAATAATGGCCCAATCCCCAATCTTGAGGCGCGGCATGATGGTCGCCCCCGCCCCGATAAATACGCCTTTGCCAATCTGCACCAGGCCACACACATTTACGCCCGGGGCAATAAAGCTGGATACACCCACGGTGGTTTCGTGGCCGATCAGCGCGCCCATATGCATGCAGACGTTATCGGCCAGCTGCACGCCCGCCTGCACGACCACACCTTCGCGCAAATAAATGCCGTGACCCAATTGCACCATGTCCAGATCAATCTGCGGATGGATCAAATTGGCCAGTGCAAAGCCGGCATTGCGCAGTGTTTGCGTGGTGTTATGCCGGGTGTGGCAATCGCCGGAAATCAGATTTACAAAGTCATAGTCTTGCGGACTAAAGCGCGGCAAAACCTCAAAGCCGCCAAAAATGGGCAGGCCATAAAAATCGGTGCCTGCTTTGGCCGGGTCATTATCAATATAACCGGCAAATTGCGCGCCGGTGGCTTCGCGCACGCGTTTGAGCATGCGCGGCGATTCCGGATTATTGGCGCCCAATAGCAGGATTTGCTTCATCGCTTTAATCCGGCAACACACTCAGCAAACACGCCACCACGCGCGCAATTTGCGGCTCGGTCAGATCGTGATAACTGGGTAGATTAATGGCGCGCTGGGGCAAGTCATAGGCCAGCGTATTGCTGGGCACCGGGCTGAATGACGGCGTGCTGGATAGCGGGCTAAAAAAGACGCGCGCATCGATGTCTTCGGTTTTAAACGCCTGTTGCAAACGTTCGCGCGTAATGCCGGTGGCGCTGGCAAACACCACCGTCGGCATCCAGTAGCCGTTTTGCGTGTCGGCGGCCTCGGGGTTGATTGCCAGCACGCCTTTGTCCACATACGGCTGCAGCCGTTGCTGGTAATGCTGGAATACCTCGCGCTTGCGTCGCACCAACTCGTCGATGCGACTGAGTTGGGCGCAGCCCAAGGCGGCTTGCAGGTTGGACATCTTGTATTTAAAGCCGACTTCGGACGGCCAGAATTGTTTGGTCTCGCCGCGTTTGCGGCCGTGGTTGCTCAGCGTCAGCACGCGCTCGTACAGGTCGGAATCGGACGTGACAAACATGCCGCCCTCGCCCGTGGTCATGGTTTTGGTGCCATGAAACGAGAACACGCCAAAGCGCGCGCTGGCCCCGGCGCGGCGACCGTGATAAACCGAGCCGATGGCTTCGGCCGCATCTTCGATCAGCGCCAGGCCATGCTGTTCGGCCAGCGCCGCCAGCTCATCCAGCGCGCACAGATTGCCGTACAGATGCGTTGCCACAATCGCTTTGGTGCGCGGGGTAATGGCGGCGCGCACGGCTTGCGGGTCGATACACCAGCTATCGGCCAGCACATCGACAAACACCGGCGTGGCGCCGACGTGGACGATGGGCGCAACCGTGGCAATCCAGTTGGTGTCGGCCAGAATCACCTCGTCACCCGCACCTATATCCAGCGCGGCCAACCCCATATGCATGGCGCCGGTGCAACTGGAGGTGGCAAGCGCATGCGGCACGCCCATGCACGCGGCGAACTCGCGCTCAAAACGGTTGAGATAGTCATAGCAATGCTCGCCCCAGCCATGGGCGGCGGCGTCGGTGGCGTATTGCACTTCCAGCTCGGTGATCGACGGCTTGGTATACAGAATGCGATCCTGGCTCATAGCACGCGCACCTCCGGAATAGCCACCACAAAGCGCCCACCCCATTCGCGGATGATGGCCAGTTGCTGCATCACCTCGGCCTGCAGATTCCACGGCAGGATGATGACGGTATCGGGCTTGGTCGCCAGCAAGGCCTCGGGCGAGACAATCGGAATATGGCTGCCCGGCAAAAACTTGCCTTGTTTGGACGCGGCGGCATCGGCCACCAGCGGCAGCCATTCCTTATTTACGCCGGCGTAATTAAGCAGCGTATTGCCTTTGGCGGCTGCGCCATAAGCGGCGACGGTGCGGCCTTCGCGCTGGCAATCCAGTAGAAACTGCACAAAATCGGTCCGCACGCGTTTTACATGCGCCTGAAAATCCGCGTAGGCCGCGGCGGTATTCAGGCCCGCCTCTTCTTCTTCGGCGCGCATGGCGATCAGCGCTTCGGTCTCGGCAAATGCGGCATGGGCGTGGCAGGCGTAAATGCGCAGACTGCCGCCGTGCGTGGGCAAGGCTTCGACGTCATAGGCGCGCAAACCGGCCGCACCCAAGACGTGTTCCACCGCCAGCAAAGACAGATACGAAAAATGCTCGTGATAAATCGTGTCGAATTGCGAATGGCGCAACAGATTAAACAGATGCGGAAATTCAATCGTCCAGGTGCCGTGCTCGGCCAGCAAGATCTTGAAGCCCTGCACAAAGTCGTTGATATCGGGCACGTGCGCCAACACGTTGTTGGACACCATGAGATCAGCCGCGCCGTATTGTTCGCGCAAGCGGCGCGCGGTTTCGCTGCCAAAAAACACTTCTTCGATATTCAGGCCCAGTTTGCGCGCGGCGGCAGCTGTGCTGGCGGTAGGCTCCACGCCCAGACAGGGAATCCCGCGCGCCTGCACATAGCGCAGCAGATAGCCATCATTGGCGGCCACTTCCACCACATGCGACTGCGTGGTCAGCCCGAGGCGTTCCACCATTTTGGCCACATAGGCATCGGCATGCGCCAGCCAGCTGCTGCTGGTCGATGAAAAATACGCGTAATCGGAGCTGAACAATAAATCGTGGCGGGCAAAGTCTTCGGTCTGCACCAGCCAGCAGTGCTGGCACACCTTGACGCGCAATGGATAGTGGATTTCAGGCTCGGACAATTGCGCCTGCGTCAGATAGGCGTTGGAGGGCGGCGAGAAGCCCAGATCAACCAGATCCAGCTCAAGTTCGTGAGCGCAATGGCGGCATTTCATAATGTGATTCCGTCAAAATCCGGCGATAGCAAAGGGTTGGCCTGGTCGCGGGCCGACAATTCGGTAATGGGCAGCGGCCAAGCAATGGCCGCACGCGGGTCGTCGTAGCGCACCGCGCCTTCCAGCTCGGGCGTATAAAAAGCAGTGTGCAGATACAGCATCTGCACGGCATCGGATTGCGTCTGAAAACCGTGTGCGCATCCGGGCGGAATCAGCAAGGCCCGATCATGCTGGCCATCCAGCAATTCGGCGTGCCATTGCATAAAGGTAGGCGATCCACGGCGCAGGTCGAGAAACACATCCCATACCTGGCCGCTGAGGCAACGCACGATTTTGAGTTCGGCTTGCGGCGCATGCTGAAAATGCAGGCCACGCACCGTGCCCTGGCGCGCGCTGAAGGAATGGTTGATCTGCACGATATGCTGGCCACCCAGCCAGTCGCCCAGTTCGTCTTCGCCATACCAGCGGCCGAAACTGCCACGCGTATCGCCACGGCGCTCGGTGGTCAGCAGCACTGCCCCGGCAATCGGCAACGGCGTAATCAGCATGGCTTACTGCGCCCACTCGATGCCCGCCGCGCGCGCATCGTCGAGATAGGTTTGCAATTGCAGCGCCGACAACACCTGGCCTTGCTGCCAGGCCTGATACCACTGCGCGGTATGCGCCAGCGTTTGCGCCAACGTCCACACCGGTTTCCAGCCCAGGCCCTGGCGCAGGCGCGAAGAATCCAGGCGCAAGGCGTTGGTCTCGTGCGCCTCTGCGCCGATCTTGCGCCATTGCACTTGCGGCCAGTGGCTTTGCATTTGCGTCAGCACATCCTGCACTGCGGCGATATCGTCATCCGACGGCCCGACATTCCACGCCGAAGCCACCGCGCTGTTTTCTTGTAGCAAATGCTGGCCGATCAGCAGATAGGCGCTCAGCGATTCCAGCACGTGTTGCCACGGGCGGATGGCCAGCGGATTGCGGATTTCGACGGCCTCGCCACTGGCTGCGGCGCGCGCGATATCCGGTATCAAACGGTATTGCGCCCAATCGCCGCCGCCGATCACATTGCCTGCGCGCGCGGTAGCGATATACAGCGGCGGCATACCCGGCCGCACGGCAAAGCTGGCGCGATAAGACGCGGCCACCAGTTCGGCGGCGGCTTTGGAGGCGCTATACGGATCATGCCCGCCCAAAGCGTCGATCTCGCGATAGCCCCACGGCCATTCCCGATTCTCATAGCACTTGTCGGTGGTGATCACGACCACGGCGCGCACCGAAGGCAAATGGCGCGCAATCTCCAGCACATTGGCCGTGCCTTGCACATTGATTTGCCAGGTGGACAACGGGTCTTGATACGAAGTCAGCACCAGCGGTTGCGCCGCCAGATGGAACACGATTTCCGGCGCGGCGGTGGCCATGGCGTGGCGCAGCGCTTCCACATCGCGGATATCCGCCAGCGTTTGCGCATGGCCCAGGCCCAGCACGTGGCTGTGCGCGTGGTCGGGCTCCGCTGGCAAGCTGTAGCCGTGCACTTGCGCGCCCGCCTGTTGCAACCATAAAGCCAGCCACGAACCTTTAAAGCCCGTATCGCCAGTCACCAATACCGACCGGCCGCGATAAATGTCATTAAACAACGCGGTTATTCCCAGGTTTTCCAGGGCGCTTGCTTCTCGGCCCAGAGCTGATTCAGCTGCAATTTATCGCGCAGCGTATCCATGCATTTCCAGAAGCCGGTATGCCGATACGCCATCAAATGGCCGCTGGTGGCCAGCGTTTCCAGCGGCGCGGCTTCAAACACGGTGCTGTCGCCTTCGATGTAATCAAACACACCTGGGCGGCACACCATAAAACCGGCGTTAATCCAGCCCAGATCTCCCGCCGGTTTTTCGCGGAATTCGCGGATCATGCCGGCGTCGTCCGAACCCACAATGCCAAAGCGCGCTTCAGGCTGCACCGTGCTCATGGTCACCAGCGTCTGCGGATTAGCCTGGTGCTGTGCCAGCAATGCGTCCAGATCGATATCTGAAACGCCATCGCCATAAGTCAGCATAAAGTCTTCGTCACCCAGATAATCGCGCGCACGCAATATGCGGCCGCCGGTCATGGTATCGCGACCGGTTTCGAGCAAAGTCACTTTCCACGGCTCGGATTGATTGCGGTGTACGGTAATCTGGTTATCGGTCAGGTCGATGGTGACATCGCCCTGATATAAAAAGTAATTGGCAAAAAATTCCTTGATCTGATTGCCTTTGTAGCCAAGCAGGATCACGAATTCATGAAAGCCATAATTGGAATAGCTTTTCATGATGTGCCAAAGAATCGGCCGCCCGCCAATTTCCACCATGGGCTTGGGGCGCAAATCAGTTTCTTCGCCTAAACGCGTACCCAGACCACCCGCCAGAATCACGACTTTCATTTCGGTTTTCCTTATGCAGCGGCAATCAGGCGCGGGCCAACTGCCCCAGAATGCGGGTGATTTGCCGCAAAGCGCCCTGGAAGGCATCGCCAGCCAGATCGAACGTGACGTTATGGTCGCTGTCGCCCTTGCCCGCCGCCCAATTGCTGACCACGGCCAGCGTGGCATAGCGCAGGCCCAGCTCACGCGCCAGCGCGGCTTCGGGCATACCAGTCATACCGACCATATCGCCACCATCACGCTCTATGCGCCGTATCTCGGCCATGGTTTCCAGGCGCGGCCCCTGCGTGCAGGCATAGGTGCCGCCGTCTATCAAAGGAATGGTTTCGGCGTGCGCCGCGCTCAGCAATTGCTGGCGCAAGGCGCGGTCATACGGCTCGGTAAAATCAATATGCGTCACCGGCCGGTGCCCGCTTTCAAAATAGGTCTGATGGCGGCCGTAGCTGTAATCAATGATCTGATCCGGAATCACCAGAGTACCGGGCGCCAGATCTGCCCGAATACCGCCCACAGAGGCGATGGCGATCACGGCGTCGGGCTTTTGCTGGGCCAGCGCCCAGATATTGGCGCGATAGTTGATCTGATGCGGCGGCAAGGTATGGCCATAACCATGCCGTGCAATAAACGCCACATCATGGCCGGCAATCACGCCAAAGGTCAGCGCGCCCGAAGGCTCGCCATAAGGAGTACGAATTACCTGACGGCGCGTGTTCTGCAAATCGGCCAATTGGCCAGCGCCGGTTCCGCCGATGATGGCGAGCATGGACTTCTCCTGCAGAGCCAGGCGGCAATCGCCCGGAATGTATTATCTTTATCGGCTCATACGCCGCCATCTTAAAAAAGAAAATGAGGCGACACCAGAGATGTCGCCTCATTTATTGTAATCAGCGCCGCAAACGCTGCGGCCTTCTACTTTTTAAGCAGCCAGCGAATCAATCTGGCCACGCATACGCAGATATTCCGCAAATTCCGCGCCCACTTCCGGGTGTTTCAAACCCAGTTCATAAGTGGCTTTCAAAAAGCCGAATTTGCTGCCGCAATCGTAACGCGTGCCTTTAAGGCGATGCGCCAGAATATGCTGTTCTTGCATCAGCGCAAAAATGCCATCGGTAAGCTGGATTTCGCCGCCTTTGCCCGGTTGCACATGTTGCAGATGATGGAAAATACGCGGCGTCAGAATATAACGGCCAACCACAGCCAGATTGGACGGCGCTTCTTCTGGCTTGGGTTTCTCAATGATGTTGTTGATTTTCAGGCGGTTAGGCGCGCTGTTATTGATTTCAACAATCCCGTAAGAACCGGTGTCTTCGTGCGGCACCTGTTCCACGCCCAGCACCGAACAATGCGTATCGTCGAACAGATCGACCATCAGCTTGAGTTCGGAGGTGGCACCATCAATCAAGTCATCTGCCAGGATGACGGCAAACGGCTCGTCACCCACGGCTGGTTTGGCGCACAGCACGGCGTGACCCAGGCCCAACGCTTCGGGCTGGCGGATGTACACGCAAGTCACGCCCTTGGGCAGCACATTGCGCACGATATCCAGCAGCTTTTGCTTGTTCTTGGCGGCCAGTTCGCTTTCCAGCTCATAGGCCTTGTCAAAGTGATCTTCGATCGAGCGCTTGTTGCGGCCCGTGATAAAGATCATTTCGGTCACACCGGCGTCCAGCGCTTCTTCCACGGCGTACTGGATCAGCGGCTTGTCGACAATCGACATCATTTCTTTCGGGCTTGCCTTGGTGGCGGGCAGAAAGCGGGTGCCCATACCAGCGACAGGAAAGACTGCCTTGCGAATTTTTTGCATTCCAAACCCCTTAACGTATTGACCTGAATCCAGCAAGCCCAAGCGCATTGCCGCGCCCGTCACCTGATCCGTCTGTCTTTGCAGCAACTCGTCCGGCCATTGCGAAACGGCAGAACGACCGACTCCCAAGGCGTCGGCAAGACGGGACTGGCTTCCAAACAGGCGGATGGCATCGGTTTTGCGCATTGCGGCATGTTCAATGAGTTAAACAACGACGTCAAGCGGGTTTTCGTTCTCCGGCCTGAGTTCAATAAAATGAACGTCGCTGCATGAATGCACCGATAATTACACAGGCCATAAGCATTTGACAACAGGTAGACAGAAAAAATATTTATGTAGTAATGCTGCTCACGGCTACAAGTAAAGCGGCTTCGTCCCAGATGGTAATGCCCAGCTCTTCCGCTTTCGTCAGCTTGGAGCCCGCCTCGGCCCCCGCCACCACCACATCGGTCTTTTTTGACACGCTGCCCGAGACTTTGCCGCCGGCTTTTTCGATCAGTTCTTTCGCCTGATCACGCCCCAGCGTGGGCAGTGTGCCCGTCAGTACCAGCGTCTTGCCGCTCAGCGGGCCGACCGCCAGTGCGCTGGTTGCGGGCAAAGCGGCCAGCAAACGCGCACGGATCTCGGCCAGAGCCAGCAATTGTTGTTGATGCCCCGGCTCTGCCAACCAGAGCTTGAGCGCCGCCCGCACATCAGCTGGCAACACGGTCAGCTCATCGGCATCGACCGCAGCCAGCGCCGCCAGATCAGGCACGCTGCTGGCCAGTTGTTTGCTGCGCACCGCTGTGAGCTTGGGCACACCCAGCGCTGCATACAGCTCAGCGGTTTCCAGCTTGTCGCGTAATTCAGGATGGGGTGCGTGCTGGCCGGTGGGCGCCACGCCCGCGTCCAGCAGCGCTTGCAATGCCTGCTGATTACGTTCTTCGGCAAAGAAATCGGCAATTGCGTCAGCGACGGTGCCACCGATATCCGGCAACACGCGCAACAACGGCGCAGGCGCATGGCGGACGAATTCCAGCGTACCCAGCCAGTCCGCCAGCGTTTTGCCGGTGGATTCGCCAACGTGGCGGATGCCCAGCGCAAATAACATGCGTCCCAATGGCGGCTGTTTGCTGGCGGCGATGGCATCGAGCAGGTTCTCGGCCCATTTGGTCGGGCTCTCTTTGCCCGTTGCGGCGGTGGCCGGCGCGCTCTGATCACGCTCGTCTGCACGCCGTTTCATTTCGACAAAATCCGCCAGCGTCAGCCGGTACAGATCGGCCACACCATGTACGTATTCCAGATCGACCAGATTATCGATATAGCGCTCGCCCAGACCGTCGATATCCATGGCGCGCCGCCCGGCAAAATGCGCGATGGCTTGCTTGCGTTGCGCCGGGCAAGCCAGGCCGCCCGAACAACGCGCGACGGCTTCGCCTTCTTCACGCACCACATGCGAGCCGCAGACCGGACACTGGGTGGGCAAGCGATACGCGGGCTGCAGCGGTTCCTGCGCCTGACTAAACAGATCGCCACCCGGCACATCACGCATCGGGCGTTTTTCCAGCACCACGCCTACCACTTCGGGGATTACATCGCCTGCACGCCGCACGATGACGGTATCGCCCACCCGCACATCCTTGCGCCGTACTTCGTCTTCGTTATGCAAAGTGGCATTGGTGACGGTGACGCCACCGACAAACACCGGCTGCAAGCGCGCCACCGGCGTAATCGCGCCAGTTCGCCCGACCTGGACGTCGATGGCGTCGACGAGGGTCAGTGCTTCTTGCGCCGGGAATTTATGCGCGATGGCCCAGCGCGGCGCACGCGAGACAAAGCCCAGTTCTTCTTGCTGCGCAAACGGGTTGACCTTGTACACCACGCCATCAATCTCATACGGCAAGCTGGGCCGCACCGCGCCGATATGCTGGTAGTACTCGACCAGCCCTGCACCGCCTTTCACCACGGCGCGTTCCTGGCAAATCGGCAAGCCCAGCTGACCCAGCCATTCCATCACGCCCGACTGCGTGCTCGGCGGCGTAGCGCCTTCACAGGTGGCAATGCCATAGGCAAAGAAATTAAGCCGGCGCGAGGCGGTGATGCGCGAATCCAGCAAGCGCGTGGCCCCGGCTGCGGCATTGCGCGGGTTGGCGAAGGTTTTGTCGCCTTTGGCGACTTGTTCTTCATTCAGGCGAATAAAGTCTTTTTTGAACATCAATACTTCGCCACGCACTTCCAGCAGCGTGGGCAGATTGGTGCCGCGCAATTTGAGCGGAATGGCCTGGATGGTGCGTACATTGGGGGTAACGTCCTCGCCGGTGGCGCCATCGCCGCGCGTTGCACCTTGCACCAGCACGCCGTTCTCGTAAGTCAGGCTCATGGCCATGCCATCGAACTTGGGGCCGACGTCATAGGCCACTTCAGCCACGCCCAGCGCTTCGCGCACGCGCTTGTCAAAGGCGAGCGCGTCTTCTTCTTCAAACGCGTTATTGAGCGACAACATGGGCACCCGATGCGTCACCGGTTTCAGCGACGGCAGCGGTGCGCCGCCCACGCGCTGGGTGGGCGAATCGGGCGTAATCAATTCGGGGTGCGCCAGTTCCAGCGCTTGCAACTCCCGAAAAATCCGATCGTATTCGGCGTCGGGCACCGTCGGATCATCCAGCACGTAATACTGATAGCCGTATTTATGCAGTGTTTCGCGCAGCTGCGCGGCCGTGTTTTGTAAGTCGAGATCGCTCATTACATACAGTCCAGTAACAAGGAAAAATGAAAAACCCGAACCGGCAAGCGCAGGTTCGGGTCGTTTATTGTTGTGTAGCGGCGCAGCCGCCCGCCGTTATGCAAACAGACGCAGTGCGGCCATTGAGCCCGGCACAATGCCGCGGTCGTCCATGCGCGCATAAATGCCGCCCAGTTGGCGATGGATATTACCGAGACTGCTTTCGGTCAGCGGCTTGCCGTTATCGTCCACCAGATTGCCGCCCAGGCTTTGCGACAGATGCAGCGCAAAGTCGCACAGATATTCAAAGACTTCGAGGCCGCCGGCCACACGCGGCACATCAAACAGCAGCGTCAAGGCGGGCGAGGTATTGCCGAACGGGGTTTGATCCTGATTGGCCAGCACAAACAGCGTTTTGCCGGAATCGCTCTTGTAATGGAACGTGCCATCCGGCGTGCGCACCATGCGCGCTTGTTCCGCCAGCAAACGCACGCGCTCCAGCGGGAACGGCTTGTCTTGCGCCAGTACATTCAGGCCGATCAACACATCGACCGAAGCACAGAATTCATCCAGATCGGCCGCTGCAGCCAGCTTGGCCGACCGCTGCGGAAAGGTCACTACCGCTTCATGGCCATCGGCAAACTGCTGCACGGCCATACAGAAGCCATTCAGTTGTTCTTGCGTCAGCGGCCCCTGACGATCGGCCAATTGCAGGCCGACGCGCAGCTCGTTGAAGGCGGCGTTGGTATTGCCATACACAATTTGCCAACGACCATCGTCGCCCTGGCCGATGACTTGCACGCGCTTGGCGCCAGGGAATGGCGGGATTTCATCAGCAGGAATATCGATGCCCGCATGCACTTCGGCCACAAAGTCGAGGGCCGGGTCGAGCAAGCTGGAGGCGACCTCGGTGTCATCACTGCTGCGCTGTACGGCTGGTGCAGGCGCGGGTGTGTTGCGCTGCACTTGCGGACGTTGCGGCGGCACGCGCGGTGCGGGTGCGGACGGCGCTTCCAGCGGCGGTTCGTACCAGGTTGGCTCTTTGGCCGCACCCACTGCGCCGACTTCTTCATCGATCAAGCCGTCATCGATGGTGGCCAGTTCCGGCTCGTGGCGAACCTCCGCAGCGGCAGGCACGCCCAGCGCCGGTTCCAGTCTTTGGCTATCGCCCTTGCGCACCACGTTTTGCGGCGTTTCGAGCAATACATCAGGCTGATTACGCGCAAACGCTTTGGCCGCTTGCTTGCGGTAGCGATATTCCTGCCAGGAGTTGAATGCGTAGACGGCGACGACGAGCGCGCCGCCAATCGCCAGGGAACCCAGTTGTAAATCGGTCATGGTCCAGACTGTATCAATCGACCCCGCCGCGGCTTCGCCACGTCAGCGATCATGTTTAAGCGGTTGCGGCATCGCGCATGGACAAAGCGGTTTCTATATCCACCGCCACCACGCGTGACACCCCTTGTTCCTGCATCGTTACGCCCACCAGTTGCCCTGCCATTTCCATGGTCAGCCGATTGTGGCTGATATACAGAAACTGCGTGCGTTCGGCCATTTTTTTAACCAACTCGCAAAACCGCAGCGTGTTGGCGTCATCGAGCGGCGCGTCTACCTCATCCAGCAGGCAGAAAGGCGCCGGGTTCAGCCGGAACAGCGAGAATACCAGACTTAACGCAGTCAGTGCTTTCTCGCCCCCTGACAGTAAGTGGATCGTACTGTTCTTCTTACCCGGAGGCTGCGCCAGGATGCTCATTCCGGCATCCAGGATTTCATCCCCCGTCAACACCAGCTCAGCATGGCCACCGCCAAACAGCAAAGGGAACAACTCTTGCAGGTTGGCGTTGACCGTATTGTAGGTGTCTTGTAACAAAGCGCGCGTTTCGCGGTCGATGCGGCGGATGGCGTTTTCCAGCGTTTCGACCGCTGCCAGCAAATCCCCCGCCTGCGCATTCAGATATTGCTCGCGTTCGCGCGCCGTATTTAACTCTTCAAGCGCCGCCAGGTTGACCGAGCCCAGTGCATTCACCGCCTGGCTGAGCCGCGCAATCTCGCTCATCAAACTGTTGATCTTGAGGCCGGCGCCCAGTTTGGCCTGCAAGGCGGCCTCATCGGCGCCGGCCTCGGCCAGCTCTTCGGTAAACCGACTCAACGCCAGCCTTGCCTCTTGTTCTTTCAGGCGTGCCGCGTTGACGGCCTCACGCGCCGGTTCCATTCCGGCTTCGATACGTTGGCGTGCGGCTTCCTGGTCGCGCATCTGCTGGGCAAAGCCATTGAGCGCATCGCGCGCGGCGGCCAGCAAACGTTCGCGTTCGCTGCGCAGATTGATGGCGTCCTGGAAGCCGACATCAAAGTCGCCTTCGTCGATGCCCTCAAGTTCCAGTGTCAGGCTTTCCAGCCGCTCCACTACCGTCTCGCGCCGTTGCTGCAAATCGTCATCGCGCCGCCGACTATCCTGCATCCGCGTTTGCACGGCTTGCACCGCAAAGCGGCTTTCCTGCGCCATCCGTTCCGCCTGACGCAGCCGACTGCGCTGCAGGTCGCAGGCGGATTCAGCCTCGTGCCGCGCCAGCTTGTGGCTTTCCAGCTGTTCTTGCAGCGGCGCCAGCGCCTCGGCCAGTTGCAGCCGGGTTTGCTCGGCCTCTTGTCCGGCGTAAATCTCTTCTTCCAGTTGCGTATTCAGCGCTGCCGCCTCGTCTTGCCATTGCACTTGCTGGCGTTGCTGTGCGGCCCGTGCCTCCTGCTGGCGTGCGGCTTGTTGCGCCAGATCGGTATGGCGTTTTTGCGCTTCGGCCAGCTGCTGGCGTTGTTGCTTCAGCGTGGTTTCAATCTGATTGAGCGCTTGCGTGGCCCCCGCCTGCGCGGCCTGCGCCGCTTGCCATTGCGGCGCGAGTGTTTGTTCTTGCTGGCGCGCGTGTTCCAGCTCCTGCCGTTGCGCCACCAGATTGGCGACCACGCCTTGCGCCGCGTAGTAGTGCAGCGCATGCCGGTCGCCCACATGGCCCTCCGGCGTCACCAGCACGCCACCCAACGGTAGCTGCGCCCGCCATTGCGGCCAGTCGGCGGCGCTCTCGATACACCATGCCTGGCCTAGCCAGTCTTGTAATGGCGCGGCGGTGTGTTCAGCGCGCACGTACGCCCCCAGGCCCGGCAAGGGTAGCGTGCTTGCAACCTCGGCCGCGTCCCCCGGCCACAACAGGGCCAAGGCGGACGGTGGCACCTCGGCGGGCATCGCCGTCACGCTGCGCGCCTGCATGCGCAGTCCCAACACCGCTTCAACGGCTTTGCCCCACGGCGCAGTGATATTCAACGATTCAAACAAAGGTGCGGCGTCGGCCAGACCCGCATCGCGTAGCCAGGATTGCAGCACCGCATCGTCCACCGGCGCGGGCAGGCTTTCCAGCGCATGGATGCGCGCCTGTACACCGGTGTATTCGCGTTGCAGCTGGTCGCGGGCCGCGTTGGCGTCCTGCGTGTGTTGGCGCGCGTCATCAAGCGCCAGTTCGGTGTCGGCCAGCGCCAGTTGCTGGCTTTCCAGCGCCAAAGCGGCGTCTTCCAGTCGCTCGGCCAGTGCGTCATTGCCCTCTGCCGGAGCCAGCCGGGACAACTCCAGCTGCAGCCGGTCACGCCGCGTTTTTAGCGCCTCGGCATTGCGCACATGGTTGGCGGACTGCTGTTGCGCCAGTTGCAGCGCATTACGCGACTGTGCCAGTTCGTCGCGCACTTGCTCAAAGCGTTGCTCGGCCTCGCGTTGCGCTTGCTCCAGCTCGGGCAAACGCAAGGTCTCTTCTTCCAGCGCCATCGCGGCCGCTTCGGCGGCCAGGCTGGCGTCTTCTTGCTGGCGCGTCCACTCGCTGTGCTCAGCTTCGGCCTGGCGTGACGACTGCTCGATGCGGGCGAGCTCTTGTTTCGCGGCGTCAAAATCTTGATTGAGGCGGTCGCGATTCTGGCGCAAATGCAGCAATTGCTGCTCCAGCCGCGCCACAGCGGCATTGGCGTCGTACAACTCGGCCTGCGCGCTGTGCACGCTGTCGCTGGCGCTGAAATGCGTTTCGCGCAAGGTTTCCAGCGTGGCTTCGGTGGCGCGTAATTCGGCGATCTGCCCATCCAGCGCAGTTTGCGCCAGATCGATATCGCGCCGCGCATGCTCCACGTCGCGGGCCGCATCCAGCTTGCGTTGCAGCGCCAGCAGATTCTGCTTTTCGACGATGGTTTCTTTTAGCGTATTGAATTGCGCCGCCACGGCAGCCTGGGCATCGAGTTTCTCGATCTGCGCAGTCAGCTCGCGGCGAATATCGTCCACGCGCTCAAGGTTGTCGCGGGTATCGGCCAGACGGGTCTCGGTTTCGCGGCGGCGTTCTTTGTATTTGGAAACGCCCGCCGCTTCTTCCAGAAAGTGGCGTAATTCTTCGGGCCGCGCTTCGATAATGCGCGAGATCATGCCCTGCTCGATGATGGCGTAACCGCCCTTGCCCACACCGGTGCCGAGAAACAGATCGGTAATATCGCGCCGCCGTACCGGCAGCTGATTGATGTAATACGAAGATTCGCCCTGCCGCGTCAGCAGGCGCTTGATCGAGATTTCGGCGTACTGGCTCCACTGGCCTGCCGCCAGCCCGGCGCTGTTGTCAAACACCAGTTCCACCGACGCGCGCGACACCGGCTTGCGCCCACCGGAGCCATTAAAGATGACGTCCTGCATCGATTCGCCGCGCAATTGCTTGGCCGAAGATTCGCCCAGCACCCAGCGCACCGCGTCTATCACATTGGATTTGCCGCATCCATTGGGCCCGCATACCGCCACCAATTGCCCAGCCACGTGGATGACCGAGGGGTCAACAAACGATTTAAAGCCGGCAAGTTTGATGTGGGTCAGGCGCACGGAGTCTGGGGGGCAAAATAAAGCGGCAAGTGTAGCAGACGCACCGCCTGCCGCAGTATGCGGCGGTGCGCCGGCTACGCCGCGAGGGGCTCAATCGTTCTGGATTACGATTTTGGGGAATTTGGCGGAGAAATCCTGCGCCCGCAAAGCCACTTTCGCCGCCACTTTGCGTGCGATGCTTTGATAGATCTGCGCCACCTGGCCACCCGGCTCGGCCACCACGCTGGGCTTGCCCGCATCGGCATGCTGGCGGATGGACAAGGCCAGCGGCAACTGGCCGAGCAAATCAACGCCATAATCCGCGCACATGGCGGCACCGCCGCCTTCGCCAAAGATCGGCTCGGCATGGCCGCAATTGCTGCAGATATGCACCGACATGTTTTCGACGATGCCGAGTATGGGCACGCCAACCTTCTCGAACATCTTCAGGCCCTTGCGTGCATCCAGCAGCGCAATATCTTGCGGCGTGGTCACAATCACTGCGCCCGTCAGCGGCACTTTCTGCGACAAGGTCAGCTGGATGTCACCGGTACCTGGCGGCAAATCGATAATCAAATAATCCAGGTCCTGCCATAGCGTGTCGTTCAGCAGTTGCTGCAGCGCCTGCGTCACCATCGGACCGCGCCAGACCATGGGCTGTTCGGTATCGATCAGGAAGCCGATCGACATGGTTTGCACGCCGTGACTAAGGATGGGCTCGATATGTTTGTTGTCCGGTGAGCTGGGACGCTGATCGGCCACACCCATCATGGTGGGCTGCGACGGGCCGTAGATGTCGGCGTCGAGCAAGCCCACGCGTGCGCCTTCGGCCGCTAGAGCCAACGCCAGGTTGACCGCCGTAGTCGACTTGCCCACCCCGCCCTTGCCACTGGCCACCGCGATGATGTTCTTGACCCCCGGCAACAGCGCTACGCCACGTTGCGCCGAATGCGACACGATCTGCCAGCTCACCCGCACCTCAGTGCCGCTCACCCCTGGCAGGGCCCGCAGCGCGGTTTCGATCTGCTGCTGAATGATGCCGGTCTGCGATTGCGCCGGGTAACCCAACACCACTTCCATGCTGGCGACACCGTGCTCGAATCGCAGGTTCTTGACACTGCGGGTGGACATAAAGTCCTTGCCCGTGTTCGGGTCGATCAATGCTGCGAGCGTGGCCTGGAGGGTGTTTAGATCAGACATGTGCAATTACCGGAAAAAGAAGAAAGGTACTGCCAGCGCACGCGGCGCACGGCAACGGATTTTAGCGCAGATGGGGCTGTGCGCTGTAACTATCAAGCGTGTTTCTGCTGACAAGCAGTGCGCGTGCAAAGGCTAAATCAGAAAGCTGATAGCGTAATTATCAAATTAAATTTAATCGAATTGAAATTTATAAAAGACAATTACAAAAATAGAAATATTATTTTGCCGAGATTGCACGACATCAATAATGACAAGGCTATTAGCCCAAATGCCCGAGTTGCTTTAATATCCCGACACAGCGCATAAGCAGGTAACCCGGCTTTTATAAACTAAAGGAACAGGTTCTCATTGTGCAATCCAGCCTGAAAGTAATTATCGCGGACGACCATCCCATTGTTTTATTGGGCCTTGAGCAAACGCTTGCGCGCATTCCCTTCATCAAGCGGGTGAGCAAAGCGCATGACGGTCGCCAATTAATCCAGATGCTGCATGAAGATATGCCAGATTTAATAGTCAGCGATTATTCAATGCCAGGCGCCGATACGCCCGATGGCCTGATTTTATTCAGGCACATCCGACGGCTGGCGCCGCAATGCAAGCTGATCATTCTGACTATGCTCGATAACGTGGCATTTATTGAAAGCATGCTTAAATCGGGCGCCGACGGCGTGATGAACAAGCAGGACGATCTGGCCGATCTGGCCGAGGCCATCCAGTCGGTGATGGTGGGCCGACAATATCTGGGCCGCAGCGTCTTGCATGCCAGAGCGCTGGCGGGGCAAATGCCGGACGAAGAAACCGGCGGTTTGCGCACGCTCAGCCAGCGCGAGCTGGAAGTCATGCGGCTCTACGCCACCGGGCGTTGTATCACCGAGATTGCGCAGCAGCTGAACCGCAGCGTTAAAACCATCAGCCATCAAAAGAAATCGGCGATGGAAAAGCTCGGTGCACGCAACGACATGGAGTTGTTCCAGTTGGCGCGTGAGCTGCATCTGATCGTGTAACGCCAGCCACAAACACAAAACGCCCGACATGGGCGTTTTGTGTTGCTGCTTCAGTCTGGCTGCTCAGCGATTGCGCATAAAGTCGGCGGTGCGAAAAAACGCGTCTTCCAGATGGTCGCGCAATGCCGGGTCGAGATGCAATTCGTCCATCGCGCTATACATGCACAGCAGCCACTGATCGCGCGCATCTTCATCCACCGCAAAGGGCAGATGGCGGGCGCGCAACATCGGATGGCCGTATTTTTCGATATATAGCGATGGGCCACCCAGCCAGCCCGACAAAAACTCGAACAGCTTTTGCCGAATCAGCGTGGTGTCTGTGCTGTGCATGGCGTGCAAGCTGGCCGTGCGCGGGTCGCTGGCCATCAGATCGTAGAAGCGATCCACCAACTGACGCAGCACGGCTGCGCCGCCGAGCATTTGATACGGTGTCAGTGCTTGCAAAGCAGGATCGACAGCGTCACCCATGCTTATTCGCCTTTGACCGGGCGCACCAGGCTGGCGGCGTGCTTGGCCCGTTCGCGCGCAATGCCGGTGTCGTCGCCCGCAGCCAGCGCCACGCCCATGCGACGGCGCTCGAAAGCTTCGGGCTTGCCGAACAAACGCAGATCGATGCGCGGCAAAGAAAGCGCCTCTTTGACGCCTTCAAAGGCAATGCCAGCCTCGTTCATGCCGCCATAAATCACCGCGCTGGCACCCGGCTCACGCATACCGGTATCAACCGGCAGGCCAAGAATGGCGCGGGCGTGCAGTTCGAATTCAGAGAAACGCTGCGACATCAGCGTGACCAGGCCAGTGTCATGCGGGCGCGGACTGACTTCAGAGAACCAGACCATATCGCCCTTCACAAACAGCTCCACGCCAAACAGGCCACGGCCACCCAGATCGCCAGTAACCCTGGCGGCGATGTCGCGAGCGCGTTGCAGCGCCACCGGGCTCATCGCCTGGGGCTGCCAGCTCTCCACGTAATCGCCCTTCACTTGCACATGGCCAATCGGATCGCAGAAATACGTTTCCACCTGGCCCGAGGCGCCTACTGCCCGCACCGTCAGCAGCGTAATTTCGTAATCGAAATCGATAAACCCTTCGACGATGACCTTGCCCTGGTTAACGCGGCCACCACTGGCGGCATAGTTCCACGCGGCTTCGACATCCGCCTCGGAACGCAAGGTGGACTGGCCCTTGCCCGATGACGACATTACCGGTTTGACCAGGCAGGGATAGCCAATCTCGGCGATGGCCGCACGCAATTCATCCAGCGTTTCGGCAAATTTGTAGGGCGAGGTGGCCAGACCCAGCGTCTCCGCGGCCAGACGCCGGATGCCTTCGCGGTTCATGGTCAGATTGGTGGCGCGCGCGGTCGGGATTACCTCGGCAACCTTGTCGGCTTCGATGCGCAGCAGTTCTTCGGTTGCGATGGCTTCGATTTCCGGCACGATCAGGTGCGGCTTTTCTTGCTCGACCAGGGCGCGCAAGGCCACCGGGTCGGCCATATTGATCACGTGGCTGCGATGCGCCACCTGCATGCCCGGGGCATCGGCGTAGCGGTCTACGGCAATCACTTCGACACCCAGACGTTGCAGGGCGATGATGACTTCCTTACCCAACTCCCCGCTGCCCAGCAGCATGACTTTGGTGGCAGAAGCAGACAGCGGCGTACCGATACGCATGATGAACTCCAGAGGCGGCAAACTTGGAAAGGGCGGCATCTTACCACGTCGCCCCGCTGCGCCCAGCGCCCGCTCGACAGATGCGACGGGCGTTGCAAACGCGCCACGGCGCGCGACGCCACAATGCAAAACAGGCCGGATAGACCGGCCTGCCAGAGGTGCTGCTGAAAACGCTGTGGCTTAGTCCAGCGAATACGGATACGGCTTCATTTTGAGATTGGACTCCGACTCGCGGCTGCGCTCGTCCAGATTGATGGGCTGCTTGTCCCACAACAGGGCGCGGCCTTCGATCTGGCCTTCCGCCACGTCTTTGTTCTCTTCCAGAAAACCTTGCATGAACTTGGTGAAATCAGAAACGTAGTTGATGTCTTGAGCCATGATCGTGTGTGTTCGCTAAACCAGAATGATCGGCATTATAAAGGCAATCGGGCAAAAGCGGGCAGCAAGCTCGCATGCAAGGCCGGCGTGGCAGCAGCCAGCACGCAACCGGCACTACCCAGCACCAGCGGCTGGCCCTGCCAATCAGTCATCACGCCACCCGCGCCGATAATCACCGGCGCCAGCGCCGCAAAATCGTGCAGCTTGAGGCCCTCTTCGGCCACCACATCCAGCCAGCCGCTGGCCAGCTGCGCGTACAGATAACCGTCGCCGCCGTAAATCGGATAGCGGCACTCGGCCACCATCTGATTGAACAGCGGCAATGCGTTAGTCAGATATTCCGGGCCGGTGGTGCCGATGCGGGCGGCCTTGAGTTCGGCCACGGCACTGACTTGCACCGCTTGACCATTCAGCGTGGTGGGCAGGCCTGCTCCACCGATCCAGCGATCGCCCGTAATCGGCTGGTTGATCACGCCCAACACCGGCTGGCCAAAGTGCAGCAGGCCGATCAGGGTCACAAACAAAGGCCGGCCTACCGTAAACGATTTGGTGCCATCAATCGGATCCAGCACCCAGACCCATTCGGCATCGGTGTTCTCTTCACCATGCTCTTCGCCAATGATGCCGTCCTGCGGGCGGGCCGCCTTGATGTGTTCGCGCATGACGCGCTCGGCTTCTCGATCGGCGATGGTGACCGGGCTGTCATCGGCCTTTTCATCGATGGCAAACGGCTGGCGGTAATAGCGTTTGATCATCTCGCCCGAAAGATCGGCGAGCGCATGGGCAAGAGTCAGGATGTCTGGTGGCAGTGTCATGAGAATCATTCTGGTGGTGTAGATGCGGCAAGCAGACTAGCACGCCATCCGATCCGCGTGAAACGGATGATTTTGGGGCAATGGTGCACACGGAAGTGTCATAAAATACGGTGTTTTCACACGTAAGGAGCTGCCATGAAGGGTGATCCCATCGTTCTGCGCGCACTGAATACAGTGCTCACGAACGAACTGACCGCGATCAACCAGTTTTTTCTGCATGCACGCATGTACAAAAACTGGGGATTTGCGCGGCTCAACGATGCGGTTTATCACGAGTCCATTCACGCCATGAAGCGTGCTGACAAACTGATCGAACGCATTCTGTTTCTGGAAGGCCTGCCCAACCTGCAACAACTCGGCAAATTGTGGATCGGTGAAAATCCGCAGGAAATGCTGGAATGCGATCTCAAGCTGGTCGGCGAACATTTGCTGACCCTGCGCCAGGCCGTCGAAAGCGCAGAAACCGCGCAAGACTATGTCACGCGCGACATTCTGACCGACCTGCTGGAAGACGAAGAAGAGTACCTGGATTGGGTGGAAACCCAGCTCGATCAGATTCCCGCCATGGGCATCGGCAATTATCTGCAAGCGCAGATCGAAGACTGAACAAGCGAGGCAATATGCAAGGCAAACAAGATGTTATCGACGGCCTGAACAGCCTGCTGGCGGCGGAACTGACCTCGATTGATCAGTATTTCCTGCACAGCGAGATGTATCACAACTGGGGTTTTGAGCGTCTGTATGCGCGCATCGCGCATGAGCACCAGGACGAAATTGGCCATGCTCGCCGTCTGATCGCCCGCATTCTGTTTCTGAATGGCACGCCCAATGTGGCTGCACGTACGCCGCTGCGTATCGGCAACGACGTGCCGACGATGCTGCAATACGATCTGGAAACCGAATACGACGTGGCGGCTGCGCTGAAGAGCGTGATTGCGATTGCGGAGCAAGCGCAGGATTACGTGACGCGGGAAATGCTCACCGACCTGCTCGACGACACCGAAGTCGACCATGCGCATTGGCTGGAACAGCAGCTGAATCTGATCAAGGTGATTGGTCTGAGCAACTATCTGCAATCGCAGCTGGGCGAAGACAGCAGCGCAGCCTGAGCGGCGCGTTGTAGACAGCAATGCGGAAGAGGTAAAACGGGCTTTCGGTTGAACCCGAGGCTTTGGGGGCTGCTACGCGCCAAAAACGCTCAGGCGGCTTCTGCCTCATCCCATTCGCGGATGGCTTTAGCTTCGAGCGCGTCGTAGAGGGCTTCTTTGGCACAGCTGGTACATTGCCCGCAGCAAGTGGCCGCACGCGTGGCCATTTGCAGTTGCGCAAAGGTCTGCACGCCGTCTTCGACTGCGGCGTGGATGGCTTTCTGGTTAACGCTGTTGCAAATGCAGATGTACATGCACGAATCGCCGTTTACTGAGAACTGTTCGCATTATGTCGCAAGAACGATTCTCAATCCAGCGCTGCTTTGCCAGCTGCCGATGAACGGATTACGGTTCTGTTAAATGACTCGCACAAATACGTAAATCCCTTACGCTGCCCGCCATCCCGACCGTTGGCGAAATGCCCATGGCGATTGCCCACACCGATTGTTATAGTACGTTCGTTCTATTACGGTGACAGCCAGCATGAGCATACAGCGGGGCCGCGGCACGGCCATCAATCCCGATAATCGTTTTCAGAGCCAGCGTTACCAGGCGGAGGATGACGGCTGGATACCAGACGAGCCCGGCCGCCCTGCCACCACCGTGCAATGGCTGCCCGCGCGTAACATCCTGACTCGCAACTCCTCTCCCGACATCCCGTTTGATCGCTCGGTCAATCCATACCAAGGCTGCGAGCATGGTTGCATCTATTGTTTTGCGCGACCCAGCCACGCCTATTGGGACCTCAGCCCCGGTCTGGATTTCGAAACCAGACTGATCGCCAAACCGAATGCAGCGCAATTGCTGCGTGAGCGCTTTATGCAGCGCGGCTACAAGCCAGCGCCGCTTTGCCTGGGCTCCAACACCGATGCCTATCAGCCGCTGGAGCGCGACGCAAAGTTGTCGCGCGCGATTCTCGAAGTCCTGCTCGAAGCGCGGCACCCGGTGTATATGCTGACTAAAAATGCGCTAATCGAACGCGATATCGATTTGTTGCAAGATCTGGCCGCGCACAATCTGGTATCCGTTAACGTCAGCATCACCACGCTGGATCGTGATCTGGCACGCGTCATGGAGCCACGTGCCAGCCAGCCGCTGCGGCGGGTGCAGACCGTGCGCACGCTGGTCGAGGCCGGCATTCCGACTGGCGTGCTCGCGGCACCGATGATCCCGGCGCTGAATGATCACGAGCTGGAACGCATCCTTACCGCCGCCAAAGCGGCGGGCGCAAGCTCGGCCGGCTACACGCTGTTGCGCCTGCCGCACGAGCTCACTCAATTATTCGAGGACTGGTTGCGTAATCACTACCCCGACCGGGCCGATCACGTCTTGAATCTGGTGCGCGACACCCGCGAAGGCGCGCTCTATAACAGTGACTGGGGCCAGCGCATGAAAGGAACTGGCCAATACGCGCAGATGATTACGCAACGGTTTCGCCTGGCGATTCAGAAACTGGGGCTCAACCAAGGGCGCCCGGACCTGGATTGCACCTTGTTCCGTGCGCCAGGTCAGCAGGGCCATCTGTTTTAGACCACATCGCTCAGGCATAAAAAAACCTCGCCGCAGCGAGGTTTTTATTGAAACGCACCGGCTCAGCTTACTGGCCGAACGGGTGGCGCATCACGATGGTTTCTTCACGATCCGGACCGGTCGAGATAATATCGACCGGTGCTTCGCACACTTCTTCCACGCGCTTGAGGTAAGCACGGGCGTTGGCGGGCAGATCTTCCCAACGCTTGATCCCGAAGGTCGATTCGGACCAGCCCGGCATTTCTTCGTACACCGGCTCGCAACGCGCGATTTCTTCCGCACCGACCGGCAGGATGTCGACGACTTTGCCGTCCACCTTGTAGCCGGTACACAGATTGATGGTCTCAATGCCATCCATCACGTCGAGCTTGGTGACGCACAGGCCTGACACGCCATTGATCTGGATCGAGCGCTTGAGCGCAGCGGCATCAAACCAGCCGCAACGACGCGGACGCCCCGTTACCGAACCAAATTCGTTGCCGCGCTTGGCCAGACCTGCGCCCACTTCGTCGAACAATTCAGTCGGGAAAGGACCGGAGCCAACGCGGGTGGTGTACGCCTTAACGATGCCCAGCACGTAATGCAGCATCTGCGGCGCCACGCCGGCGCCCGGCGCAGCAGCGCCAGCCACACAGTTGGACGACGTTACGTACGGATAAGTACCGTGGTCGATATCGAGCAGCGTGCCTTGTGCGCCTTCAAACAACAGCGGCTGACCGGCTTTGTTCATGTCATACAGCGTGCGCGACACATCGGCCATCATCGGGCGGATGCGTTCAGCGTAAGCCAGGGTTTCGTCATGCACGCGCTGGAAATCCAGGGTTTCAGCATTGAAATAATGCTTGAGCATGAAGTTGTAGTAATCGACGTTTTCCTTCAGCTTGCTGGCAAAGCGCTCGCCATGGAACAAGTCTTGCAAGCGAATTGCACGGCGCGCCACCTTGTCTTCATAGGCCGGACCGATGCCGCGACCTGTGGTGCCGATCTTCTTTTCGCCACTGGCGGCTTCACGCGCCTGGTCGATGGCAATGTGATACGGCAGGATCAGCGGGCAAGCTTCGGAAATGCGCAGACGGCTGGCGACGTCGATACCGGCGGCGTTCAGTTCGTCGATTTCCTTGAGCAGGGCTTCCGGCGAAATCACCACGCCGTTACCGATAAAGCAAGCCTTGCCTGCATGCAGAATGCCGGAGGGAATCAGGCGCAGCACGGTCTTTTTACCGCCCACCACCAACGTATGCCCGGCATTGTGACCGCCCTGAAAGCGCACCACACCTTGAGCGTGATCGGTCAGCCAGTCGACAATCTTGCCTTTGCCTTCGTCGCCCCATTGGGTGCCAACCACGACTACGTTTCTGCTCATTCAAAACCTCGATTTACCAAAAATAACGACTGTTAACCCATGCTGCCAAAAGGCAGCCCACCTTTTAGCAGACTCCCGCCAGCGCGCCCATCCGCTCAGACAAGCGGACGCACTACCCAGTTGCCTTGTTCCAGACGCAATACCCGATCTACGTGCGCTTCAGCAGGCTGCACACCCAGATCAATCACCACCGTTTCGCCGGATTTGCGCAAAGCGCGCACCGCGTCTATCAATGCGCGATCATCGCCCGCTGGCGCCAGGATGGCGCTTTGTGCAGTCGGGAACGGCAAGCGGCTAAGCTCACGCAAATCCAGACTGAAACCCGTCGCTGGCCGCGAGCGGCCAAATTTTTCGCCGACGCGATCATAACGACCGCCGCGGGCTACGGCATTGGCAAAGCCTTGCGCATAGGCGGCAAACACCAGACCGGTGTGGTAATCGCTGCTGCGGACTTCGGCCAGATCAAAGCGAACGCCAATCCCACGCACCGCCAGCGCACTGGCCAGCTGTTGCAATGCAGTCAGCGCTTCGGTTACGCCGGGCACGGCTGGCAGTAGCTTGCCGGCGCGCGCCAGCACATCATTGCTGTTGCCATACAAACCCGGCAGCGCTTGCAAACCGGCCGCCAGTTCAGGCGCCAGATGCGCGGTTACTGCACGCAGGGTCGGAATATCTTTTTGTTGCAGCGCCGAGAATGTCTGGTCGCGTGCATCGTCTTTCAGGCCAGCCGCATCGGCCAGCGCATGGAACAAACCAATGTGGCCTATATCCAGCCGCACTTGTTTCAGCCCGGCCAGCGCCAGGCTTTCAAACATCAGCTCGATGATCTCGACATCGGCGGCAATATCGGCACAGCCGTAAATTTCGGCACCAATCTGACGCGGTTCGCGCGTCGACAAAATGCCGTCGGGGCGCGTGTTAACCACCGAACCCGAATAGCACAAGCGGGTGGTGCCCTGACGATTGAGGATATGCGCATCGATGCGCGCCACTTGCGGCGTGATATCTGCCCGCAGTCCCATCTGGCGGCCAGTTAGCTCATCCACCAGCTTGAAGGTCTTGAGATCGAGCGCCGGATCATCATGCAGAAACAGCGACTCCACATATTCCACCAGCGGCGGCAACACCAGTTCATAGCCATAGCAAGCAAACAGATCCAGCATGCCGCGACGCATGCTTTCAATTTGCCTGGCTTCTCGCGGCAGTACGTCGGAAATGTATTCCGGCAAAATCCAGTTACGCATTCCATCACCTGTTGGCGGCCCTTGCGGCCAGCCCGGACAAACGGACGCCCGGGCGCGCAATGCGTGCCTGGGCCGTAAAAAAGCAAGGCGGCATTATCTCACGATAATGTCGTTACGCCGAGCGCAAAACGGTGCATAAACGCCCTTCCGTGCACAAAAAAACGCCTGATCGATTAGACCAGGCGTTTTGTATGCAATCGCAGTACGTTGATTGCGTGAGCTTATTTGCCCGCTTTGGCAGCAGGGGCTTCCTTACCCAGCGGGCTCTTCATGTATTTAAAGAAGGCCGAGCTCGGGTCCACCACCATCACGTCACTCTTGCGGTTAAAGCTTTGCTTGTACGCATCCATGCTGCGATAGAAGGCGTAGAACTCCGGGTTCTTGCCGTAGGCTGCGCCATAAATCGCGGCGGCTTTGGCATCACCCTCGCCCTTCAGTTGCTGGGCCTGGTTATACGCATCGGCCAGGATCACTTCGCGTTGACGATCCGCATCGGCTTTGATCTTTTCTGCGGCAGCTGACCCCTCGGCACGCAGCTGGTTAGCAACGGCCTTACGCTCCGACTGCATGCGCTCGTACACCGAGCTGAGCGTGCTGTCTTCCAGCTCGACGCGCTTGATACGAACATCCACGACACGCACACCGATCCGTGCCGCATCGGCATCCGCCACTTGCTGCACCCGCGCCATGACTGCATCACGTTGACCCGAGATCACGTCTTGCACCGTGCGCTTGCCGAACTCGTCGCGCAGCATGTTGTTAACGGTATTGCGCAGCCGATCTACCGCTTTGGACTCATCCAGACCCACGGCACGGTAGTAACGCTCCACGTCAACAATTTGCCATTTGATATAGCTATCGACCTTCACATTCATCTTTTCGATGGTCTGAATGCGAGCTGGCTCGGCTTCGTCAATGCTCTGGATACGCTTGTCGAAATAACGCACGTCCTGCAGCAGCGGCACCTTGAAGTAGATGCCCGGCTCAGACAGCACGCGGCGGAATTCCGAGAACTGGAACACCACGGCCGACTGACGTTGATCCACCGTAAACAGCGACAAGCTCAACACAAAGAGCACAACGAGGATTACCGCGATTGTTGGAATAATTCTGTTCATTGCCATCCCCTGTTAACGACCGTCTCGTGAACCACGCTCAGCTGGTGCTGCCAGCGGATTGGTGGGTGCCACGGGTACAGAATCAGTCGTCGCCGGTACGTCCGCCGCACGCGTGGTGGCGGTATCGGCAGACTGGCCGGGGTTGGTCGATTGAATCAGCTTGTCCAACGGCAGATACAACAGGTTGCCACTTGCATGTTGATCCACCAGTACCTTGGTGGTGTTGCTGAACAACTGCTGCATGGTGTCGAGATACATCCGGTCGCGCGTAACTTGCGGCGCCTTCGCGTATTCGGACTCAACCTGCTTGAAGCGCGATGCATCGCCTTCAGCCTGCGCCACAACACGTTGCTGATAGCCCTGCGCCTCTTCCGACAAGCGCGAAGCCGTACCGCTGGCTTTCGGAATCACGTCGTTGGCATAGGCGGTGCCTTCGTTGATCAGGCGCGCTTTGTCCTGGCGTGCCTTCACCGCGTCGGCAAACGCAGCCTGCACTTGCTCAGGCGGCTGCACGTCCTTGATGTTGACGCGTGACACCGAGATGCCTGCGCCATATTTATCCAGCAATTGCTGGATCAGCTCTTTGGTATCTTCAGCGATCTTGCCGCGGCCTTCGTTCAGCACATAGTCGACCTTGTTGCGGCCGATGACTTCGCGTATTGCGGTCTCGGCAGCTTGCTTGACCATGTCTTTGCCATCGCGATCGGAAAAGCGATTATCAAAGGCAAAATCCTGAGCTGACTTGAGCGTGTACTGCACTTCAAGCTGCACCTGGATGATGTTCTGATCGCCCGACAGCATGATCGATTCATCACCGCTGCCGTCGCCGCCGCCACCCACTTCCAGGCTACGGATTTCAGTCACATTAACAATTTCGCGACTTTCGATCGGATAGGGGAAATGCCATTTCAGGCCGGATTTATTGACGGTTTCGACATAGCGGCCAAAGCGCAAGATCAAGGCGTTTTCGCGCTCATCGACCACGTAAAAGCCGGACGCGAGCCACAACACAACAATGACGCCGACGATAGCCAGTACGCCAGTGGAACCCCCTGGCATGCGGCCACCTCCACCCGAAGCGGGCGGCCGGTTACCGTTGCCGCCACCAAAAAAGCGGGAGACCCGGTTGCCTATATTGCGAAGAATTTCGTCCAGATCGGGCGGGCCGTCTTTGCGGCCACCGCCCCACTGCGGATCGTTCTGACTCATGGATTTTTATTGTTCCTCGATGGGTTGACTCATTGAATCGACCAGTGCGCCTCGCAGCAAATCCAGCCCCAAGCCTTGCGCGGCACTTACCCGCACGGCGCGGATTCTACCATACTCGTCAGGCTCAACTGCGGGCGTAAGCCCTTTCAGGTCGATCTTGTTCCAGACCATCAATTGCGGAATGCGTTCCGCACCAATTTCAGAGAGCACCTTGTTGACTTCAGCCACTTGCATATCACGCAGCGGATGATTGACGTCAACCACGTGCAGCAGCAAATCGGCCTGTATGGTTTCTTCCAGCGTGGCACGGAAAGCCGCCACCAGCGTATGGGGCAAGGCGCGGATAAAACCGACGGTATCTGAAATCACCACCGAATGTTCCTGATCCAGAAACAACTTGCGGGAGGTGGTATCGAGCGTGGCAAATAACTGATCCGCGGCATAGGCACGCGCCTTGGTCAGGGTGTTGAACAAGGTGGATTTGCCCGCGTTGGTATAGCCCACAATCGACACCGAAAACTCGTTGCGGCGCTCGCGCGCGCGACGCTGCGTGGCACGCTGGCGCTGTACGGTTTCCAGCTGCGCCTTCAGGCGTTTGACGCGGATGCCGAGTAGACGGCGGTCGGTTTCCAGCTGGGTTTCGCCGGGGCCACGCAAGCCGATACCGCCCTTCTGGCGCTCAAGGTGAGTCCAGCCGCGCACGAGACGCGTGGCGATATGGGACAACTGCGCCAGCTCCACCTGCAATTTGCCTTCGGCTGTGCGAGCGCGCTGCGCAAAGATGTCGAGGATCAGCGTGGTGCGGTCGATAACGCGACATTGCATGGCGCGCTCGAGGTTACGCTCCTGCGCGGGGGATAACTGATGGTTAAAGATCACCAGTTCGGCCTCATGCGCACGCACCGCTTCGGCAATCTCTTCCACCTTGCCGGTGCCGGCAAAATAAGCCGGATCAGGCCGACTACGCTTGCCTTCAACCACGGCCAGCGGGGTTACACCTGCCGAAGTGACCAACTGGACAAATTCTTCCTGGCCATCCCGGTAATCCGGCTCGCCAAAATCAAGGCAAACCAGGACGGCACGATCTCCGCCCTTGTGGCGATCAAACATAGAGGGGTATGTGTCTCATGAAAGCGGCGTGTAACGCGCGCGATAAATAATGATAGCGAAGCCCTGGACGACAAAGCCCCGGCGGTAACCACCGGGGCTCAGGTCTGGTCGCAAAACGAAGCGATCAGGCTTCCGGCGTAGCAGCAACGCTGGCTTGCTGCGGATGCTCATGCGGAATATTGACCGGGCGCGACGGCACCACAGTCGAAATGGCATGCTTGTAGACCATCTGGGTGACGTTGTTGCGCAGCAGCACCACATATTGGTCAAACGATTCGATCTGGCCCTGCAGCTTGATGCCGTTAACCAGATAGATGTAAACCGGCACGTGTTCTTTACGAAGGATGTTCAAAAACGGGTCTTGTAGCATTTGCCCCTTGGTACTCATTGTTTTTTCTCCGATGCGTTATTGTTTGGCGGTCAAAGGACTGTGTGTATCAGCCTGATTTGCTCTGCTTTCTAAAGCCTGTCTTACGCTTATAGTACAAAATGCGTTAGCTGCCAATAGGCGGAACGACCGTGCCGCCCGTCCATCGGAAGCCATGCTGCACTGCAATGCAGGCGGTCCAGCGGTCTGACCAGACAATGCCAGAGTTCAACCGATCACACGCTACATCACAGTACTGGCGCGCCTTGGGCATGCAAGTCGCGCCATGCTGCTTACTGCCCTTTCTTTGCCGCCAAGCGCTGCTTGAACTTCGCTTTCTCTGCGACCTTTGCCTTACGCGTCGCCACCAGACCCGGCTTGGAGCGCGACACTTCTTCTTTTTCTTGATACGGGTTATCGCCCAGCTTGAACTGCACCCGCAACGGCGTGCCTTGCAGCTTGAACGTCTTCACAAACGTGGATTCCAGATAACGCCAGTACACGGCGGGCACCTTCTCCAACGCGTTGCCATGGATCACCACCACGGGCGGATTGGTACCACCCTGGTGGGCATAACGTAACTTGGGGCGAATCTTGCCAGCCAAAGGGGGCTGTTGCCGTTCGATGGCCAATTGCAGGGCGCGCGTCAGTTTGGGCGTCGGAATCTTGATCATCGCGGCGTGGTAGGCCTGATCGATCGACTTGAACAATTCGGCCAGACCCTGACCCTTCAGCGCCGAGATGTAATGGAACTGGGCGAACGACAGAAAGCCCACCTTGCGCAGCACTTCACGCTTGATGATTTCGCGCTGCTCCAGGTTGGCGGCTTCCCATTTGTTGACGGCGACGACCATGGCACGGCCGGCTTCCAGCGCAAAGCTGGCAAGACGCGCATCCTGGTCCGACACTTCTTGCGTGGCATCGAGCACCAGCACCACCACGTTGGCGTCTTCAATCGCCTGCATGGTTTTGACCACCGAGAATTTCTCGATGGCTTCATCGATCTTGCCGCGACGGCGTACGCCCGCGGTGTCAATGATGGTGTATTTTTTGTCGCCGCGATCAAAGTCGATATAGACCGAATCACGGGTGGTGCCCGGCTCGTCAAACGCAATCACGCGCTCTTCGCCCAGCACGGCGTTGACCAGGGTCGACTTGCCCACGTTGGGACGGCCGATCACGGCAAACTTTGGATGATTGGCCTCTTCCTCTTCTTCCTCGACCGGGAACAGCTCCAGCACTTCGTTGATCATTTCGCGCACGCCTTCGCCATGCGAGGCGGAGATGGCGCCCGGGTCGCCCAGACCCAGCTCGAAGAACTCGGCGGTCACCACCGAGCGCGTCATGCCTTCGACCTTGTTCACCGCCACATACACCGGGCGTTGGGTCTGGCGCAGACGCTGCGCAATGATCTTGTCTTGCGGGGTCAAGCCGGAGCGGCCATCAACGATAAAGATAATGGCGTCGGCTTCATCGATGGCCTGCAAGGTCTGGCGGGCCATCTCATGCATGATGCCGTCGTCGACCACAGGCTCGAAGCCCCCGGTATCGACGACCAGATACGGCCGATCGCCCACACGGCCATGGCCGTAGTGGCGATCACGGGTCAGGCCCGGATAGTCGGCGACCAGCGCATCACGCGTTTTGGTCAGCCGGTTGAACAGCGTGGATTTACCCACATTCGGGCGCCCGACAAGGGCAATGGTTGGCTTCATGCTTCTACTTTATTTACTTAACGCCCACCGAGAATACGTCACCTTTTTGTGACTGTACGATCAGATGGTCTTCCCAGGTTTGAGGAGCGGCGGCAATGCGGCTGTCGTCCGTACGGAGCTGAGCCACAAATTCACCAGTATCGGTGTTCAGAAGGTGGATATAGCCTTGATAGTCGGCCACCGCCACATTACCTGCCAGCAGGGCGGGCGCGCCCACCGTGCGAGCAAACAGTTTTTCTTGCGTCCAGACGTTGCGGCCGGTGTCACGCTCATAGGCCAGCACATGGCCCTGATCGTTGGTCACATACACATGCCCGCCATCAATCGCCAGTCCGGCAAAGCTGGAGGTCTCACGCGACCATTGCACCGAGCCGTTCACCTTGTCGAAACAAGTGACGCGGCCTTGATAAGACACGGCGCAAACAATACCACCGGCCACGGCGGGCGCAGCCACTACGTCGGAGACGCGTTCGACTTCGGTGGCGCCCTTGGGCACGGCCACCGGGCTATCCCACAGTACACGGCCATCGCCCGTGGCCAGCGCCACCAGACGACCGCCCGGCATACCGGCATAGGCGTAACCGCCATCAATGACGATAGGCGCGTAGTTGCGCATGGTCAGCGCCGGCATCTGGCGCTGGAACTGCCACTTGAGCTTGCCATCGGCCGCATCAAACGCAGCGACCTTACCGTCACCGGTACGCACCAGCACTACACCATGACCTACGGCCGGCGGCGCGATGATTTCGCTGCTGGCCTGGCCTTGCCACAACAACTTGCCTTGCGCGTCATAAGCCAGCAACACGCCCTTGAGCGTACCCACCGCAATCACACCCTCGCCCGCGCCCACGCCACCGGCGATGGCTTGCGGCAAGCGCACGTCCCATTCGCGACGGCCGTCGGCCAGCTGATACATACCCAGGCGGTCAGGACCTCCCGCAACGACCAGGCTACTGCCCAGGCGCGCAGGCAGATAGCGATAGCTGGTGCTACTACCCGCACTGAGCTTCCACTGCACAGCCACGTTGACCTGATTGGTCACCACAGGCAGCTTTGATGGTTCAGGGGCATTGCTCGGGGCGGCGCAAGCGGCCAGCACAGCGGCAGTCAGCGTGGCCAGCGCAACGCTACGGAGGGTGTTTCTACGGTGCAAAGACATGATCAGGCGTTTCCGAGAGCTTCAAGTTTTACTTGGACGAACTTCGCATTGGGCGCGTCTTTCGCTAACTTGGCTAGCGCTTCTTTGTATGCGTCACGTGCCGCATTGTTGTCGCCTTTAGCGGCCAGTACATCGCCGCGCGACTCGGCAAACAAGCCCGCATTGGTGTCAACTTCACGACCGCCCAATGCCTTTACGGCTTCGTCATACGCCTTTTGATCCAGCAACACAGCGGACAGGCGCAAACGGCCTGCATCGCGCACTTCCGCTTCTTTGGCATGCGCAACCACCCACTCCAGCTGCGTCTGTGCATTCTTGTAATCGTTGGCACGCACGCTGGCTTTGGCAGCCAGCAAGGCAGCGCGCGAGGCATAGGCGCTGTCGCCGTACTGCGCTTTGATCTTGTCGGCGCTTTCACGCACTTTGGCGGCATCGCCACCCAATTGTGCTTCGAGCTGGCCATACAGATCGGCAGCAGCAGCGGCCTGGCTATCGCGCCAGCTGTTGTAGCCGGTCCAACCGCCATAGGCGATCAGTGCAACGGCAGCGGCCGTGGTCAGGTATTTGCCCCAATCGGCCCACCAACCTTTTAACTGGGCAATCTGTTCTTGTTCTTGCAGATCAAAAGCCATCATCAATTCCTGTATCAGCGATACGTGGATCGCCCGTCGTTATTCTGTAGAGACCGCAAACTCTCGGGATTATGCCCGAATTCTGGCCAGCAGGTCCGCGCTCGGCAGCGTCACTTGCGCGCCTGCCTCTGCCCCGGTCAGGGTTTTGAGGTTGGCCGTGCCGTTGGCGACTTCTTCATCCCCCAGCACGATGGCAAAGCGCGCACCGCTGGCGTCGGCTTTCTTGAACTGGGATTTGAAGCTGCCCCCACCGCAATTGAGCACCACCGCCAGACCCTGCTGCCGCAGCGTGTGCGCCAGGGTAAACGCAGCAGTCGCGGTGGTTTCGCCGCTATGCACCAGATAAACATCGGGCACGGCGGCCGGGGCGACGATCCCCTGCGCTTCCAGCAACAGCAGCAGACGTTCGATGCCAAGACCAAAACCCACGCCGGTACAAGGCTTGCCACCCAGTTGTTCGACCAGACCATCGTAGCGACCGCCGCCACCCACCGTGGCCTGCGTGCCCAACTCGGTGGTGGTCCACTCGAACACGGTCAGATTGTAATAATCAAGGCCACGCACCAGGCGCGGGTTGATCACATAAGCCACGCCCGCCGCTTCCAGCAAGGCCTTCAGCCCTTCAAAGTGCGCGCGTGATTTCTCACCGAGGAAGTCGAGCAGACGCGGCGCGTTGTTCGCCATTTCTTGCAGCGCCGGGTTCTTGGTATCCAGCACGCGCAAAGGATTGGTATACAGGCGGCGCTGCCCATCTTCGTCCAGCTGCGCCTTGAAGCCTTCGAGATACTTGATCAGCTCAGCTCGATGCGCCGCGCGTTCACTGACTTCGCCCAGGGTGTTGAGCTCCAGCGTCAGGCCGGTCAAGCCCAGGCGTTTGAAAAAATCGGCCATCATCACGATTTGTTCGGCGTCGACATCCGGGCCTTCAAAGCCAAATGCTTCCGCGCCGATCTGATGAAACTGGCGATAGCGCCCTTTTTGCGGCCGCTCGTGCCGATACATCTGGCCGATGTACCACAGACGCTGGGTCTGGTTGTACAGCAGGCCGTGCTCGATGCATGCGCGCACCGTGCCGGCCGTGCCTTCCGGGCGCAGCGTCAGGCGTTCGCCGTTGAGCTTGTCCTCAAACGAGTACATTTCTTTTTCAACAATATCGGTGTGCTCACCCACGCCGCGCACAAACAGATCGGTCGATTCGACGATGGGGGTGCGGATCTGCTTGTAGCCATAAGCATTGAGCCATTCGCGCGCCACGTTTTCCAGAAACAGCCAGGCCGGGGTGGCGATCGGTGCGCCCTTGGTAACGACGGGCAGCGCGTCATTCATGCCGCGAACGCCCTCGATGTTTTTACTCATTTGATCAATCCGGTATGGGTAAAGACACGCGCCGCCCAAGCTCAGGCGGCGCGCAGCGGTCAGATTTGTTTAAGCGGAATACTGCGGGGTGCGGCGGTTTCGCGACGCTTGGCGCCGCCTTCCTGGTAACGCGTCACCACATAATCCTGCACGATGGCGAGAAATTCTTCGGTCACCCGATCGCCCTTCAGCGTGACGGTTTTTTCGCCATCCACATACACCGGACACACCGGCACTTCGCCGGTGCCGGGCAAGCTGATGCCGATATCGGCCAGCTTGGATTCGCCCGGGCCATTCACCACACAGCCCATCACCGCCACCTTGAGGTCTTCCACGCCAGGATATTGCAGACGCCAGATCGGCATTTGCTCGCGCAGATATTGCTGGATGCCCTGCGCCAGTTCCTGGAATACGGTTGAGGTGGTGCGGCCGCAGCCTGGACACGCCGTCACCAGTGGCGTAAACGAACGCAAGCCCATGGTTTGCAACAGTTCTTGCGCCACAATCACTTCACGCGCGCGGTCACCGCCGGGTTCTGGCGTCAAGGAAATACGGATGGTGTCGCCAAAGCCGTCCTGCATCAGCACCGCCAGCGCGGCCGACGATGCCACGATGCCTTTCGAGCCCATGCCGGCTTCGGTCAAACCCAGGTGTAGCGGATAATCGCAGCGGCCCGCCAGATCGCGGTAGACCTTGATCAGATCCTGCACGTGCGACACCTTGCACGACAGGATGATCTTGTCTTGTGCCAGACCCCAGCTGACCGCTTGCGCCGCTGAATCCAGCGCGGAACGGATCAGCGCCTCGCGCATTACAGCGTCGGCAGGCAGCGGCTGCGCCAGCTTTGAGTTTTCGTCCATCAAGCGCACAGCCAACGCCTGATCGAGCGAGCCCCAGTTAACGCCAATGCGTACTGGTTTGTCGTACTCAATGGCTTTTTCGATCATGAACGCAAACTTCTCGTCCTTTTTCGAGCCCTTGCCCACATTGCCCGGGTTGATGCGGTATTTGGCCAACGCCTCGGCACATTCCGGGTAATCACGCAGCAGACGGTCACCGTTAAAGTGGAAGTCACCCACAATCGGCACCTCACAGCCCTTGGCGGCGAGAATGTCGCGGATGCGCGCCACTTGCGAGGCGGCCTCCGGGCTATTAACGGTAATGCGCACCATCTCCGAACCGGCGCGCCACAGATCGTAAATCTGCTGCGCAGTGCCGACGGCATCAACGGTATCGGTATTGGTCATGGACTGGACCACGATCGGATGATCGCTGCCTATCCAGACATTGCCCACGCGCACCTGGCGCGTGGGACGACGAGGAATGCTATCGGTAATCATGATTTCTGCCTGGAGTAGAACCGCTTATTTCAGTTCCAGCGTTGCCACATTGTTCTTGATATACGGGGTCAGATCGACTTCCTGGCCGTGCAGATACAGCTTGGTGCCGGGCGCGTTGCCAATCTTGATGTGATACGGGCCCGTGCCGCCAAAGCTGCGGTCTGTGCCCGACTTGAGCAGATTACCCACCAGGCGCGTGCCGCTGGCATCAGTAATCTGTACCCATGAATCTTCGGCCACCACCAGGCGCACCGGACCGTCGCCTTGCGGAGCACTGGCCACCACGGCCGGCGCCGGTGTCGGCGTAGCGGTGGGCTTGGGCGCGGATGTTGGCAGCGCCACAGGCAACGGCGTGGGCGTGGTTGCATTGGCCACTTCTACCGCCGGTGCAGCAGCGCTGGCGTCTGCCACCACAGCGGCATCGCTAGCGGCGCTTGCCATGGCCGGGGGCGCTTCCAGCGCGGGCGCCGAAGCCACCGCAGGCGTTGCCAGCTCGGGCGAGGCCGGTTGCTGCAAATACCACAGGATCGCGCCCACGGCGCCGATAAAGGCCACCACAAAGCCAAGGCCCACCATCCAGCGTCCGCCCGAGCCGCTACCGCTACTCAAGTTAAACGCAGACGATTCTTCCGCCACGTGCGGCAGTGCCGCTTGCGTGCGTTCGTGTGGCAGCAGTCGTTCCAGATCGGCCATGATCGGCGCTGGATCAAGCTGCAGCATGCGCGCGTAATTGCGCACAAAGCCACGCGCGAAGGTATTGCCTGGCAGCTGATCAAAGCGATCACTTTCGATCGAATCAATCTGGCGCTGCGACAATTTGAGCTGGGTGGCCACGTAATCGATATCGAGCCCAAGCTCTTCGCGCCGCGCCTTCAGTACCGTACCGGGCCCGTGCGCGCGCAGGTTCTGTTCTTGTTCACTCATTGCATCGTCCGCCGGTGTTCCGGCTTGCCTTGATGTTAGCGGATTCAGTCAAGCTGACCGCTCAACAACCGGGTGGTTTCAATGGAATCCGGATATTGCCGCTTCAGGATTTCGGACAGGCGCGCTTCGGCGTCCTTGTTGCCCAGCGCGTGTTCCAGCCGCAGGCCCAGAAAGGTGACCTGCGCGCTGGGCTGAGTCATACGTTGCACGTCGTTATAGTTTTGCCGCGCCAGCACGTAATCTTTGGTTTTGATTCCCAGATCTGCCAACTGAAAGCGTGCATCGACGCTGTCCGGGCGGTAGCGCATTACCCGGCTGAAATAATCTTTGGCGTTAGCAAAGTCGCCCGCCGATTCGGCACACTGACCGGCATTGAGCAAGGTCTTGTCGGGCGACGGGTACAAGGGGTTCTTGAGTGCGTTCAGATAATACTGCACCCCCTCTTGCGGCTTGCCGTGACCACACAGATACCAACCGTAGTTGTTGTTCAGATCGGGGTCATTCGGTGCGTATTCGAGGGCTTGCTTGAAATTGGCGGTGGCCTGGGCGTCGTCGCGCAATTCGGCGTAGATCAGGCCCAGCATGCCAAAGGCGGCGGGATAACGCGGGCTGGTGGTCAGTGCTTCGCGCACTTCCTGCACCGCCACGTTGTATTGACCCCGCTTCAGGTATTCGCCAGCCAGTTGGGTATGCACCGCAGCGCGGCGGTCTCCGGAAGAAGTGCTGTCATCGGCCAGAGCGTGCTGCGCGCTCAAGCATGACATTGCCAGGCAGAACATCAAAAGCGGATACCGCCGGATCATGCACTTCCCCTCTGTTGGTTTTATCTGAATGTAATCGGCCGGGTCTCCGCGGCCAGGCGCGCGGTGCGACGCGTCTTGTCTTTGACCTGCCCAGCCAACTGGCCACAGGCGGCATCGATGTCGTCACCGCGCGTCTTGCGCACGGTACAGATGTAGCCCGCGTTCACCAGGATGTCACGGAACGCGAGAATAGCATCACGGCCGGATCGGTTGTAGCCCGAATTCGGGAAGGGGTTGAAAGGAATGAGATTCAGCTTACAAGGGGTATCGCGCAACAAGGCCACCAGCTCACGCGCATGTTCGGGCTGATCATTCACCCCTTCAAGCATGACGTACTCAAAGGTAATGAAATCGCGCGGGGCTTTTTCAAGGTAGCGATTGCAGGCCGCCAGCAATTGCGCCAGCGGATATTTTTTATTCAGGGGGACGATTTCATCCCGGATACGGTCATTGGACGCATGCAGACTGACGGCCAGCGCCACCGGACAGGCTTCGCGCAGACGGTCCATGGCCGGCACCATGCCCGAAGTGGACAAGGTAACGCGTCGGCGTGACAAGCCGTACATATTGTCGTCCAGCATCATCTGCAGCGCAGACACGACGTTATCAAAGTTGGCCAGCGGCTCGCCCATGCCCATCATCACCACATTGGTGACAATGCGGCCGTCATCGTTCACTGGCGCGCCAACCCGCGCTTGTTCAGCGCTCAGCCGGTTATTGGCCCACCACAACTGGCCGATGATTTCACCGACCGACAAATTGCGGTTAAAACCCTGGCGGCCGGTGGAGCAGAACGAACACTCCAGCGCGCAGCCAACCTGCGAAGAAATACACAGCGTGCCGCGGTCATCTTCAGGGATGAACACGGTTTCGATGCCGTTGCCGACATTCACATCCAGCAGCCACTTGGTGGTGCCGTCGCTGGCCACATGCTCGGCTAGCATGCCAGGCGCCTTGACCACGGCGCCGGCCTGCAGCTTTTCGCGAAAGCCCTTGGCGATGTCGGTCATGTTGCTGAAGTCAGTCTCACCACGCTGGTGAATCCACTTCATCAACTGTTTGGCGCGAAACGGCTTCTCACCGTAGCTGATCATCAGCTCGGCAAGGCCTTCCGCATCGTAATCCATCAAATTGACCGACATATCCAGAGCTCCCGCAATCTGCCCGCTTAGCGGCTGTAAACCTGGCTAGCCGGGAAGAAGTAAGCGATTTCGATCGCGGCGTTTTCGGCGCTATCGGAACCGTGAACGGCGTTGGCATCGATCGATTCAGCGAAGTCAGCGCGGATGGTGCCCTTGTCGGCTTTTTTCGGATCGGTCGCGCCCATCAGGTCACGGTTTTTCAGAACGGCGCCTTCGCCTTCCAGAACCTGCACGAACACCGGGCCAGAAACCATGAAGTCAACCAGGTCTTTGAAGAACGGGCGGGCAGCGTGCACGGCGTAGAAGCCTTCGGCTTCGGCGCGCGACAGTTGCACCAGCTTGGCAGCCACAACCTTCAGGCCAGCGGTTTCAAAGCGGTCAACGATCTTGCCGACAACGTTCTTGGCAACTGCGTCAGGTTTGATGATGGACAGGGTGCGTTCAATAGCCATTTATTGCTCCAGTGTGATTGACTTGCGGGGATTGCTGATGATTTACTGCTCGCCTGCGACACCTTGCAAATACGGCATCGCGGCTCATGATCGGTGCACGCCGAGGGCGTCTTGCAGCCAGACAGCCGGGCATTATAACAAACTCAACCCCGATTCGGCAGATGAGCGACCAACTGGACCCCATCCTGCAGCAGGCAGAGCAGAACCGGCTTAAAGAACAACTGTTCTGGCGCCTGGGTATTGCCGCCGGGCTGATCATTATTGTGTTGGGCGGCATCTGGCTGCTCGACCGACCCGACGCCAGCCAGGACGTGATCCTGCCCAGCACCCCCCGCCCCGTTCCAACCCAGATTGCCAGCACGCCGACGATAGCCAGTGCCGCTGCAAATGCAGCCACTACTGCCAGTGCGGTCACTGCCAGCGACGTGATTGCCAGTGCCGTTGCCGCCAGCGCACCTGCGCCGACCAGCGAACCGACCCCGCCAGTTACGCCACAACCAACGCCGACCAGCGCAACCCTTACGCCGACAGCCGCTGTCGCGACGGAAGTACCAGGCATCGCGCCAGTGACCAGCCATCGCGCCGAAACAGCGCCGCGCTATGTGCCCAATGCGCCGCTGGCCAATCCAACCGCAGCAACTACAAACCAGAACACCGCCCCCGCCACCGCGCGCAGCGGCGGCACCACCCAGCCCAGCCCGGTCAACAACCGCACCACGCCCGCCGCCAGCAACAAAAGCGCAGCGCGCAGCGAACCGGCATTGAGTCTGGCACCGCTGTATGACACCGGCACGACAAGCGCACCCGTCGCTGCGGCCGCCACTCCGGCGGCGCGCAATTTTGAAACGCATCCGGTCGGCAACGGCTATGCCGTGCAGGCTGGCGTGTTTCTGCACCAAGCCAATGCCGACAAAATGCTGCGGCAACTGCAAAACGCTGGCGTCCCGGCTTATCTGGAAACGCGCGTGCAGATCGGTCCGTTCAAAACCAAAGCCGAAGCCGACGCTGCGATCAAAAAGCTGCGTACCCTCGGCATTGAGCCGGTGGTACACACCGCAGATTGATCGCTGGCGCGGGCGTCGATTACGGCAGTACGGGCGGCAATTTCGCACTCAAGATCTGACGTTGCTTGGTCGCCGCACCCAGCAAAGCAAAGCCGAGCAACTGGCCATCAGCGCCGACAAAGTGCGCCTCGACCGCGTCTTCTTGCGCTTGCACTTGCCACTCGCCCAACGCGCCATGCGCGGGCGGTGCCACGATGGTGGCGCAAGCGGGCGTTTTCACCAGCACCGGCATAGCCGGATAAGCCAGCGCCACATCATCCTTGCCGGCCAGTACCTGCGCCAGCGTGCGCGCGGCGTGCATCAGCGGCATCACATAAGGCAAGTGGATGGTTTCGACTTCGGCACAGTCACCCAACGCAAACACATTGGGATTGCTGGTGCGCAATTGACGATCCACCGCCACACCCTTGTTCACATGCAAGCCCGCCGCTTCGGCCAGCGCCGTGTTCGGGTGCAGGCCGACGGCCGACAGCACGCGATCGCATTCAATCACTTCGCCACTGGATAAGGTCACGGCATACCCATTGCCGGATTTATTAACTGCCTGCGCCGTGGTGTTCAGCACAAAACGCACGCCGGACTGGGTCAAGCGCGCGGCAAACCAGGCGCCAGCGACATCGGGCAGCAAGCCCGGCAATGGCCATGCGCCCGCTTCGATTACCACCGGCGCAATCTCGCGCGCCAGCAAATCATTGGCGAATTCGCAACCGATCAGGCCGCCACCAATAATGGCGACGCGCTGGGCGCCTTCGAGTGCCTGCGCGAAGACCGCAAAGTCTTCAATATGATTGACCGACAATACTTCGTCAGCCGCATCACCCTGCAAGCGCAAACGCACCGGTTGCGCGCCAACAGCCAGCACCAGGTCGCGATACGGCTGCGCCTGGCCATCGGACAGCAACAGCACTTTGGAAGCCAGGTCGACACCCACCACTTCGGTGTCGGCGCGAATGATGGCATTCAGTTCTTCAGCCATTTTGGCCGCCGACTTCATGACCAGCGTTTCCACCGTCTTTTTGCCGGCCAAGGCATTCGACAACATAGGCTTGGAATAAAAGCCCGCCTTGTCGTTGGCGATGACAACCAACGGCGCGGTCGGGTCGAGCTTGCGAAATTCGCGCGCCAGGTTATAACCGGCCAGGCCCGCACCGATGATGACTACAGGGGATGCCATAAAACATGTTCTCCATGCGCGCCGCGCGGGCGCGCTTACTTATTGGTTTGCTTATCTATATAGAGCGAGCATCACATCAGGCTGCAACCGGCTCTTCTTGCAGAAACTGCACGCCGGGCAGATCGCTGTTGAGGATCGCTTCCTGCACCGCCTCCACCGCCGCCAGTCGCGGAAAATTACGGCGCCACGCCAGCACCACCCGCCGCGTTGGCACGGGTTCGGCAAACGGCCGGATAGTCAGCAGCGACGAATCACCGGGCGAAATCGAGGTGACCGGCAGCACGGTCACGCCGATGCCGCCCGCCACCATATGCCGGATGGTGGTCAGCGACGAGCCTTGCAGCGTGCGTTGCAGGCTACCGGCAGGCAGGCTTTCGCGGTTCAGATCGGGACAGGTTTGCAAGACATGGTCACGGAAGCAATTGCCCGGCGACAGCAGCAGCACGTTCTCATCCGCCAGTTGTGCCGAATCGATCTGTTCAAACTTTTCCCAGACATGCCCTTTAGGCGTAGCAACCACAAACGGCTCGTCATAGATGGCCCGGGTGGCGATGCCGGGTTCATGAAACGGCTCCGCCAGAATGGCCAGATCAATTTCGCCCTGCTTGAGCATTTCGGCCAGGCGGCCGGTGTAGTTTTCTTCCAGCAAGATCTGCATTTGCGGGGCGATTTCGCGCATTTGCGGAATCAGATGCGGCAACAGATAGGGGCTGATGGTGTAGATAATGCCCAGCTTGAGCGGCCCGGCCAGCGGGTCTTTGCCCTGCTCGGCCAGTTGCTTGACCACCTGCACTTCTTCCAGCACACGTTGCGCTTGCTCGACCACCCGGTCACCGATGGGGGTGAGCGTTACTTCGCCTGCCGCACGCTCAAACAGGGTGACGCCGAGTTCGTCCTCCAGCTTTTTGACCGCCACCGACAAGGTCGGCTGCGATACAAAACAGCTATTGGCGGCTCGGCCAAAATGGCGCTCGCGCGCCACGGCTACGATATATCTGAGTTCAGTTAAGGTCATTTACGCTTTCCCTGGCATTTCCAGACCAGCCATGCTCCGACGGTCAACGCTACAAACAACACAAAGGTCCAGCACGGCAGGCTCAGACCCAGAAATTTCCAGTCTATAACCGCGCATTCACCGTGCCCCACCAACACCGAACGGAATACCTGCAGCCACGGCTGCTTTTGCAGCATCACTTCCAGGCCGGGGCCGCACGAGGCCAACTGGCTGGTATCCATAAAATACTGGATATAGATATGCCGCCCGGCCACGCCCATCCCGGACAGGCCCACCAGCGTCAGCACCACCGGCCAGAAGCGGCTGGCGCGCACGGGAAACACAGCGGCCAGCAAAGACAGCACGCCAAAGGCAATAACCACAATGCGCTGAAAGATGCACAAGGGGCACGGACTGACAAATTCGTAATATTGCTCATACAGTGCAAACGCCATACTGCCTGCACACACCAACGCCAATCCCAGAAAACCGAGCCGCCACTTGACCATGTCTGCCACCTGTTGATTTATTGGATGTTATATCGCGATTGTTTTTATCAATCGCCATTGTAAGTGCCGCGCGGCACGAGCGGAAGACTGACCCAGGCTCAAATTGTTCCTGATCCGCTTTGTCTTGACTTCAAAGCGGACGCTGGAGCGCCAATAGCCAAAAATTCACACAACGCCTGCCGCTGCGCCATGGCGTCACGGTAGCCCAGGCGGATCAGTTGTCGCACATAGTCATGATGGAATAACAGATAGCTGGCCAGAACCGAGCCATTGCGGCGGAATGCGCCCAGCCCACCCAACATAAAGCGCAAGCCAGGCGGAAAGGTTTTGCGGTGCGGCATCGCCAGTTTTTCCAGCGGGCGCGACGGCGCGATGGTCAAAACCTGCAGCGGGTGCAGATCGGTTTGCTGCGTCGCGACTGTTTCAGCCGATAACAAACCCAGCGTGCGATTGACGCGCTGTACCCGTTCAAGGTCAGTTTCCATCGCATCCAGAAACACGCTATTCAACAAGTGCCCCGCCACTTGTGCCAGCGAGGGATAGTCCTGCACTTTTTCGCGCGGCGGCAGTTCGCGCTGGGGTGCCACACCGATTACCAGGATGCGTTGCGCACCCAGGTGGATGGCCGGGCTGATGGGCGCGATTTGCCGCACCGAACCATCGCCAAAGTATTCGCGATGCAAACGCACGGCGGGGAACACCAGCGGGATGGCGCTGGATGCCATCAGATGATCCAGCTCGATATTCTCGCGCACGCCCAGACGCGAGGCGCGCTGCCAGTTGCTGTGGCAATCCGCGCCTTCAAAAAAGCTGACTGACTGGCCCGAGGTATAGCCGGAAACGGTAATCGACAGCGCGGACAAATCGCCGCGCGCGACGGCGGCGCGGATGCCGGGAAAATCCACCAGCGCGGCCAGCATTTGCCGTAGCGGCTGGTTGTCGAGCAATGAGCGCGGGTTGTGCCGCCCCAAGCCACCCAGCAATAAAGAACTGGCCCAGTGCAGCGCACTTTTGGCGAGCGCCCCTGCGCTGGCGTAATAAACCTGATCCGGTGTCAGCCGCAGCCAGGAGTTGCCCAGATGCCGTACCGCGCCATGAAAATCATCCGCCCGCGCTGCCAAAGCCGCCGCGTTGATCGCGCCGGCCGAAGTGCCGCAAATAATGGGAAAAGGGTTGCCGCTGCCCGCCGGCCACAGCCGCGCAATGGCCAGCAACACGCCGACTTGATAGGCAGCACGGGCGCCCCCGCCAGACAAGATCAACGCAGCGGGATGGGGCGAAGCGGACGCCGGCGCTGGCGCGTCGGGCGATGCGGAATGCGGCATGCAGAGGGACTCGCTGTTGTTCTTGTAATAAGGATGATCTGAACACTCTGCATCATAGGCATTAAAACCCGCCGATCCAGTGACGCCGACCGCCACACCCATCAGTTAGCGCTAGACATGACAACAGGATAGGCGTACGGCGATTCTTTCGGTACAATCGACTTTTGGCGTGAAAGGATTCGCACAAATGCGCATCGTACAAAAAGCCCTTACCTTCGACGACGTCCTGCTCGTCCCGGCTCATTCTGAAGTTCTCCCGCGTGATGTAAGCCTCACTACGCAGCTTACTCGCGACATCCGGCTTAATCTGCCGCTCGTTTCCGCTGCCATGGATACGGTCACCGAGGCCCCGCTGGCCATTGCGCTGGCGCAAGAAGGCGGTATCGGTATCGTGCACAAGAACATGTCGGCACGGTTGCAAGCCAAAGAAGTTTCCAAAGTCAAACGTTACGAGTCCGGCATCGTTAAAGATCCGCTGACCGTCGCCCCCGAAATGCTGGTGCGTGATGTGCTGGCGCTGACGCGTCAACATCGCATCTCCGGTTTTCCGGTGATTGATAGCCGCGGCGTGGTCGTCGGCATCGTCACCAACCGTGACCTGCGTTTTGAAACCCGTCTCGACGTGCCGGTCGCCAGCATCATGACCCCGAAAGAGCGGCTGGTGATCGTGCGTGAAGGCGGTTCCATCGACGAAGCCCGCAACCTGATGCATGACCACAAGCTCGAACGCGTGCTGGTGGTTAACGACAGCTTCCAGCTGCGTGGCCTGATTACCGTTAAAGACATTATCAAGACCAGCGAACACCCGTTTGCGTCCAAAGACGAACTCGGCCGTCTGCGCGTTGGCGCTGCTGTCGGCACCGGTGAAGGCACTGAAGATCGCGTTACGCTGCTGGCTGAAGCCGGTGTGGACGTCATCGTGGTCGACACCGCGCACGGCCACAGCAAAGGCGTAATCGACCGCGTTAACTGGGTTAAACGCAATTTTCCGAATGTGCAAGTCATCGGCGGCAATATCGCCACCGCCGCCGCTGCGCGCGCACTGGTTGATGCGGGCGCCGATGCAGTCAAGGTCGGCATTGGCCCGGGCTCGATCTGCACCACGCGGATTGTGGCTGGCGTAGGTGTACCGCAGATTTCTGCCGTCGCTAACGTGGCTGACGCGCTGGCAGGCACTGGCGTGCCGCTGATTGCCGATGGCGGCATCCGCTTCTCGGGCGATATCTCCAAGGCTATCGCCGCGGGCGCCCACACGGTCATGCTGGGTGGTTTGCTGGCAGGTACCGAAGAAGCACCGGGCGAGGTCGAGCTGTATCAGGGTCGCTCGTACAAGAGCTACCGCGGTATGGGTTCGCTGGGCGCAATGCAACAAGGCTCCAGCGATCGCTACTTCCAGGAAGAAAACACCGCCAACGCCGACAAGCTGGTACCGGAAGGCATTGAAGGCCGCGTGCCGTACAAAGGCTCGGTCACTGCCATCGTGCATCAGTTGATTGGTGGCTTGCGCTCTTCGATGGGCTACCTCGGTTGCGCCACCATCGACGAAATGCACAAGAAAGCGGAATTCGTCGAGATCACCTCGGCCGGCATCCGCGAATCGCATGTGCATGACGTGCAGATCACCAAAGAAGCACCGAACTACCGCGTCGAGTAAAACGCACCACCCATAGGGTGGGTCGAGACCCACCATTCAAAGCCGCAGAAAAGTACATATTGATGTGCTTCTCGTTGCCTTTGAATGGTGGGTCTCGACCCACCCTATTTTTTTTGGCTCAGGCGGCCAGCATAAAGGGGTATTCAACCTCGGGTCGGCGGTTATCCACCATATCTGCCACAGCGCGGCCGCTTCCGCAGCCTTCGGTCCAGCCCAACGTACCATGGCCGCTATTGACGAACAGACCTGCAATCCCGGTCTTGCCGATATAGGGCAGATTGCCTGGCGTGCACGGGCGCAGCCCGGTCCAGAATTCCGCATGCTGATAGCCAGATAAATGCGGGAATATCTCCTGCACCCGCGTCAGCAACGCGTGGCAACGCGCTTTATCTATGCGCAAATCGTAGCCCGCAAATTCCGCCATCCCGGCCACCCGCAAACGTTGCCCCAGCCGCGAGAACACCAGCTTGTGGCCGTCGTCGGTCAGACTGACCTGGGGTGCTTTATCGCCCTCAGCCAGCGGTATCGTCACCGAGTAGCCTTTGCCCGGATAAATATCGAGTTTGACGCCCAGCGGCCGCAGCAAGTGCGGGGTGTAGCTGCCGAGGCACACCACGTAAGCATCGGCACTGGCGAGTTCATCTTCCGCCGCAATCTGCACACCCACAACCTGATCGGCGCGCGTCACAATGCGTTCGATATTTACGCCATACCGAAAGCGGACGCCCGCTTGTTCACAGCGCGCCGCCAGCAACTGGGTAAAGCGGTGCGCGTCGCCCGATTCGTCGCTCTCGGTATAAGTGCCGCCGACGATGGGCCGATGGCTGTGTGCCAGGGCTGGCTCGATGGCAAGGCAACGGGCGGCGTCGGCAGGCGTGCGTTGCAGGCCGAGCTGGCGCATGGCGGCAGCGGCAGGCAAGGCGGACTCAAATTCTTTGGGATCGGTGTAGTAATGCAGGATGCCGCGGGTGGATTGGTCGTAATCAAAGCCCAACTGCGCGCGCAGTTCTTGTAGCAATTGCCGGCTATACAGACCCAGCCGTACCAGCGATTGCAGATTGTGCCGTGCCCGCTGCGGTGCACACTCCAGCAAAAAACGCAGACCCCACCGCCATTGCGCCAGATCGGCCCGCATGCGCCAGACCAGCGGTGCATCGTCTTCGGCCAACCACTGCAATATCTTCCACGGTGCTTTGATATTGGCCCACGGCTCGGCATGGCATACCGAAATCTGGCCGCCGTTGGCAAAACTGGTTTCGAGCGCAGCGGCATGGCCGCGTTCCAGTACCGTGACTTCGTGCCCGGCTTGCGCCAGATACCAGGCCGAAGTCACCCCCGTTATCCCCGCCCCTAACACCATTACGCGCATGTTGGAATCACCTGTCTTTGCGAGCCCGTATTATGCCGCCATCCTGGCCATGCCGGCGGCATGTGTTGCGCGCAACGCAAGGTGCAGACACGGCGCGGGCGGCAGCCACGGCGGCATCATGTAAGATGAATTCAAACGCCCCGCCCCCGTTTACCAAGGGTCGGACACCGCGTATTCAAACCTCATGCTCCGGGCCGAATGAATCTTTCTCTGCGCACCGCCTTGATCCTTGCCTTGTTGTTGGGCCTGCTGTTGCCCGCCAGCATCAACGGTTATTTCAGCCTTGATCGCCAACTGGCCAAAGCGGAAGCCGACTTGCACGCCGATCACGCCCGCATCGCCGACGTGCTGGCGCTGGGCATGCAAGAACCGTTGTGGAATCTGTCGCCCGAAGCCGGTCGCCCGCTGCTCCAGTCTTTTATGAGCGACGAACGCGTGGTGCGCATCAGCGTCAACGACGCCACCCTCGGCCGGTTTTTGAGCGCCGACCGGCCCGATCGGGTGACGGGCCATCTGTTCAAGCTCTCCCGCATCGTCAGCAAGCAAGGCAACAATATTGGCACCATCAGCGTGGAGCTGGACGACGGCCGCGTCGTGGCGCAAATCCACGCCAATCAACGAATTTATCTGATCGCAGTGGCGCTGCAGGTAGCAATCAGCATGGGCTTGATCCTGTTCTTGCTGGAATCGCGCCTGCTGCGACCGGTAAACCGGCTGACGCGGCAATCGCTGCAGCTGGCGCAACAAGACCTGAGCGAAAGCTTTGAATGGCAGCGCAATGACGAACTCGGCCGCCTCGGGCGCAATCTGGAGCATACGCGGCGTTCCCTACGCCAACTGATCCAGACGCTGGAACAAAAAAACCTGCAACTCGAAGCCGATTTGCTGAGCCGCCGCCAGATCGAGCTGGCCCTGCGCGCCAGCGAAGACCGCTATCGGCGGCTGGTCGAAAACACCCAGGTCATCCCGTGGGATGCGCACCCGGAAGCCTGGAGTTTTACCTACGTGGGCCCGCAGGCGGAAGGCTTGCTCGGTTACCCACTGGCAAGCTGGTATCAGGAAAACTTTCTGGTCAATGTGCTGCACCCGGATGACCGTCATTTGCTCTATCCGGTGTTTTCCGAGTTTACCCAGACCCGGCATAGCCAGATCGAGTGCCGCTTTATTGGTGCGGAAGGCCAGGTGGTCTGGGTCTGGCTGGCCGCCAGCGCCACGGTGAACGAGGACGGCAGCAAGCATCTGCAAGGCTATCTGGTGGATATCAGCGCGCGCCGCCATACCGCGCAAGAGCTGGAGAACTACCGCAATCATCTGGAAGAGGCCATCGAAGCGCGCACCCGCGCCATGGCCACGGTGCAGCACGAGAGCGACGCCTTGTCGTGGTCGATTTCGCATGATTTGCGCACGCCGCTGCGCACCATCGACGGCTTTAGCCAGGTATTGCAAGAAGACTATGGCGAGAAACTCGACGTCAACGCCCGCAACTACCTGGCGCGCATCCGCACTGCGGTTTTGAATATGTCGATGCTGATTGAGGATCTGATCGCGCTAACCCGAATTTCGCGCAGCGAGGTGCGGCGGCAAGAGGTTGATGTGACCGCGCTGGCCCATGACGTCATCGAAGAACTGCACGCACTGGAACCCACGCGCCAGATCCAGTTGCTGGTGCGCCCGGGCTTGCACGCCTGGGCTGATCCGCGGTTGCTGCGCGTGGTGCTGCACAATCTGCTGCATAACGCGTGGAAGTTCACCGCCACGCGCGATCACGCCGAGATCGAATTCGGCATGAACCCCACCGGCGGCCAACCGGTGTTTTATGTGCGGGATAACGGCCTGGGCTTTGATATGACCCAGGCTGGCAAATTGTTTACCCCCTTCCACCGCCTGCATGGCCCGGGTGATGCGGCCGGTAATGGCATAGGCCTGGCCATCGCCCAGCGTGCCATCCACCGGCACGATGGTCGCATCTGGGCGCGGAGCAAGGTTAACGAAGGCACCACCATCTTCTTTACCGTGCCCGATTTGCGCCGCGAACCCGGCGCGCGTGAATTCGCCTTGCTGCCCTGAACGCGGCGGATCGGGGCGTGACGCCACCGCCCGTCGGCCCCGGTTACGTACGCCCTACGCGATTTTGACAATGCCCGCGCGCCCGCAAAAGATTTGTATCAATGCAAGTTTGGGCGCGCACTTGATACGTGGCGATACAAAACCGGCTTTCGGGCCGGGGGTGATTCACATACATTCGCTGGCAGCCCGGCTTGATACAAATGGCACGGTGATAACCCGCTCACGCACCCCGATGTGCGCGTAACTCTTTGATGGCGCTTATGGAAAACCAGACCCCCACCCGCGTTCTCGTCGTCGACGACGACCACGAAATCCGCAGCCTGCTGGCCGATTACCTGGATACCCACGGTTTTAGAGCGTTTACCGCCAGCGACGGCGCCGGTATGCAACGCATGCTGGACGCCAACAAAGTTGATCTGGTGGTGCTAGACCTTACATTGCCGGGCGAAGATGGCCTGACGCTTTGCCGCAATCTGCGCTCCAGTTCCAACCTGCCCGTCATCATCCTGACCGCACGCGGCGATCCGGTCGATCGTATCCTTGGCCTGGAAATGGGCGCGGATGATTATCTGACCAAGCCATTCGAGCCGCGCGAGTTGGTGGCGCGGGTGCGCACGGTGTTGCGGCGTACCTGGGCACTGCCGCCGAACCTCGACACGCCGGACGCCACCGCCATGCGTTTTGCCAACTGGACGCTCGATCTGCGCGCGCGCCATCTGGTTCGCCCCGACGGCGTGCTGGTGATGTTGTCAGGCGGTGAATTCCGCTTGCTCAAAACGCTGCTGGAACATCCGCAGCGCGTACTCAATCGCGACCAGATTCTTAATCTGACGCAAGGCCGCGATGCCGAGCCGTTTGAGCGCTCGATTGATCTGCAGATCAGCCGCTTGCGGCAAAAGCTGGACGACGATGCCAAGTCGCCGCAACTGATCAAAACTGTTCGTAACGAAGGCTACGTGCTGGCAGCCGTAGTGACGGTAGACCATTGAAAGCACGCCTCACCCGCCGTTGGCACAAGCTGACGGGTTCGATGACCAATCGCATCTTTCTGCTGCTGGCGGCGGGTGTGGTGTTGGCGATTGTGCTGACGTTTGAGTTGGCACGTCGCGAAGAACAGCAATCGATGCAGCAACTGCGCGCGCAACACGATACCGAACGCGTAGCGCAGTTCATGCATTTGCTGAATGGCATTCCGGCGGAAGTGCGGCCGCGCATTGTGACGTCAAGCGGCCATGTCGGCTTGCGTGCCTCGCTGGGCGGCGATGCCACGGTGCGTGGCGACGACGATCTGGCGCTGATGGCATCGTTGCGCGCCAAGGTGCCGGGCGCGGTCCAGGTGCTTCATGCCAGCGCCATGCAACGTTGTGTGCGCTTTCCGCGCAATCCGGAAGATCGCGCCTTTGGCGGTCGACCGGAAGACGGCTTTGGCGGTCCGCAAGAAGTACGCCCGGAGCCAGAGGCTAATGGCGGCGCGCCGCCGAAAAACGAAGTGCCATGCATGCGCGCCGACCTTGCCTTGCAGGATGGCACCACGGTACATATCGCCATCGGCTCCGCCTTTGGTGGACCGATGCCGCCATTTGGTCCGTTTGGCGCCGACCGGCCCTTCCCGGTGCATTTGCTGGTGTTTTTTGCGCTGATTGCCGCGCTGGCCTGGGTGGCGGCACGGATGGTGATTTCGCCACTGCGGCGCCTGTCACGGGCGGCCAGTGAGCTCGGTGCGGACATTGAACGCCAACCGCTGCAGGAAGAAGGTCCGTGGGAAATCCGCCGCGCCATCGCCGCGTTTAATGCGATGCAGGCGCAAATCCGGGTTCATATCCAGCAGCGCGTATTCATGCTGGCCGCGATAGCCCACGACTTGCAGACCCCGCTTACCCGCATCCGCTTGCGCCTGGAAAAGGTAGAAAACCCGGAACTGCGCGCGCAATTGCTGAATGATCTGGCCGCAATGCAGCAACTGGTGCGTGAGGGCCTCGATTTTGCCCGCAGCACCACGGCGGACCATATGCAGAATCTGGATCTGGATTCATTGCTGGAGACAGTCTGCATCGATGCCGCCGACGCAGGTCAGGATGTGACCTTGCGCAATCGCAGCGGCGTAGCCATCCGCGCCAATCCGGCCTCTTTGCAGCGTTGCATGACCAATCTGATCGATAACGCGATCAAGTATGGCGATGTCGCGGTGGTGAGCACCGAGCGGCGTGGTCGGCTGGTTGATATCCGCATCGAAGATCAGGGCCCGGGCTTGCCCGAGGATTATCTGGACAAGGTGTTCGAGCCGTTCTATCGCATGGAAAGCTCGCGCTCGCGCGAGACCGGGGGCGTGGGGCTGGGCCTGGCAATTGCGCGCAATATCGTGCAGCGCCATGGCGGCAATATCCGTCTGGAAAATACCGGCCACGGCATGGTGGCGATCGTGCAATTACCGCTCGCCGCCGCATAAACCCACGCACGCTTAGTACCCGCGCATCCATGGGTGGGTCTGGACCCACCCATCAAAGTGGCATGCAAAGGGGGCGGCGCGTGGCGATGGCTTGGCATGGTGGGCTTCCACCCACCTTATGCCGTCATGCTTTTCCAGGGGGTGAGGCGGCGTTGTAGCCAGCGCAGGCCCAGCTCCAGGCCAAAGGCAATGATCGCGATGACGGCGATGCCGAGCACCACCACGTCGGTAACCAGAAACTGTGCCGCCGATTGCACCATAAAGCCCAGGCCGCGCGTGGCTGCGATCAGTTCGGCGGCCACCAGGGTAGACCAGCCACTGCCTAGCCCGATGCGCACGCCGGTCAGAATATCGGGCAAGGCATTGGGCAACACCACGTAGAACACACTTTGCCAGCGCGTGGCGCCCAAAGCCTGCGCCGCGCGCAAGCGGGCCGGATCGACATGGCGCACGCCCGCCGCCGTGGCAATCGCAATCGGCGCAAAGATCGCCAGATAAATCAGCAAGATTTTCGACAGCTCGCCGATGCCAAACCAGATCACGATCAGCGGCAAATAGGCCAGAGGCGGTATCGGCCGATAGAACTCGATCAGTGGGTCAAGAATTGCATGAGCCCGGCGCGACAAACCCATGGCCACGCCCACCGGCACCGCCAACACCACGGCGGCCAGCAGCGCCACCAGCATGCGGCCAAGACTGGCGCCCAGATGCTGCCACAGCGTGGCGTCCATAAAGCCGCGGGTGCTCACCGTCCAGGCCTTGCCCAACACAGCTTGTGGCGAGGGCAAAAACACCGGCTGGATCAAGCCGGCCGTGGTCACCGCCCACCAGATCACAATCAGCACAGCCACCGTGATCGCGCTCAATACCCACGGCCGGAATGGTTTGGGGCGCACGCCAGCGGTGCTGCAACTGGCCCATTCCACGCTGGCGGCTTCGGTCACATCCAGTTCGGTGGTCAACAGCGTTTGCTCCATCTCATTGCTCCTGGCCGCGGTGGGCAAAGATGCGCGCCAGCACGTGCTCACGCGTGGCAATAAACGACGGGTCGGATTTGATACTGCGCGCTGATTCGCCCGCTGCGTAGCGACGGCCGAAATCCAGCGTCAAGCGCTCGACAATCCGCCCCGGGCGCGGCGACATCAATACCAGCGTGGTGGCCAGAAACACTGCTTCTTCGATGTCGTGCGTGATCAGCAAAATGCGTTTGCCATTGCGCCGCCACAGTTGCAACAACAGTTCCTGCATCTGCTCGCGCGTGAATGCATCCAGTGCGGCAAACGGCTCATCCATCAACAGCAATTGCGGGTCGGCGGCCAGCGCGCGCGCCAGGCCGACGCGTTGCCGCATGCCCCCCGACAATTGCCAGACATGGTGCCCGGCAAAATCCTGCAGATCGACTTGCGCCAGCACGGCACGGGCGCGCTGTTCGCGCTCGGCTTTGGGCACGCGCTGCAACTTCAGGCCAAATGCCACGTTATCCAGCACGTTCAGCCAAGGCAGCAGCGCGTTGTCCTGAAACACCACACCACGTGCCGCTGCTGGCGCGTTAATCCGCTGGCCGTTAAAGCGCACCACGCCATGCGTAGGCAGCAAAAACCCGGCCGCCAGATTCAGCAGCGTGGTCTTGCCGCAACCGGATGGCCCCAGCGCCACCACCACATCATCGGCCGCCACCTGCAGATTGACTTGCTGCAGCGCAGGCTGACTCTGGCCTGGATAGATAACGCTGGCGTTCTCGAATTGCAGACCTTGCGTGGGGCTCATGCAGGCTCTCCGGATGGCGGCGGCGGGTTGGGCTTAGCGGGCAGCGCGGGCAAATCGGGCTTCGACCCACGGCGCGTAGTCAGGCTGCACGCTGTCGACCTTGCCCTGCTCTTTGAGGAAGGCCGAGGTGGCTGCCACCGCCTTCACCGTGCTCTGCCCCAGCAAAGTGCTTTGTTCGCTGGCGTTCGGATAGCCATTGCCCTGCAGCAAGCCCGCAATTTCTTCCGGCTTGGCGCCGGTCAAACGCGAAACCTTGTCCAGATTGGCCTGATTGGCAATCCACGCCTTGGGATTGGCGTTGTAGTCGGCATACGCCTTGAGTGTGACCTTGGCAAAGGCAGTGACGAAGTCCGGGTTTTTGCTGGCGAAATCCTTGCGCACAATCCATGCATCAAAGGTCGGCGCGCCCCACTTGCCCACCTCGGCCGAGGTCACCAGCAATTTGCCGGTCTCTTTGGCTTTGCCCAGCGCCGGGTCCCACACGTAGGCGGCATCAATGTCGCCGCGTTGCCAGGCTGCGGTAATTTCAGACGGGCGCAGATTGATGATCTGCACTTTGGACGGATCAATCTGCCAGTGTTTCAGCGCGGCCAGCAAGCTGTAATGCGTGGTCGAAACAAACGGTACCGCAATCTTTTTACCGATCAGATCAGCCGGCTTATTGATGTTGGGGCGTACCACCAGCGCTTCGGCCGAGCCGATCTGGATGGCAATCAAAAAGGTTTCCACGGGCAGACCGCGGCTGGCGGCAGCGGCCAAGGGGCTGGAACCGACATAACCCACTTGCACATCGCCGGAGGCCACCGCGGCGATCACTTCCGCGCCGCTCTCGAACTTGCGCCAGTTGATTTTGCTGTGCGTGGCTTTTTCATATTCGCCATCGGCCTGCGCCACTTTGGCGGGTTCAACCGTGGTCTGATAGGCCACGGTCACGTCGTCGGCAGCGTGCACGCCGCTGGCGCTCAGCGCCAGCGTCAACGGCGCCAGCCAGCCCAGCCAGCGTGCTTTGTTCAATGTGCTCATGTGATCCCCGTTCCTTGTGTGATGGTTATGCACGCCTGTCAGCGTGAGCGGCCAATCTAGCAAAGCCACATACAAACCAAAAAGAATAATAAGTGCAATTGTTATTCTTTTTCGTTTATATGTTTTGCAAGACTTAAGTATCGCCCTTACCGCGCCGCAACATCGAAATGTCTTGCGCCTTGCGCGGGCCACCTCTACAAAAATGTAATCGTTTACATTCGACTACATCCATGCCCGATTCCAGCCGCCCCGCCCCACCCCAAGCTGTGTCGATTGCCGCGGTGGCACGGCATGCCCAGGTTTCGGTGGCGACGGTATCGCGCGTGCTTAACGGCCAGCAGGTGGTTAAGCCGGCCACGCGTGATGCCGTCATGGCCGCGGTGCAGGCGCTGGGTTATCGCGTTAACGCCATGGCGCGCAATCTACGCACCGCCGAAACCCGCTTGTTACTGGTCCTGGTGCCCGACGTGGGCAATCCATTTTATGCCGAGATCATGCGCGGCATCGACAGCGTGGCGCGCCAGCATGGTTATCTGGTGGTGTTGTGCGATACCGGTGCAGATATTGCACGTGAACACACCTGGTTTGATTTGCTGCGGCGGCGCCGCGCCGATGGCGCAATCTGCCTGGACCCCGACACCGTGCAGCACGCGCTGGCCAACGATAATGCAGGCCTGGCGTGGGTGGCCTGCGCCGAGTTCGACCCCGCCATGGCCGTGCCCTATGTCGGCATCGACAACCGCCAGGCCGCGCAAGATGCCGTGTTGCATTTGCTGCAGCAAGGGCATCGCCGTATCGGCCTGATCAATAGCGACGCAGGTTGGCTGTATGCACGGCAACGCAAGCAGGGCTGGCTGGATGCGCTCAGTGGCGCAGGCATTACGCCACGGCCGGACTGGTGCATCCATACCCACAGTCTTGATTACGCCGCCGGCAATACGGCGATGGCACAGTTGCTCAGTCTGGCGGAACCACCGACCGCGGTGTTTGCCGTGTCCGATACTCTGGCCATCGGCGCTCTGGCGGGCGCACGCAGCCTGGGCAAGCGCATCCCGCACGATGTTGCGGTGGTCGGCTTTGACGATATCGCGCTGGCGGCGCAAACCGATCCACCGCTGACCACGCTGGCGCAACCGATGCGGCAATTGGGCGAAACCGCCGTGCAGTTGTTGCTGGATATGCTGGCCGACCGCAGCCATCGGCCCGCCAGCGTGTTGTTGCCGCATCGGCTTGCAATCAGAGCGAGCACCTGAGATGAGCCTGGCGATCCGCTTCGATCAGATCAGCAAACGCTTCGGCCCGGTCGAAGTGCTCCATGAGGTGAGCTTTGGCCTCACCCCCGGGCGCATCTACGGCTTGTTGGGCGAAAATGGCGCCGGCAAATCCACGCTGATGAAAATTCTGGCCGGATACGAACAAGCCAGCGCCGGGCAGGTATGGGTGGACGAACGCGTACAAAGCTTTAGCGGCCCGCGCCAGGCCGAAGCCTGCGGCATTGTGCTGATCCACCAGGAATTCAATCTGGCCGAGCATCTCAGCATTGCGCAGAACATCTTTCTGGGGCACGAACTCAAACGTCACGGCTTGCTGGACGACCGCGCCATGCATGCCGCCACGCGCCAGTATCTGGCGCAGGTCGGGCTGAACGCGGACCCCGCCACGCCGGTGCGGCGCTTGATCGTGGCGGAGAAACAACTGGTCGAGATCGCTAAAGCCTTGTCGCGTCATGCGCGCTTGCTGATCATGGATGAGCCCACCGCCACCCTCACCCCGGGCGAAACCGAGCGTCTGTTCGTTCTGATGCGCAAGCTGCGCGCCGATGGCGTCACCGTGCTGTATATCTCGCACAAACTGGACGAGGTCGAGCGCATCACCGATGAGATTGTGGTGATGCGCGATGGCCGCCTGGTGAGCCGCGCCGCCACGGCCAGCGTCACGCGCCAGCAAATGGCCAATCTGATGGTCGGACGCGATGTGTCGGATATGTTCCCGCCGCGCACGCCCCCTGCCGCCGATGCGCCGGTCGCATTCAAGGTTGAGCATCTGCAGGTGCCGGGCTGGACCGACGATCTGAGCTTTGAAGTTCGCGCTGGCGAAATCCTCGGCTTTGCCGGGCTGGTGGGGGCCGGGCGCACCGAGGCCTTCGAGGCCATTATCGGTTTGCGCCCACGCAGCGGCGGCGCATTTGCCATCGCGGGCCAACCGGTCGAGCTTAAGCATCCACGTGCGGCCATGCGCCATGGCCTGACTTATCTCAGCGAAGACCGTAAAGGCAAAGGCCTGCATATCGATCTGCCGTTGCGGCCGAATCTGACCCTGATGACGCTGGAACGCTACGCCCACCCGCTGCTGGACCTGCGCGCGGAACAAGCTGCGCTGGACCGCGCCATCCATGATTTCGGCATCCGCAGCGGCGACACCCGTAGCAAGGCGCGCATGTTGTCCGGCGGCAATCAACAAAAACTGGCACTGGCCCGATTTCTGCATCCCGACCCCAAGGTGGTGGTACTGGATGAACCCACGCGCGGGGTCGATGTGGGCGCCAAACGCGATATCTATTTCTTGATTCACGCGCTGGCGCAACAAGGCCGCGCGGTCATCGTGATCTCGAGCGAGCTGATCGAATTGATCGGTCTGTGCCATCGCGTGGCGGTATTACGCGGCGGCCAGTTGCAAACCACGCTCGAGGCAGACCAACTGACTGAAGAGGCTTTGATCGGCTATGCCACTGGCACCCACTGAATCGCCACGTCGCGGCTGGCGCTGGCTGGGCAAACTGCATGCGGTCGGGCCGCTGCTGGGCCTGGTCGTGTTGTGCGTGGCGGGCACGCTGCTGAACAGCGATTTCGCCACCTTCGACAATATGATGAACGTGCTCACCCGCACGGCATTTATCGGGATCATCGCGGTGGGCATGACCTTTGTGATCATGTCCGGCGGCATCGATTTGTCGGTCGGTTCGATGGCCGCGCTGATCGCGGGCAGCATGATCTTGCTGATGAACAAGCTGGGCACCAGTACGTGGGCGACGCATCCGCTGGCGGTGGTGGCGCTCGGCATCGGCCTGGCGCTGCTGCTGGGCGCGCTGTTTGGCGCCATCCATGGCCTGCTGATTACGCGCGGTCGCATCGAGCCGTTTATTGTCACGCTGGGCACGCTGGGCATTTTTCGCGCGTTGTTGACCTGGCTGGCCGATGGCGGTGCGCTGACGCTGGATAACGCGCTGACCGATGTCTACAGCCCCGTGTATTACGGCGTGCTGCTGGGCGTGCCGATCCCGGTGTGGATTTTTGTGCTGGTGGCGCTGCTGGGCGCGCTGTTGCTTAACCGCACCGCCTTCGGCCGCCATGTGCAAGCCATCGGCTCGAACGAACAAGTGGCGCGCTATGCCGCCATCCGCGTTGATCTGGTCAAGACCTTGACCTATGCCCTGCTTGGCTTGTGCGTCGGCATTGCCACGCTGTTATACGTGCCCCGCCTGGGATCGGCCACGCCCACCACCGGCTTGTTGTGGGAGCTGGAAGCCATCGCCGCCGTCGTGGTGGGCGGCACCGCACTCAAAGGCGGCGAGGGCCGCGTGTTTGGCACGGTCATCGGCGCGATCCTGCTGTCGGTGATCAGCAATATTCTTAATCTCACCAGCATCATCAGCGTGTACCTCAACGCCGCCGTGCAAGGTGGGGTCATTATCGTGGTCGCGTTTTTGCAGCGCTCACGCCGTTAACGAAGGCATCCCCGCCTTCCTGCCCGGGCGCGCAGACAGCGCCCTTGGAGACCCACCATGAAACGCTTGATGTGCGTCATCAGCGCCAGCTTGCTGGCCTTGTCCACCCTGAGCCACGCGGCCGAAAAGGTCACGCTGGGGGTGTCTATTCCCACCGCCACGCATAGTTTTACCGCGGGCATAGTGTGGTGGGCCAATGAGGCGAAAAAGGAACTGGAAAAAGAGCATCCCGATCTGAAAGTCATCGTCAAAACCGCCAGTGCCGCGCCCGAGCAAGCCAACCAGCTGCAGGATTTGCTCACGGTGAACAAGATCAATGCCTTGGTGGTGTTTCCGTTTGAATCGGCGTCTTTGACCAAGCCGGTGGCGCAGGTAAAAGCCAAGGGCGTCTACGTGACGGTGGTGGATCGTGGTTTGACCGACACCAGCGCCCAGGACGCGTATGTGGCGGGCGATAACACCGCCTTCGGCAAGCTACCGGCGGAATATCTGGCCCGGCAACTCAATGGCAAAGGCGACCTGGTGGTGCTGCGCGGCATACCCACCACCCTGGATAACGAACGCTTTGAGGCTTTCAATGGCGTGATCAAAAGCCATCCGGACATGAAAATCCTCGACGCCAAATACGGCAACTGGAACCGCGATGATGCCTTCAAGGTAATGCAGGATTATCTGACGCGCTTCAAGCACATCGATGCCGTGTGGGCGGCCGATGACGATATGGCAGTGGGCGTACTCAAGGCTATCAGCCAGGCCAAACGCACCGATATCAAAGAAGTGTTTGGGGGCGCCGGGGCCAAGGGCGCGGTCAAGACCATCATGGATGGCAGCAACCCGCTGATCAAAGCCGACGTATCGTATTCGCCCCGGTTTATTTACGACGCCATCAAGCTGACCGCCGAAGCGCGTCTCAAAGGCGAAAAACTGCCCGCCAACACCATTATTCCGTCGGTGTTGATCACCAAAGACAACGCCAAAACGTTCTATTTTCCCGATTCGCCGTTCTGAGGTGGCGCATCTGGACTAGTTTTAAGCGTTGCACGCGGAGACAGCAGACATGAGAACGATCAAAGGCCCGGCGATTTTTCTGGCGCAATACCTGGGCGATGCGGCGCCGTTTGACAGCCTGCCGCACCTGGCGCAGTGGGCCGCCGGCCATGGTTACGCTGCGCTGCAGATCCCTACCGATCCGCGTTTGATTGATCTGCAGCAAGCCGCCACCAGCCAGGCTTATTGCGATGATCTGCTGGGCATGCTCGAAAGCTATGGCCTGCAGATTTCTGAGCTGTCGACGCATTTGCAGGGGCAACTGGTGGCGGTGCATCCGGCCTATGACAGTCTGTTTGATGGCTTTGCCCCGGCGGCGGTGCGTGGCAACCCCGCCGCGCGTACCGCCTGGGCCATCGAGCAGCTGATGCTGGCGGCGCAGGCCTCGCAGCGGCTGGGCTTGCGCGCGCACGTCACCTTCTCGGGCGCGCTGGCCTGGCCGTATTTATACCCGTGGCCGCAACGGCCGGAAGGCCTGATCGAGACCGCATTTACCACCTTGTGCCAACGCTGGCGGCCCATTCTTGATGCCTTCGACGCGGCGGGTGTCGATCTGTGCTACGAGCTGCATCCGGGCGAAGATCTGCACGATGGCGTTACCTTTGAGCGCTTTCTGGATGGCGTGGCGCAGCATCCGCGCGCCAGCATCCTGTACGACCCCAGCCATATGGTGTTGCAGCAACTCGATTATCTGGCCTTTATTGATCTCTACCACGCGCGCATCAAGGCGTTTCACGTTAAAGACGCCGAGTTTCGCCCCAGCGGCCGCCAAGGCGTGTACGGCGGTTACAGCAACTGGATTGATCGAGCCGGACGGTTTCGCTCGCCTGGCGATGGCCAGATCGACTTCAAGGCCATCTTCTCGAAAATGGCGCAGTACGATTTTCCCGGCTGGGCCGTGCTGGAATGGGAGTGCTGCCTGAAACACCCGCAAGAAGGCGCGCGGCAAGGCGCGGAATTTATACGCGAACACATTATCGTGGTGGCCGAACGCGCGTTTGATGACTTTGCGGGCAGCGGCGTCGACCCCACCCAGATCCAGAATCTATTAGGCCTGGGAGGCCATTAATGCAAAGACGTTTACGCTTGGGCATGGTGGGCGGCGGCCAAGGCGCCTTTATTGGCGCGGTGCACCGTCTGGCGGCGCGCATCGACGATTGCTATGAACTGGTGGCGGGCGCCTTGTCGGCCGACCCCGATCGCGCCGCCGCCAGTGCCGCCGCCGCCCGCATCGATCCGCTGCGCAGTTATGCCGACTATCGCAGCATGGCGCAGGCAGAGGCCGAGCGCGAAGATGGTATCGATGTGGTCGCCATCGTCACCCCCAACCATTTGCACGCGCCGGTGGCCACCGCATTTCTGGAAGCAGGCATCCACGTCATCTGCGACAAGCCGCTGGCCATTTCGCTGCAGGAAGGGCTGGAATTGCAGCGCCTGGCACGCTTGCATAACAAGGTGTTTGCCTTGACGCATACCTATTCCGGCTACCCCATGGTGCGGCATGCGCGCGAGATGGTAACCAGTGGCGGATTGGGCGACGTCCGCGTAATCCAGGTGGAATATGCGCAGGACTGGTTATCCGAACCGCTGGAACTGGCCGGCAATAAACAAGCAGGCTGGCGCGCCGATCCACAACGCGCGGGCCCGGCTGGCTGCCTGGGCGATATCGGCACGCATGCCTATCACCTCGCCAGCTACGTCAGTGGCATGCAACCGAGCAGCATCGCCGCCGAATTGCATACCTTTGTGCCGGGGCGGCCGCTGGATGACCACGTGCAGGCGATGCTGCGTTATGGCAATGGCGCGCGCGGCATGTTGTGGGCCAGCCAGGTGGCGGCGGGTGAAGAAAATGCGCTGAAATTACGCGTGTATGGCACCAAAGCCGGGCTGGCATTCGACCAGCAGAATCCGAATGAACTGCTGGTCACCCCACTGGCCGGCGAAACCCGACGCATTACGCGTGGCCGCGCCCAGAGCGAAGCCGCGGCCCACGCCACCCGCGTGCCGCCCGGCCATCCCGAAGGCTATCTGGAAGCCTTTGCGCAACTGTACCAGGACGCCGCGTTGCAGATTCTGGCAGTGGATGCCGGTCTGCCCTTGCCGCCCGAAAGCAGCTTTTTGACCACGGTGGATGATGGTGTGCGCGGCATGCAGTTTATCGATGCGGTGCTACGCAGCCATCGCAATAACAATCAGTGGACGGCGTTGGAGCCGCACAGCTAGAGCATGCGCGCCAGTTGGCTCTCAACCTGATCCAGCCAGCCGGTTTGCGCCTGGGCGATGGCACTGAACGCAGCGCTGCAACGGGCGTCGGCAGCAACACGCGCCCAGTAGGCGCGCGCCAGCGGCAGCATGGCACGCCACACAGCGGGCGCGGGCTGACTGGGGATGATCAGCGGCGGCAGTGCATCCCGCATCAGGCCATTGCGATCGGGCGCCAGTGCCATAGGCAACATGTCGTAGCACGGCGCCAGTTGCAGCGGCAGCGTGCCGTGATGCAGAAACGCGATGTTGCCGTGATGCATGTCGCTGTTGCCGATCAAGCGGCCAAAGGCATAGAACTGCGCCGCCTGCTCCGCCGCTTGCGCGGTGATATGGCCGCTGGCCGCCAGTTGCCGCGTCAGCTCCGGCCAGGCATATTGCGCCGCTCCGATCACGCCAGCCTCCAACGCGGCCAGCGAAATCAAACCACAGCGCCCCGCCGCACCCAGCCGATCAAACCGCGTCAGCTGCAAAAACCGCTGCTGCGCGGTATCGATGACGACGCTTTCAGCGGCGGGCAGATGGTGTTCACGCAAGGTCTGCAGTGCAAGATGCTCGGCCAGCAACAGGTCGCGCCAGCGTTCGGTGCTGGGGGTCTGGGCTGCTACGCTGAACTTGACCAGCACCGGCTGCTGCCAGGCGTCGGCCGCCGTGCCGTCGCGCAAGGTGCAGGCAAACTTGGGTTGCTCGCCTGCAGCCGACGAACCCACCGGCTCTCCGGCCAGCACCAGTGCGGCCAATGCGCTATAGCGTTCGGCGCGCTGAGCCAGCTGCACCACCTCGCCTTCCGGCCGCGCCAACCAGGCCGCGCGCGCGGCTTCGCCCAGCAACAGATTGCCGATATTGTCCTGCTCCCCCGCTGCCAAGGCGCGCAGCACATGGTTGTCATCCCACGTGTTCAAATCCGCCGGCAAGCCCAGCGGGCTGGCGCGCCGCTGTACCCACGTCCGCCCCAGAAACCCCTGCGGCCGCATATCCTGCAGCCACCACGGCAGGCCTTCAAACAGCTCGTCCGGGTTGCCATCGCTAAACCGCACCAGCACATGCGGATCGGGATAAACCGGTAGCAGCTCGCCCCATTGCTGTAGCAAACCGTCGGGCGTAACCCGGAATAACGGCAGCACGCGCTGGCCGTCGATGGCGCGGCTGGCCAGATACCGCGTGCTGCGCGCCTGACCGCTGCGCACCACCGCCGCCCCCGCCGCTCGTACCTGACGCGACAAGGTGGGCTGGCTGATGCCAAGCAGGCGGCACAGACTGGGCGCATCGTGGGCACCGCGCTGCAGCACATCCAGCAGAGCGGTGCCGGTGGGGGGTGGTAGGGTCATGGCCAGCGCCTGAATCAATCATGAATAGATAGTGAATAGATACTATCAAAATTAAAGATTGATTCATAACGGTTTTTCGCTGGCATACGCTGCCCGCTGAATAGATACGGCTAAGGTGCGTAAACGTGTTTGGCCGGGGCCGCCGCTAGTGCCGGGCTGCGTTCCAGCCGGCCGGTCTTCCACAACACCAGCGTTGCGACCAGGCCGCAGGCGGCGGCGAAACTCAGCCAGACGCCCGGCATGGCTTTATTGCCGGTCACATGAATCAGCCAGGTGGAAATCGCGGGCGTAAAGCCGCCAAAAATCGCCGCGGCCAGGCTATAGGCCATCGAGAAGCCGGTGGTGCGCACCTCGACCGGCATGATTTCGGTCAGCGCCACCACCATCGCGCCGTTATAGCTGGCGTACAAGAACGACAGCCACAGCTCGACCAGCAACAGGTTGGTAAACGACGGCGCCTGCACCAACCACGCCAACGCCGGGTAGGCCGTAAGCAGACTCAGCACGGTAAACGTCAACAACAACGGCTTGCGCCCGATGCGATCGGACAAAGCGCCCATCACCGGCAGCCAGAACAGATTGGACAGGCCGATGCAGACGGTAACGACAAAGTTATCGCTCTCGCCCAGCTTGAGCACCGTCTTGCCAAAGGTCGGGGTGTAAGCAGTGATCAGATAAAACGATACGGTGGTGGTCACCACCAGCAGGGTGGCAATGCCGACTAATTGCCAGTTGTGCAGCACCGAAGCCAGGATCTGGCGGGGTGTCGGCCGGATTTTGCGCGCGGCAAAGGCTTCGGTTTCACGCAGCGACGCGCGCAGGATAAACAGAAAGGGCACGATCATGCAGCCAATCAAAAACGGCACGCGCCAGCCGTAATCGTCCATTTGCTGTGTGCTGAGACCCGCATGCAACAGCACGCCAAGCAAGGCGGCAAACACCACCGCCACCTGCTGGCTGGCCGATTGCCACGCCACAAAAAAACCCTTGCGGCCCGGGGGCGCAATTTCAGACAGATAAACCGACGCCCCGCCCAGCTCCACCCCCGCCGAAAAGCCTTGCAACAGCCGCCCGATAACCACCAGCAAAGGCGCCGCCAGACCGATCGTGGCATAAGCCGGCACACACGCCACCAGCAAGGTGCCACAGGCCATCAAGCCCAGGGTCAGCATCAGTCCCGCCCGACGCCCGTGATGATCGATAAAGGCGCCGAGCACGATCGCCCCCAAGGGCCGCATTAAAAACCCGGCGCCAAAAGTCATCAGCGCCAACATCAATGACAGGAATTCGTTACTGGAAGGAAAGAAGGTCTTGGCGATATTGCTGGCGTAGTAGCCGTAGACCATAAAGTCGTACATTTCGAGAAAATTGCCGCTGGTGACGCGTAATACGGCACCGGTCAGACTTTGCGAACTGGGCTGTAGCGTGGGGGTCGACATGGCAGAACCTCGTACCGGGTGCGGTTATAAGAATCTGCATGCCGGGCTGTCCTGGCGGACGCGCGCGCCGACACGCAGTGTCGGCTTTAACGCGCCGTAGTTCACAAAAGTTGACTACATTCATCATTTATCGGCCGCAATACCTGGGCCGATACAGGCGCAATTCAGTATTCGCGTGTTATCTTATGCTGCTTACTCAGGATGCCAGCCATGACTCAGCGCGACGATGACGATCCGCTTTCACTGGAACAACAATTGTGTTTTCCGCTGTACGCCGCCAGCAATATGTTGACGCGCTTGTATCGACCCCTGCTGGATGAGCTGGGTCTGACCTATCCGCAATATCTGGTCTTGATGGCGCTGTGGCAGACCGCGCCGCAAAGCGTGGGCGAATTGGGACGCTTGCTGCATCTGGACAGCGGCACCCTCACCCCTTTGCTCAAACGCATGCAGCAAAACGATCTGGTAACGCGAGAACGTGACCCGGATGACGAGCGCCGCGTGGTCATCAAGCTGACCCAGCGCGCACGCGAGATGAAAACGCAAGCGGCTGCTATCCCCTCGCGTTTGATTTGCGCGTTTTCAATGCCGGCTGAGGAAATCGTTACCTTGCGTGCGCAATTGCAGGACTTTGTCACCGTGCTGGCCCAGGCCGACCCGCGCCAACGCGATCCGGCCAACGAAAACAGCTGCTAGATCAGCTGGCCGCGTCTGCATGCGGCCACGGCGGCAAGCCATGCTGATACTCAGCCGCCTCGCGATTCAGCCAGCCGACAAAGTCATCAAGTTTGGCCGAGCCTTCACTGCGCTGCGGCCACGCCAGCCAGTAATCGCGATCAAACGGCACTTCAACATCCAGCAGCTGCACCAGGCGACCTTCGCGCATCAGCCCGTCCACCAGCGAACGCCGCGTGACCGCCACGCCCTGCCCCAGCAACACCGCCTGCACCAGCAAACTGGAATCGTTGCAATTGAGCCCCGGCGGCAAGGACTGATCCAGCCCGGCGGCACGGCACCAGTCGCGGCCGCTGTCGTAAGAGCGGATCACCGGGCAACGCAAGAATTCCTCGATGTTTTTGGGCAGAACGCCGCCATTGAAGTGCGGCGCAGCCACCCCCAGCGCGCGCTCTTGCATCAGCCATTGCGTCTGCACGTCGGGCCACTGCCGCGCGCCCATGCGGATGGCCAGATCAACCATGCCGGTTTTCAGATCATCCAGCGCCAGGCCGGCACGTAAGCGCATTTTGTAATGCGGGAACAGCGCGTTAAAGCGCGGCAAGCGCGGAATCAACCAATGCGTGGCAAAGGAAGGAATCACTGAAATCACCAGCTCATCCGGACGTGGCCGGTTGAGCACCATCTCGGTGGCGCTCTGCAGATCGCGCATGGCGGCGCGCACCTGCATGGCGTAGATACGTCCTTCCTCGGTCAGCAGCAGACGGCGCCCCTGCCGCTCAAACAACAGCACCGCCAGCTCTTCTTCCAGCGCCTTGATCTGATGGCTGATGGCGCTATGCGTGACGTGCAGTTCTGCGGCCGCCTGCACCATGCTACCCAGCCGCGACACCGCTTCAAACGCCCGCAACGCCGGCAAGGGAGGAAGATTGCGCATGCGCGCCTCCTGTTAGTTTTATTCACGAAAAGCGTAAAAATATATCGATTTTTCTTAAGTTTGTGTGCGACTACATTACAAGCCATCACGGAGACAGGAGTAAAGCGCGATGGCACAAGACATCCGACTGGTACTAAAAGGCGAGCTGATGCGGCTGGATGCGCGGCAGCGCTGGAGTATGGTTTGTGAAAGTGGCGAAATGTGGATTACCGTAAACGGCCAGGCGCGTGACATCATCCTGAAAGCGCAAGAACGGGTGGATGTCGGGCTGGGTGATGTGCTGGTGGAAGGCACCGGGCAACTGCGCATCCGCCCGCAGCCAAGCTGGCTCTACCGGCAAATGGCGCGCGGGGTGCGCGTACTCTGGCACGCCATCCGCCGCCAACGCGAAAAACGCGCACTGAATGCGCATATCTCAATCACAAGGAAGGCTTGATGGACTCTGCCGACGCGCAATACACGCTCTATCTGGGTGACAAAAACTATTCCTCCTGGTCGTTACGGCCGTGGTTGGTGCTGCGCCAGGCAGGCATCGCCTTCAAAGAAATTGAAGTGCCTTTAGGCGGCCAGGGCGTGGACGCGCGCCATTTGCAATATTCGCCCAACGGGCTGGTGCCGAGCTTGCATGATGGTGACTTGCAGGTTTTTGATAGCCTGGCAATTTGCGAATACCTGGCAGAACAACATCCCGCACTATGGCCCGCCGACCGCGCCGCCCGGGCGCGCGCTCGCAGCATCGCCGCCGAAATGCACAGCGGATTTGCGCAGGTGCGCAACCAGTTGCCGATGAATATCCGCCTGCGGGCGCAGGGTGTGCCGCTGCCAGCCACGCTGCAAAGCGAGGTCGATCGCATCTGTCTGGCCTGGCGCGATGCGCGCACGCATTTCGCCAGCGCCGAGGGCCCGTATTTGTTTGGCGCTTTCAGCATTGCCGACGCCATGTTTGCGCCGGTGGTCTGGCGTTTTTATAGCTATAACGTGGCACTGCCTGACGATGCCGCGGCCTATCGCGACATGATGCTGGCCGTGCCGGCCATGCAGGAATGGCAGGCCGCCGCACTCGCCAGTAGCTGGCGCAATCCGGCCCAGGATGACCTGATCAACTCACATGGTGGACCGCGTTAATGAGCGCTAAATTTATCCGGCTAAAGGTCAGAACTGCACGCATCGTGCATGGATTTGACGCCCAGAATGCCGAGATCATCGAAGAACCGCTGGACGAGGCTTATACCATCAAGCTGGTGGCCATCGACCGTATCCAGTCGATCAGCGAGCGGTATTTGCTGGTTACGGGCGGACATGGGCGGCTGATGTATTGGGAATACAAAGGGGGCATGGATGCGCTGGCCCAACGGCTGGCCAAGGCCGGACTTTTGCTTGAATAAGCCGCGCGAAATTCAGCGTTGACAGCACGGTAAATTTACCGGCACTCTAAAAAGCATGAATTCCTACCCACACGCTCAAGGCCGACGCAACGCGGCCCGCCGAGCCGCAGCCGCGGCGGCGGGCCGTGGCGCGTTGCCATGGGCGTGTGACAAGGACCGGTTGCCCTGAGGCAACCCTGCTCCAGAAAACACACACCAGACCAACGGGCCGCGAAATACTTCGCGGCCCGTTTTTTTTTCGCCGGCGTTACCGGCATCCGACCCCAAGGAGTAAACCAGCATGACCAGCCAGCCCAATCCGCTGATGTCCATCACCCCCCGTCCCCAGCTGCAATTCGAGCGTGGCGAAGGCGCGTGGCTGTATGACGCGGCGGGGCGAGCCTGGCTGGACTGGTTACAAGGCTGGGCGGTCAACAGTCTCGGCCACGCCCCCAGACTGGTGGCAGACGCGCTGCAACGCCAGGCCATGACCTTGATCACGCCCAGCCCGGCCTTCAACAACACGCCCGCCACGCAACTGGCGCAATGGCTGGTCGACCATAGCTGCATGGACCAGGTTTTTCTGGCCAATACCGGCGCTGAAGCCAACGAAGGCGCCATCAAACTAGCGCGCAAATGGGGCCGTCTGCATAAGGACGGCGCTTATGAAATCATCACCTTCAGCAGTGCGTTTCACGGCCGCACCATCGCGGCCATGTCGGCCTCCGGCAAGCCCGGCTGGGATGTTTATTTTCCGCCACAAGTGCCTGGCTTCCCCAAAGCCACGCTCAACGATATCGAGAGCGTGCGACGGCTGATCGGCCCGCAAACGGTTGGCATCATGCTGGAACCCATTCAGGGTGAAGGCGGCGTTAATCCTGCCACGCCCGCCTTTCTGCAAGCGCTGCGCGCCCTGTGCGACCAACACCATCTGCTGCTGATCCTTGATGAAGTGCAAACCGGTTGTGGCCGCACCGGCCCCTTGTTTGCCTATCAAAGCAGCGGCATCGAGCCCGATATCATCACGCTGGGCAAAGGCCTGGGCGCGGGCGTGCCGATTTCTGCCCTGCTGGCCAAAGCGCATTGCAGCGTCTTTGCCTATGGCGACCAGGGTGGCACGTTTTGCGGCAATCCTTTGACTGCGGCGGTCGGTCTGGCAGTGATGCAACACGTGGCGCAACCGGAATTCCTGGCCAATGTGCGCGAGCGCGGTGCGCAGTTACAGCGCGGCTTGCAGGAACTAAGCACGCGCTTCGGTCTGGGGGAAGTGCGTGGCGCCGGTTTGCTGTGGGCGCTGGAACTGGGCGACGAGCGCGCCGAAGCCGTTATGGAAGCCGCGCGCGACAACGGCTTGCTGATCAACCATCCGCGTAATCACTGCCTGCGCATCATGCCCGCGCTGAACAGCACCGCCGAGGAAATCCGTCTTGGTTTACAGCTGCTCGGTCAGACGCTGGCACAGTTTTATCCGGTGCCCGCCGCTGGCGTTGAGCCGGAGATGCTTGCAGCTTGCAAATAATTGCGTAACGGCTGATATCGATCAAACGGCAAGGCGGCGTGGCGGGCTGTAATGGCCCATTTCTCCGCCCCGCCCCCGAGGTTCACATGCTGTTTGATCGACCGCTGTTTCATCTGTTTATTGTCATCGCGCTGGGCTGTGGCTTGCTGCTGCAAGCCCACGCCAACGGCGCGCCGGCCTCGCCCGACCCCGCCCTGCGCAAACAGGCGCAAGCCATCTTCAAACCGATCCATGCCACGCCGAATCCTGATCCGACCGGCCGCATTGCCTTGGGCAAGATGTTGTTCTTTGATGCACGGCTGTCGCGCTCCGGCACGCTCAGCTGTAACAGCTGCCACAACCTGGCGCGTGCGGGCGTTGATAACACGCCGGTTTCGCTGGGCCACCGCTGGAAGCCGGGCAGCCGCAATTCACCCACCGTGCTGAATGCCACCTACCACAGCAAGCAGTTCTGGGATGGCCGTGCGGTCACGCTGGAGGACCAGGCCAAGGGGCCGATCACCAACCCGGTTGAAATGGCGCTGGCTGACCCCAGCACCGCCGTGCGCCGGATCAACTCCATCCCCGCTTACCCGCCATTGTTTGCCAAGGCGTTTCCGGCCAGCAAGAGCGCGGTGTCGTACGACAATATCGCCAGCGCCATCGCCAGCTTTGAGCGCACCCTGGTCACACCGTCGCGCTTTGATGAATATCTGAGCAGCAACCCCGCCGCCCTGACCGAGACCGAACAAGCCGGCTTGCGCCGCTTTATGGATAGTGGCTGCATTGCCTGCCATGGCGGCGTGGCATTGGGCGGCACGCAATTCATGAAATTTGGCCTGGCCAAGGGGCCCTACTGGCAATACACCGGCAGCAAGGGGCGTGATCACGGCGTGGCAGAAGTGAGCAAAAAGGCGGCGGACCGGGACATCTTCAAAGTGCCCAGCCTGCGCAATGTGGCACAAACCGCGCCGTATTTTCATGATGGCAGCGTCTGGTCCTTGCGCGATGCGATCCGCATTATGGGGCAGACCCAGCTGGGCACTGAGCTTAGCGCGACGGATATCGACAACATCCAGGCGTTTCTGACCAGCCTGAACGGCGCCGTGCCCGCCAGCGCGCGCGAGCTGCCGCAATTGCCACCCGATGGTCCGGACACGCCGCGGCCCGACTTCAAATAGCCGAGCCCGACGTTAGCCAGCGCAGCGCATGCACGCTTAACGCGAGCGCGATTTTCCGGCCATGGTCTTTTTGCCCTTGCCCTGGCCGGGCCCGACGATTTTCTTGCGTGTGGCCGGTGTGCCGCTACTGCCCTCGGCACGCGGCTCTTGCCCGTCATGGCGCGGCCGTTGCGGCACCACATTACGCGGCGGCGCCACCGGGCGCTCGCCCGGTTGCTGCGCGGGAATCAGATGTTGCGGGCTGTTGCCGATCAACTCGGCGCGACCCATCGCCACCAGCGCCTCGCGCAGGATGGGCCAGTTGGCGGGATCGTGATAACGCAAGAACGCTTTGTGCACCTTGCGTTGATGCGCATCGCGGATGATTTCGACCTTCTCCGAGCTACGCGCCAGCTTGCGCAAAGGATTACGCCGCGTGTGCCACATGGTGGTGGCCATGGCCATCGGCGTCGGCGTAAAGGCCTGCACCTGATCGGGCTTGAAGTTATTCGACTTCAGCCACAGGGCCAGATTGAGCATGTCCTCGTTGGTGGTGCCTGGGTGGGCCGCAATGAAATACGGAATCAGATACTGTTTTTTGCCCGCCTGCGCCGAGAACTTGTCGAATAGCTGCTTGAACTTCTCAAACGTGCCTATGCCCGGCTTCATCATCTTGGACAGCGGGCCGTCTTCGGTATGTTCCGGGGCAATCTTCAGGTAACCACTCACGTGGTGGGTTACCAGCTCTTTAATATATTCAGGGTTTTCCACCGCCAGGTCGTAGCGCAGCCCCGAGCCGATGGTGATTTTTTTGACCCCCGGAATGGCGCGCGCCTTGCGATACAGCTGTATCAGCGGTGCGTGGTCGGTGTTCAGGTTTTCGCAAATACCGGGGTAAACGCAGGACAGGCGACGACAGGATTGCTCGATCTTGGGGTCTTTACAGGCCAGCCGATACATATTGGCGGTCGGGCCGCCCAGGTCGGAGATATGCCCGGTAAAACCCTTGGTCTTGTCGCGGATTTCCACGATCTCGTTCAGGATCGATTCTTCCGAACGGCTCTGGATAATGCGGCCTTCGTGTTCGGTAATCGAACAGAAGGTACAGCCGCCAAAACAGCCGCGCATGATGTTGATCGAAAAACGGATCATCTCCCACGCCGGTATCCGTGCGCCGTTATACGACGGATGCGGATTACGCGCGTAATGCAGGCCGTAGATGTAATCCATTTCTTCGGTGGTCAAGGGAATCGGCGGCGGATTCAGCCAGACATCGCGTTCACCATGGGTCTGCACCATGGCGCGCGCGTTGCCGGGATTGGACTCCAGATGCAGCGTGCGGCTGGCGTGGGCGTACAGCACCGGATCATAGGCAACCGCTTCATACGCCGGAATCCGCACCACGGTTTTCTGGCGCTGCGCTTGTTTGGCAGCCAGGCGTTCAGCCTTGGAAACAATGCGGATCGGCTGCGCTGCATCGGGCGGCGTGACTGGCTCGCTGGATTTTTCCGGTTCCATTGCATAGGGATCGGGGTGTGCATCCACGCGGCCCGGGGTGTCGACCGTGGTCGAATCCAGCTCGGTCCAGTCTGCGGCGGGCATCCAGCCGTGCTGCGTCATAAAGGCGGTGCCACGCACATCGCGGATTTGCGCCAGGCGCTCACCGGCGGCGGCCCGTTGTGCGACTTCGACCAGGGCGCGCTCGGCATTGCCGAACAGCAGAATGTCGGCCTTGGCATACACCAGTGCCGATTGCCGCACCTTGTCACTCCAGTAATCGTATTGCGCAATCCGGCGCAGGCTGGCTTCGATGCCACCGGCCATGATCTCGACCCCGGGAAACGCTTCGCGGCAGCGCTGGCTGTATACCGTCAACGCGCGATCCGGACGTTTGCCGCCCTCGCCGTTGGCGGTATACGCATCATCCGAACGCGGCTTTTTATCCGCCGTGTAGCGGTTGATCATCGAATCCATATTGCCGGCAGTCACGCCAAAGAACAGTCGCGGCTTGCCCAGCACCTTGAAGCCATCCGCCGAATGCCAATCGGGCTGGCTGATAATGCCGACGCGAAAGCCCTGCGCTTCCAGCAATCGGCCGATCAATGCCATACCAAAGCTGGGGTGATCAATATAGGCGTCGCCGGTCACCAGGATGATGTCGCACTCGTCCCAGCCCAGCGCGTCCATTTCGGCGCGACTCATCGGCAGAAACGGCACCGGTTTGCGCGGTTGCATACCTTGCGGCAGTTGGAAAATGGGCGTGGGCGTGGACGACGGGTTCATTGGTGCGGTCTTGTTGCGAGCAATCGAGCATTTTCGCAGAAATGAGCCGCGCTCATGAAACTATTCCTTGCTATTCATCGGAATACGGTCGGCAGCGGGCGGCTCGGTACTGCTTTGCATGACTTCCCTGAAGCGCGCAATCAGCGGCGAGGCATCATCGGTGCGCGTCGCCAGCGAGGCCACGCTGATGGCACCGGGGTCGGAAATCGGCCGATAACATACGCCCTCCACCTGGATGCAGGACAAGGGCCCCGGCAAAATCGACACGCCCAGCCCCGCTGCCACCAGCCCGATCAGCGTGGTGCCTTCGCGCGCCTCCTGCACCACGTTGGGCACAAAACCGGCGGCCTGGCACAAACGCAGAATCTGTCGATGTATGCCAGTCCCGGCACTGGCCGGATAGGTCACAAAAGGCTGGTCGCGTAATTGCGCGAGGCTCACCTTATCCTGCGCCGCCAAGGGGTTATCGCGGCGCAAGACGGCCACCAACGGGTCAGATAAAAACGGCAACAAGCTGATATTGGGCGGCGCTTCGACATCGCCGCCGCGCACCATACCCAAGTCCAGCTTGCCCGCCGCCACCGCGCGCAACTGGTCCAACGTCATCATCTCGCGCAAGGTTAACGTCACATGCGGATGGCGCTCGCGGAAGGCATGGATCAACGCGGGTAGCAAGGTGGTAAACGGCAGCGACGGGGTAAAGCCGATGCGTAACTCGCCCACTTCACCACGCGCGGCGCGGCGCGCATCTTCGGTCGCGTCGCGGGTTTGCTGCAGGATCTGCCGCGCGTGTATCAAAAAACGCTCGCCCGCCGCCGTCAGACTGACCCGGCGTTTGGTCCGGGCAAACAAGGCCACGCCCAGTTCATCTTCCAGCGCCTGGATTTGCTGGCTCAGCGGCGGCTGACCGATATGCAGGCGCGCTGCGGCGCGGGTGAAATGCAGTTCCTCGGCCACGGTGACGAAGTAACGCAGATGTCGCAATTCCATCGATAAATATCTCAAACCAATCAGAACAGGCATAAATATATATTGGACCAGCAGTAGGCGCAGTCCTAACATCGCCGCATCGTTTAAAACAATGCCGTTCGCATCATGCCCAGCACGATATCCCCCACCACCGCAGCCATCCCCGATCGCCGCCGCCAGCGCATTCAAGCGGGCACGCCCGAATTCAAACGGACCAATCTGGCGCTGTTTCTCGGCGGATTTTCCACGTTCTGGTTGCTGTACTGGGTGCAGCCGCTGCTGCCGCTGTTTGCGCGGGTGTTTGGCATCAGCCCTGCCGCCAGCAGCGTCACGCTTTCTGCAGCCACCGGTGCCTTGGCGCTGGCACTGATTCCGGCCAGTTTTCTGGCCGACCGCTACGGGCGCAAGCCGGTGATGTGCTGCGCCATGTTCGCCGCCGCCATATTGACCATGCTGACGGCCGCTGCGCCGGGCTACAGCAGCATGCTGATTTTGCGGGCACTCTCGGGCATGGTGCTGGCGGGCTTGCCGGCCGTGGCGATGGCGTATCTGGGCGAAGAAATCGATCCGGCCTCGCTCGGCGCGGCCATGGGCGTGTATATCGCAGGTACCGCGCTGGGTGGCATGAGCGGCCGTCTCGCCACTTCGTTTATTGCCGATTTCACCTCATGGCGTCTGGCTGGCGCGCTGGTCGGCGCCACCGGTCTGATTGCCGCCACCGTCTTCTGGCGCAATCTGCCGGCGTCGCGCCATTTTGTAGCGCGGCCGCTGCCCACCAGCCGCGTGGGCCGGCTTGCCCTGGCGCAAGCGATCAAAGCGCTGTTTGCCGATGAGGGTCTGCCGTGGCTGTTCTGCGTCGGCTTTCTGCTGATGGGCTGCTTTGTCAGCCTGTACAACTACATCGGCTTTCGGCTGGAACGCGCGCCGTTCAATTTGTCCGATGCCGCGATTGGTTGCATTTTTGCGCTGTATCTGACCGGCACCGTGGCCTCCACCTGGTCTGGCCGCCTGGCCGACCGGATAGGCCGTCGGCGCGTGCTGTGGGGCACCAAGTTGCTGATGCTGGCCGGGCTGGTTCTCACCTTGTCGGACTGGTTGCCGCTGGTAGTGGTCGGCATAGGCCTGTTTACTTTTGCCTTCTTTGCCGGCCATACCACCGCCAGCAGCTGGGTGGGGCGCCGTGCCGGTCCGGCCAAAGCCCTGGCCTCGGCCTTGTACCTGAGCGCGTATTACCTGGGCAGCAGCCTGGTGGGCTCTCTATCTGGTTTGTTCTGGCATCGTGGCGGCTGGTCTGGCGTGGCGGCGGCGCTGGTGCTGATCCTGATGCTGAGCATTGCCGTGGCTTGGCGCCTGCGTAGCCTGCCCGTCAAACAATGGGCAGGCGCCTGAATTTACGTCGGTAACCCTGCGCCAAACTGACCGCCCTGGCGGCCGCGCTTCCATCCGTCGCCGCGCCCCTGTGGCGCGGCTTTTTTGCGACGCTTGTTTGACCCCGGCAGCCATGAGCCGACGAGCGCGCCCCGCGCTCCGCCCTATCCCGCATCAATAACGGGCCCAGCATTGGTGCGGGTTGCGCGCTTGCTCAGTCAAATGCTGACGCGATCCGTAGGATGTTGTCAGGTGTTTTCCTACAAAGCTGTGAAAAAGCGCTCACCAAATATCAGCAAAGCATGATTTGACTGTCATCACCGCGTTTTTTGTGGCTAAACTGCACTCATACAGGCACTCGATGCCTGATGTTGTGTGTAAGCATTTGCCAGAGTGCTGAGCATATGACACCCGACTCAACCGGTAACGGTTCCGCCGACCTCACAGCGGCGGCCAGCGCAAACGTGTGCGGAGGTCGAATAACAACGGGGCGTAAATCGCACCCAGGTGGAGCAGACCATGTGGTCGGCTGGTGCCGACAGGAAAACAGCATGGCGCACACCGGTGCACAAAGAGAGGCGATATGCGACGTATTCCGGGGGCCAATGTATTGATCGTTGATGACGATGAATACAACCGTAAATTGCTGAATATTTTTATCAGCACTGAAGGGCATAAGCCCATTGAAGCCAGCAGCGCGCAGCAGGCGCTGCAACTGGCCGATGCCGATCATCCAGACATCATCCTGCTTGATTTGATGATGCCCGGGGTCGACGGTTTTGAACTGGCCCGACAGCTTAAAGGGAACCCGCGCACGGCGGATATCCCGTTGGTGGTGGTGTCCGCGCTGGACGACCCCGCCGTCGCACAGCGTGCCATCAGCTGCGGCGTGGACGGCTTTGTGCAAAAGCCGCTCGACCGCTGGCAGCTGCTGCAAACCGTCAACAAGTTGCTCAAAGTCGACACCGGCGCCGCACCGGGTACGGACGCCGATGCCTGAATTCACCTCGCCCACCGATTCGGCGCGCAGCGTAGGCCTGTTTGGCCTGCTTAGCCGCATCAACCGCATCACGCTGGATACGCACAGCCCCGATGAGTTGTTATTGAATCTGTGTCGGGCGTTTGGTGAGAGCGGGTTGTTCCGCTTTGCCTGGGCGGGCCTGGTCGAACCCGATTCGGCCGACTTGCGCCCGCTCACCTATTGGGGCGATCAGGATCACTGGCTGCGCCGCTTTGGCGCCACCTGCACACTGGCCCGACGCGCACGGGAAGCAGGCGAAGCGCAATTCAACAACGATTTATCCACGCAGGATGACGACGAATCGCGGGCGCTGGTTGATAGCGGCATTTATGCTGCGGCCGCCATCCCGGTACGCGAAAGCGGCCGCGTCAGCTGCGTGCTGAACCTGCTGGCCACGCAGGCCGGCACCTTCGACGATGCGCTCTGCAATCTGCTGCGCGAAGTGGCCGACAACGTCGCCTTTGCGCTGGAACATATGCTGGGCATCCAGCAACGTTCGGCCGCCGAATCGCGCATTCATTACCTGGCCTATTACGAAGCGCAGACCGGCCTGCCCAACCGCATTCTGCTGGAACAGCGCATGCAGCAGATCACCCAGGGCGCGCCGGGCGAAGCCCGTTATCTGACTTTGCTTGATATCAAATTGCGCCGGCTGGATCAGGTCATCCAGATCCTCGGCCATCAGGCCGTCGACGGTGCCTTGCGCACGCTGGCGCAACGGCTGGAAGCCTATCGCGGCTACGACGGCATTCTGGCGCAACTGGGTGCCGATGAATTTGCACTGGCCTTTCCCGGCTTTCCCGGCAGCAATGCGGTCGGCGCGCTCATCCACCATGTCCACAGCGTGTTGCAGCAAAGCGTGCAAGTGGATGGCCAGGAAGTGTTTTTGAATGCCGGCATCGGCGTCGCCATCTATCCGCTGCATGAAAGCGATGTGCGCTACTTGTTGCGCCGCGCTCGCGCAGCGGCCGAACGCGCCGCGCAGGAAGGCGGTTTGCGCTATTACAGCGCCGACCTCGAAAAAGGTCTGGAACAACGCTTGCAACTCGAAGCTGATTTGCATCGTGCGCTTGAACGCGAAGAGTTCGAGTTGTTTTTTCAGCCACAACTTAATCTCAAAACCGGCGCCATCGTCGGCGTTGAGGCTTTGTTGCGCTGGCGCCATCCCGAAAAAGGCCTGGTCGGCCCGGCCCAGTTCATTCCGATGATGGAAGAATGCGGCATGATGCCGGCCGTGGGCGAATGGGTATTGCGCACGGCCTGTGCCAAGGCGCGCGGCTGGCAAGACGCCGGGCTGCCGCAAGTGCAGATTGCGGTGAATATGTCGGTGCAGCAGTTCCGTCTCTCCGGCATCGTCAACGTGGTCAAACGCGCCTTGCAAGAGACCGGGCTGGCCCCGGAATGGCTGGAGCTGGAGCTGACCGAATCGCTGATTCTGGAAAACGCCGACCGCATTATTCAGGTCATGCATGACCTTAAAGCCCTCGGGGTCAGCCTGAGCCTGGATGACTTTGGTACCGGCTATTCGTCGCTGGCTTATCTGCAGCGGTTTCCGATCGATCGCATCAAGATCGATAAATCGTTTATCCGCGATGTCGCCATCAAAACCGAAAGCGCCGCCCTGGTCCGCGCCATTGTGGCGATGGCGCACAGCCTGGGTTTGTCGACCATCGCCGAAGGCGTGGAGAACGACAGCCAGCTCGGCTATTTGCGCAAACAGTTCTGCCACGAAATGCAGGGCTTTTTATTCAGCCGTCCGCTACCCGAAAACGAGCTGCTGCAGTTGCTGCGCGATGATCGCAAGCTGGATCTGGAAGAAGACATCGACGCCGCGCGCTTTACCTTGCTGGTGGTGGACGATGACGCCGATTCGCTCGGCCAGATCAACCGCAGCTTGCGCCGTGATGGCTGGCAAGTGCTGGAAGCCAGCAGCACCGAGGCGGCACTGGACATCCTGGCCACGCGCCAGGTGGGCGTGGTGATCAGCGACCACAATATGCCCGACCTGGCCGGCACCGATTTTCTGCATCGCGTTAAAAAGCTCTACCCCGATATCGTGCGGATTTTGCTCACCGGTTATTCCGAATTTGCCAGCGTCATTGCTGCCGTCAACCGGGGCGATCTGTACAAAGTGTTGGGCAAGCCGTGGGAAGACGAGGTGTTGCGCGAGGCGATACGGGATGCGTTTCGCCAGTACGAAATCGTGAGCGGCAATCGCGCCATGGTGCAGCAACGCGCCAGTACGCCCCCTTGATCCTGCCGCATCAATACATCGTCTGACACACTCAGGCGGCGCAAAAGCTCTATGATGTTTGCATGCCGCTATTTCGTACCTTGTCTCATTCTGCCCGCAACGCGCTTCCGGCCCGCACAGGAGCCGGTGAATGACGTTCTGGCTGCCGGTTTCGTGGTCACCCCCGCTGGTGGTCGTTTCTGTATTGATTGCCTGGTTTGCTTCTTATGTGGCGCTCGACCTGGCCCGCCGCATCGGCAATGCCGCGGCGTCCAGCGCGCGCTGGTGGTGGCTGGGCGGCTCGCTCGCGCTGGGCACCGGCATCTGGTCGATGCACTTTATCGGCATGGCCGCGTTCTCGCTGCAAATTCCGCTGGGCTTTGACTACCTGATTACCCTCGCCAGCTACGCCGCAGCGGTGGCGGTATCCGGAATTGCGCTGTATCTGTCGGCGCGCCCGCACATAGACCGGCTGCATTTTGTCGGCGGCGGTGCCTGCATGGCTGCGGGCATCTGCAGCATGCATTACATCGGCATGCATGCCCTGCAAATGGACCCCGCCATCGTCTGGGACTGGCTATGGGTGGCTGCGTCTATCCTGATTGCCTTTGTGGCTTCGCTGGCCGCCCTGCGCATCTTTGTCTGGATGCGCAGCCTGCCGCGCCGCCGTCTGGTGCTGTGGCAAACGCTGGCCGCGCTGGTAATGGGCCTGGCCATCGCGGGCATGCACTACGCCGGGATGGCGGCAGCGCACTTTCCGCTCAACAGCATTTGCCGCGCCGCTGCCGATATTTCTGCCAGTGGCATTTCCTTGACGGTGGCCGGTGCCACCCTGGCTTTGCTGGCGGCCACGCTGCTGACCTCGGTGCTGGACACGCGCCGCCAGCTCGAAACCACGCGTCTGGCCGCCTCGCTGCAAGAAGCCAACCAGGCCCTCACCCGCGCCGCATTTGAAGATCCGCTCACCCAGCTGGGCAGCCGCTTGTTACTGGAAGAACGCCTCAAACATGCGGTGGAAGTGGTCGACCGCAATGGCAAACGCGCCTGCGTGCTGTTTATTGATCTGGACGGTTTTAAACCGGTTAACGACTCGCTCGGCCACAAGCTGGGCGATGAAGTGCTGCGCATTATTGCCGGCCGCATCAAGGTCACGGTACGCAAGCCCGACACCCTGGCCCGGGTGGGTGGCGATGAATTTGTGGTGCTGATGGAACAAGTGGAAGATCGCTCGCGCCCCTCGCTGCTGGCCGAACGCCTGATTGAAGCCATCCGCGCGCCGATCCGTATTGCGCAGCAAGAAGTGCTGCTGTCGGCCTCGGTGGGCATTGCGGTCTACCCCGATGACAGCGCGGCGCATCGTCTGGTCGCCAATGCCGATGTCGCGATGTATTACGCCAAACAAGCGGGCAAAGGCACGTTTTGCTACTACAGCACCGATATGGAGGCCGGGGCGGCGCGCTTGCTCGATTTGCAGCGCGATCTACGCCGCGCGCTGGCCAATGAAGAATTCATTCTGCATTACCAACCGCTGGTGGCGGGCAACCACACTCATCATCTCAACGCTGTTGAGGCGCTGATCCGCTGGCAAGACCCCCATCGCGGCCTGCTGATGCCGGGCGCGTTTATCGCCGAAGCAGAGCGTTTTGGTTTGATCAGCGAAATCGGCGAATGGGTGCTCGACACCGCCTGCCGCCAGTGCGCCATCTGGCGCGAACAGGGCATGCTGATCCCGGTGGCGGTTAATGTATCGGCGCTGCAATTCCGCTCGCAAGGCCTGGTGGTACTGGTAGAAAGCATTATGCGGCGCCATGGTTTGCCGCCGCATATGCTGACGCTGGAACTGACCGAATCCGTGGCGATGGACGACATGACGCACACGCTGCTGATGGTGACGCGGCTGCGCGAACTGGGCGTCAAGATTGCGATTGATGACTTTGGCACCGGTCATTCCAGCCTGGCGTGGCTGCGCCAGTTCATGCCGCACGAGCTCAAGATTGATCGCAGTTTTGTGCAGGATATAGAAGAAGACCCGAGCGCCCGCGCCATCGTCAACGCGGTCATTCAGCTGGCGCACGCACTCGACATCGAAGTCGTGGCGGAAGGGGTCGAAACGCCGGGGCAACGTGATTTGCTGCAAGCGCAGGGCTGCGAATCGCTGCAGGGCTATTTCTTTGCCCGTCCGTTTGCGGCCACCGAGCTGGAAGGCTATCTACGCTCGGCCAACCCGCTGCCCGCCCCCGAAGGGCACGGCTAAAGCGCGGGCACACAGCCGGTTTCCGCGTCGGTAACGTCCCCCGCCGATTGCGGCGCGCCATAGGGACACAGCAGACGTTCGCCATTGCGCAAATCGCGCAATTCCAGCCGCTGATGTAATTGCGGCTGCCACAGATCGGCATAGGTAACGCGACCGTGGTCGGCCACAACCAGGATGCGTGGCGGCGTCTGGCTGATGCGGTGCCACGCCTTAACCCGCCCCAGATCATGCGTTTCGGTCACCGCATGGGTGGCCATCTGGTACATCGGCAACAAGCCGAACAGCACCAGCCCGAACAGGGCCTGGGCTATCAACAAGGCACCGGTGTAGTCGCGCGGCGGCGGCTCAAGCAACACAGTGGAAACGGCGTCGGGCAAGGCCATGGCGAACTCCGCAAGGTGCCGAGCCAGCAGCGGCTCTGTACCAGCCTGGTTTAAACTTGCAGCCGTCGCAATGTGCGGCAGTGTCAGCGGTCAGGTTTGCGCATACGTTGCCGGGTCAGCGTTGCCAGCGACTTAACAGCAAGGTCACGCCGCCTGCCACCAGCCCCCAGAAGGCGGCGCCTATGCCGAGCAAGCTAACCCCCGACGCCGTGACCAGAAAGGTGATCAGGGCGGGCTCGCGCATGCTGTCTTCGCGCAACGCATTGCTCAGGCTGCTGCCTATGGTGCCAAACAGGGCAATACCGGCGATGGCCAGCACCAGCTCATGCGGAAACGCGGCAAACAAGGCGGCGATGGTAGCGCCGAACAAGCCCGCAATCAGATAGAACACCCCGGCCGCCACGGCCGCGATATAGCGCTGCGCCGGGTCTTCATGCGACTCGCGGCCCATACAGATGGCCGCGGAAATCGCCGCCAGATTGACCGAGAAACAGCCAAACGGCGCCAGCACAGCCGTCAGCACGCCGGTCCAGCTAATCAATGGCGATACCGGCGTGTCGTAGCCAGCGCCGCGCATCACGGCTACGCCGGGCACGTTTTGTGACGCCATCGTCACCACAAACAAGGGCACCGCCACGCCGATGACGGCGGCGATGTCAAAGCTGGGCGTAATCCAGATCGGCCGTGCCACCGCCAGATGCAAACCGGCCCAGTTGAGCTTGCCCTGCACCGCGGCAATCGCCACGCCCAGCAGCAGTACACCCGGCACGCAATAACGCGGCGACAGGCGTTTGAGCAGCAGCCACGCCACAAACATCGCCAACACCAACACGGCATTGACCTGCATGGCGGTAAATACATTCATGCCAAACCGCACCAGCACCCCTGCCAACATGGCAGCGGCAATGGGTAAGGGAATGTGGTCCAGCGCTTTTTCAAACCAGCCGGTGATGCCGCACAACAAGATCAACAAACCGCACACCACAAACGCGCCCAGCGCCGCGCTCATCGGCACACCGACCAGACTGGTGGCCAGCAAGGCTGCGCCCGGTGTTGACCACGCCGTCACTACCGGCTTGCGATAGTACAAAGACAGGCCGATGCAGCTGAGCCCCATCGCCAGCCCGAGCGCGGCAATCCAGGATGACACTTCCGCCGCACTGGCCCCCGCCGCCGAAGCCGCCTGAAACACAATCGCCACCGAGCTGCTAAACCCCACCAGCACCGTAACAAAGCCCGCGGTCAGCGCCGACACCGGCACCGCAAAACGCCGTGTTGCCACGGTAGACGAAGTTGCCATAAGCGCAATCCTGGAAACAATGCGGGAATGACAGCGATGTTACCGTGCCGCAGCGGGTGCCGAACGGTACAGCCTGGGGCTGCTTGAGGGCACACAGCGCCGTTGTGGCTTAAGGCCAGCGCCCCAGCAGCGCGACCAGGTCAAACACCGATAATTCGGTGGAACTGCCCCGGTTATTGGCCAGATGCCAGGCGCGGATGGCTTCACGCGTGGCCCCGTCGAGAATGCCGCTGGCCGCGCCTTTGGCCATGCCCAGAGCCAATTGCACGGCCTCCACCCGCACTGAATCCGCCGACAGGGTCTCTTCGACCAGGTTGAGCCAAGGTTGCGACGGCGCCGGAGTCAGCGGCGCGACGGCAGCAATCACTGCGGCGGCGGCGGCTTGCGGCGACAGCGTTGGCGCTGGGGAAGGTTGGGGTGCGACTTCCGGCGCAGCTGGCGTATCTTCGGGCTCGGCGGCGGGCGGGGCGTAACTGACCGGGTCGCTGGCCGGCACGGCGACACTGGGCGCATCGACCGGGCTGGCCGCAGGCGCCGCGCTTGCTGGCGTCGGCGTAAACACCGCAGCACCGATGGCGCGGCCGAGCACCTCGCCCACCCGCTGCCCCGCCGCCTGGCCCACTTGTTGCCCTGCTGCGCGCGCCGCTGGCGCCACTTGCGGATACACGCCGCCCACTTGCCCACTGCTGGCCGTCGTCACCGGCTTGCTGGCATCGCCACCTTCCACGGGTTTGTTGCCGGAGCCGCGCATATTCACCAGCTTGGTCAGCAGATCAAACCAGAACTGCGCGCCCAAGGTGCAAGCCGCCGCCGCAATCAGGAATCCGGCCAGCATCGCCACCCAATAGAACAAGGCCTGCATCGGCTGTGGTGCCCACGCCGGTGCGGGCGGATTGGTTTGCCAGCCCATAGGAATACCGAGCGCGCATAGTTTGCCCGCCGCCCAGCTCAGGTCTTCGGTCTGCGGATTAAGGCGCTCGACGTCGCTGGCGGCGGGCGCGTGGTAGACCTTATCGCCCACATAAGCCGCAGCGGCCACCACACCATTGCAGTCGACCGCGGGCGTGGCGGGGCTGGCAGCGGGTGCGGCGCTGGCGATGACTTTGGGTGCGTGGTTCAGGCTATCCAGATAACGTTCGTTGCCGATGCCTTGCTCGATCAGCGCCAACTGCTCGGCGGCAGCGGCGCCGATGTCAGCGGCGCTGCCCTCGCCTTTTTTTTGCGCGGCGCTGCGGGCGCGGCTGCTTAAATCGGCCAGTTGGCGATCGGTGATGCCAGCCAATTGCGCCAGCATGTCTGCGGCATGGAGCGGCATTTTGCGCGCGTCGCGTTCGGCATCGACGGCCGCCTTCAGATGCGCCGCGCCTATCATCAATTGCAAGGCCACGCCGCTGCTGCCATCGTCCTGGCGCAACAAGGCGCGCAAGGCATTGAACTGCTTGTCTGAAAACGCGCTGCCATCGGCCGGTTTGCTGGCGGCGACGGGCGCCGGCCTGGCTTGATCTTGTAGCCGGGCCGCCGCTGCCGTGGCGGAGGCCACCGCCGCGGCTTGCACCAGCGCCGTGTTTTCCTGGGTTATGGAACGCGCCGATTCCACCATCGCCGCCCGCAACACCGGATCGCGCCACAGCGCTTCGCCGATGCGGATCGGGTTGATATTCATCGCCAGCGCCAGCACAAAGCCGATACCAAACAACCAGATTTGCGATTGCCGGGTAAACCAGCCGCTCGCGCGATCGGTGGTGGCGGTAAACCATTGCGTGATGCGGGTTTCAAAAGCGGGCCAATCGGCCGCGCCCGCCGCCAGCGTTTGCAAGGTGCCGCCAAGCGCAACCAGGCCGGTGGTGGCGCCCAGCCCGGCGGCTTGTTCCGGAAATTTCTGCGCCAGCACGCTACTCAGACGCACCACAAAATCCTGTGGCGTGCCGTTACCGCGTACCAGCTCGGCTTCGGGCAGGTGGCGGCCGAGCAGATCGAACAAGGCACTGCAGAACAGATCGGGTTCCAGATACGACGGATGCCGGTCATTGCGATACAGCGTACGGATCAGCGGCAGGCAATAGAACATTTGCGCCAGTTTGTCGTCGTCGCCAAACATCGACGACACCGCTTGCGTCAGCACTTTGCCGCGCGATTTGAATACGTTTTGCAGCAGGCCCAGCAGAATGGATGCCAGCAAGCTGGTCAGCGCAAACACCAGCACCAGGCCGATCGAGACGTCCAGCAGGCGGTTATCCATGGTCTGCTCCTTTATCCGACGTCTTTAAAGAACAGATGCGCGCCCACTTGCGCACACGGCTGGCGGCCTACCGCCCACTGCGGCGGCGTGTGCATGCTGGTGGCGTAGTAATGCGTGGCGCCGTGCGTGATGTCGTTGCCCAAGGTGCCCGCCACCGCGCGCCCGGCAATCTGCAGGGCCAGCGCAAATTGCGCGTCACTGGACGTCACCGCGCGCATTTTGGGCAGATTGGGGTCGTTCAGATTCCAGCAGGAAAACTGCCACGGCTTGCGGCAGACTTCGACGATAGTGCGGCCCCACCAGCTTTTGGCCGCCACGCGATTGAGCACCACATGCGCCACGGCGGTCATGCCCGCTTCTGCGCCATTGCCGCCGCGCGCCTCGCCCCATACGGTGCGGGCCAATACATCTTGCGCATCGGCGTTTGCACCCGTTAACGAGGGTGCGTGTTGCGGATGCGCTGCCAGCACACGCTGGTCTTCCGGCGGCGCCGGCGCCACCGGTGCATTGCTGGCCAAACGCAGGCCCAGCGTGGATAACACCGGGGCAATGCTGCAGCCCACGCCATTCCAGTCCTCGCCCGATTCGGCAATCCCTGCGCTATGCAAGCCGAGCAAGGCGGTGCCCGCCGCATCCAGCAAGGCAGCGCCGCTGTCGCCCGGCTGCGTGGCCGGGCTGGCTTGATAAGTAATGCCCTGGCTCAGGTAATAGTCTTGCGGCGAGGCCGTGGTTTCGGCATCCACCCAGCCGGCAAAATAGCCCCGGAACAAAGCGGGTACCGCGCCATTCTGGCCTTCCACCAACAAAGGCGTATTCACCGCATCCAGCGCCCCCGTCGCGGCCGGAGCCAGCCGCGCGTTGGCCGCAATCAAACGTTGCGCATCGGCGCTTTGCAGCCGCGCCATGGCGGCGTCGATTTCGGTCAAGGTCAGATGACTGGCAATGACGGGGGCCCAGTTTTCCAGCGCTGCGGTGCAGGTCTGGCCGTTATCGAACTGGATTTCGACGCGGTCATCCACTTGCGCGTGCGCCGTGCCCGCCAGCACGTGGGCGGCGGTCAAGGCGTACCAGTCGCTGCTGCCCGCTTTCTGCAACACTGCCGCCAACATGCCCTGGCCGCCCCCTTGGCTGGCATTGCTGAGCCGCAACGCCGCCTGCGGGCGCGGCGCGCGGATCGCATGCACCGGCCAACTGGCGCCGTGGTGGTCCAGCCAGCGCGGCATCTGATAGCCCGGCACATCATCGGCAAAAGCCAGCGTCCAGCGCAGGCGCCCGTGCTCGATGCGGTAATGCGCCCATTGCAAAGGGCTGTCCGCCAGCACATACAGCGCGCGCTGCCACGGCACGCTGCCCGTGCGCTGTATACCCCCCAGTCGTCGTGCCAGCGCATGCAATTCGGCCGCAATCATGACGCCCCCTGCGGATAACAACGCCCGCCCGGCAACAGCGCCTGCTGAATCGGGCCCAGATTATCCGTGGTATTGGCCAGCCCCAACGTTTGCGCGCATCGCGCTTTCAGGTCTTCGATCTGGTCATAACAGGCCTCGTTGCTGCCCAGCTTGTTGGCGCGGCAAATGTCATCCAGCTGGCGTTTGCTGATGGTGGGGATGCGGGTCGAACCCGGCGCGCCGGTGGGCGTTGGCCTGGGCGTGGCGGCTGGCGTAGGCGTAGCGGCGGCGGGGGCAGACGCTTTGATACCGGTCGGCGCTGACGCGGGTGTCGAGGCCGGGGGCGCCACTCGCCGCGGCGGGGTCGTGGCTTTGTCCGAGCTGGCAGCGGCCAGCGGTGGCACTGCAATCTTGCGATTGGGCAACAGCGCAGTGCTGTTGCTGGGCGCGTTGCTGGCGGGCGTGGCCGCGCTGACGATGCGTACATCGCGCGAGGCCAGGTGGTTGGCGTCTGACACCGTCACCATCAGCCACTGCCCTTGCGCCAGCGCTTGCTTGAGCGTGACCTTGACCTGCGCCACACCGCCATTGCCGGTCACCGTCACCTCGGCTGCGCCGCTGGCGCCCGACAATTGCGCCACCGGCACACCGGGCACGCCGTAGACCGACCAGGTAAACGACTGCGCCCCTTCCAGCGCGATCTCGTCCAGATCCGGCACCAGCGTCACCGTACCCAAGCCCGAGGCCGGATTAAACCGGCAAGCCGACACCGTCCCCGCCGCCCGTGCCTTGCGCTCGGCCAGCTCTACCTGGCGTTGCAAGGCCGCCTGGCTAACACCCAATGCGTCTGTGGCATCGGCCAGCACCTGAACCGCACGTTGGGTGGGCGCGTCCACGCCCAGCGTGCTGGCGGCCGATTGCGATTTGACCGGCGTCGGCGCCAACAGCGCACTATTGGTCAACGCCAAGCCGCTGCTGCGCAAATCGTTGCCGACGCCGAGCAGCCGGGTCAGGTCGGGCGTGGTATTCAATACTTCAACATTCACCTGATCCTGGATCAGATTGGTGCGGCCGTTCAAGGCTGTTGCCGCGCCCTGGATATTGGCCTGGATCTGCAAGGCGCGATCAGTCAGCACACTGCCCGCATCGACATTCTGCTGGCCCAGCCCGGCGGCCGTTTCAAGCACGTCGCGGCTATGCGCCAGCACGCCCTGCCCCTTGCTGGCCGCGGCATTGTGGCTACTGCTTTGATTGCTGCAGACCTTGTCCTGCAAGGCGGCGATATCGGCCTGCCAATCGGTGGGCACGCCCGCCACTGGCGTACGCACGCAGCGGGCGGAGGACGGCGCGGCGCTGGCACTGATATGCGCGTCGGCCAGCGCTGTGGCCACATCCACCGCCTGTTGCAGCGCGCGCTGATCTTGCAGATAACGGTCGAGCGCAGTGTCGAGCTGGTCTTGTTCATCTTGCGTATACAGCCACGGTCGCGACGCCTGGATGGCACACAGCAAGGCGCTGGCGCCCGCCATATACAAATGCTGGCGCGTCGGCGAAATAAAGTTCTGCCCATACGCATACGCCGCCGCGCCGGTCAGCCCCATCGCCGCCAACTCCCGCGCCAGGTGATCGCTATTGGAGGTGACGCCTTTGTAGATGCCCGCCGCCGACAAGGCAATCAGCCCGGCCCCGATGGTGTTGTGCAAGGTGGTCTCGTCGGCGGCGGCCTCCAGATAACGCAAGCGCAACAAACTGGATTGGCAAATCTGCAAAGCCAGTTCGCTATCACCTGCCGCGGCACGATCGCAAGCGGGGTCGGTGGGCGGCTGATTCAACACGAGGTCTTTCTGGATGATTTGCGGACGGATCGTGGTGCAACCCGCAACGGCCAACGCCAGGCACACGATCACCGCGCCTGCTTTGCAGCTGCCCGAGTGTGGTGCCATGGCCAGACCTCCTTGCTGCCACACGCGTGACCGCAACCCCGCCTTGCACGGAGCCGTCGATGTAAAAACTACACGCTGATGCAGTTCTGACCAGAATAGAAACAAATTCAGCAAAATGAAGGCGTTAGCGCCGCCGATGCCGGGTTGGGCTGATGAACGTATTGCTCGCAACCAAAGCAATGGGGCTAGGGCAGGCTGGTTTTGCCTGGATGGCCGTAGAATGCAGCGGCCTGCCCCCTCCGATCAGAGCCGCCATGTCGATTAATCTGTATGCCCTCGCCGTCCCCACCTTTCGCCGTTATCTGGCGCAGTTAGCACAGTTGCTCGCGCTGGCGCAGCAACACGCCATCACCCATCCCGCAGCTGATCTGCTGGAGGCCCGTATCGCGCCAGACATGTTGCCGTTTGCCACCCAGATTGAAATTGCCTGCAATTTTGTCGCGCGTACCTGCCTGCCCCTGGCCGGGCAAGCAGTGCCGCCGCATCCGCCCACGGAGCGCAGCTTTGCCGGACTATTGCGGCGTATTGCCCTGGCCCAACAGTTGCTGGACACGCTGGACCCGGCTGATTTCGCCCGCGAGCGCCAAATCCGGGATCAAGCGGGCCAGGCGTGGGTGGAGTTGGCATCTGCCGATTTTTTGCTGCAATACGCTTTGCCCAATTTCATCTTTCACTTCAGCACGGCTTATCTGATTTTGCGTAGCCACGGCGTGGCGCTGGGTAAAGCGCAGTTTGATGGCTTCCACGTTTACCCGCCGGCCGCGGCGCATTAAGACATTGCTTAGCCCCGGCCGCCCCGCTACGCTGGCCGCTCACTCCTTCCCTGCCGAGCAAATGCCATGCACGTTGCCATCCTGACTTTTGAAGGCTTTAACGAACTCGATTCGCTGATTGCGCTAGGCATACTCAATCGCCTTAAAAAGCCGGACTGGCGCGTGTCGATTGCCAGCCCAACGCCGCAGGTTCGCTCGATGAATGGCGTCACGCTGCAAGCGCAAGCCACTTTGGCGGAAGCGGCGCAGGCCGACGCCGTATTGGTCGGCAGCGGCATGCTGACGCGGCAAGTGGTGGCTGACGCCGAATTGATGGCGCAATTGCGCCTGGACCCGGCACGGCAGTTGCTCGGTGCGCAATGCTCGGGCGCGCTGATCCTGGCCAAACTGGGGTTGTTGAATGACGTGCCGGCCTGTACCGATCTGACCACCAAACCGTGGGTGCAAGAAGCGGGCGTGCAGGTGCTGAACCAACCATTTGTGGCGCATGGCAATGTGGCGACGGCGGGCGGCTGCATGGCGTCGCAATATCTGGCGGCATGGATGATTGCCCGCTTGCACGGCGTGGATGAGGCAATCAGCGCCACGCATTACGTTGCGCCGGTGGGCGAGAAAGACGAATACGTGGCGCGTATGTTGAAGAATATCGAGCCGTATTTGCAGACTGCGTCGGTAGCCGCGTGAGTCGGGCGGGCTCATCAAGATTTAAAAGAACCGGGCCGCGCCCGGTTTTTTTTGGGCAAAGGGTTACAGCTCCTGCCGCGTCGGCCGGAACAGCACTTCGTTGATATCCACCTCGGGCGGCTGGCTCATCGCGAATTCCACTACGCGCGCAAACGACTCGGCGGGTATGGCGTATTCGTCGTAAAACTTTTTGATGTTCTCGGCCACATCGGCTTCGCTGATGCTGGTGGGCAGCTCAGTATCGATGGCGCCCGGCGAAATAACCGTGGTGCGGATGTTGTACGGTTTGACTTCCTGGCGCAGCCCTTCCGAGAACATCAGCACCGCCGCCTTGGTGGCCGCATACACGGCGCTGCCCGGTCGCACTTTGTGGCCTGCCACCGACGACACATTAATGATGTGCCCCGCCATTTGCGCCTTCATATGCGGCAGCGCTGCGCCGATGCCATACAGCACACCCTTGATATTGACGTCGACCATCTGGTCCCAGTCCGCCACTTTTTGCCGTTCCAGCGGCGAATGCGGCATCAAGCCCGCGTTGTTAAGCATCACGTCGATGCGGCCATAGGTTTTGACGGCGGTATCGACCAGGTTTTGCACTTGGGCAAATTGCGTGACATCGGTGACGAGGGCCAGCGCTTTGCCGCCTTGGGCATTGATCTCTGCGGCCAGTGTATTGATGCGATCAGCGCGGCGTGCGCCCAGCACCACGGTCGCACCCAAGGCGCTGAGATGCCGCGCGGTCGCCTGGCCCAGGCCTGCGCTGGCGCCGGTTAATACAACCACTTTGCCTGCGATATTGCTGCTCATGCTGCGTGTCCTTTTTTACTGTCGAAAAAAATTCCGGGTTCGACATGCAGTCTAGAAGGCACGCGCTGGCGCAACAATCCCGCAGCCGCTGCACAGACTGATGAGTACCACTCAGCAATCTGACGGCGGCAGCGGCATGGCCTAGCCGCGTCAGGCAAGGGGCAACAGCGCCTGCGCATCCGCCCCACCGGCGATGCGCATCGGGCTACTGGCATCGGTGGCGGCACGCCAGACTGCTTCTGCCACGTCTTTGGCGTAAGTCACCGGACCTTCCGCCTTGGCCCATTCGGCAAAGATGGATTGTGCGAGCGGTGCATACGCGTCAGGAATCGAGCCTTGCATGCGCGGCTGCGCGTTCTGGCCAAAGCTGGTTTCTGGCGCACGGCCTGGCAGCACAATATGCGCGCGGATATTGAAGGGCTGCAGTTCCAGCGCCAGCGATTCGGTAAACGCATTTACCGCCGCTTTGCTGCCCGTGTACACCGCCAGCAAAGGCAGCGATTTAAGCGTGACGCTGGAGGTTACGTTAATCACCACGCCCGACTGACGTTGGCGAAATTGCGGCAGCACGGCCTGCGTCATGGCGATGGTGCCGATGGTGTTGGTCTCAAAGATGTCACGCACATGGTCGATGCGTTGGCCTTCCAGCGCGCCCAGCATGCCAACGCCGGCGTTATTGACCAACACGTCAATCGGGCCTGCCGCTTGCACCGCGGCGGCGATGCTGGCGGCATCCGTTACATCCAGCGCCAATACGCGCAGGCGCTCGGATTGGGGCAGCACGTCGGCGTTGGGTGTGCGCATGGTGGCGATCACATTCCAGTCGCGCTCCAGAAAATAACGCGCGGTTTCCAGGCCAAAGCCGGACGAGCAGCCAGTAATCAAAACGGTCTTCATTGCGGATACTCCAGTGGGTTAGGCAATGACGTAACAATAGCCCCCACTGACCGGATTAACTACAATCAGGAATCCACCATTCTTTAGCCAGAGTCCGACAATGAGCGATCCGCTATCTGATGTCGTGGCGCTATTACAGCCCAGCGCCACTTTCTCAAAAATGGTCAGCGCCAGCGGGCCCTGGCGGGTAAGGCGCGAAGAAAGCGGCCAACCTTTTTATTGCGTGGTGCTGGCAGGCAGTTGTTTGTTGCAGGTGGACGGCCACGCGCCGGTGACCTTGCAAGCCGATGACTTTGTGCTGATTCCGGCCGCGCATGGCTTTAGCAATGGCAGCGTCGAACCCCTGCCCACTGATACGCCCGCCACCGTGCCGATCGCGATGGGCGACGGCAAATTCCGCATCGGCCCCGAGACCGATCAGCCCGACGCCGTGATGTTGATCGGGCATTGCCAACTGGGCTCGCCCGACGCCGCCTTGCTGGTGTCGCTGCTGCCGCAACTCATCCACGTGCGCGCCGAAAAACGCCTGGCCACGCTGGTGCAACTGGTGGGCGAAGAATCACGCCAGGACCGCGCCGCGCGTGAGGTGATCCTGGCGCGGCTATTGGAAGTGCTGTTTATTGAAGCGCTACGCGCCACGCCCACCGCCATGCAACCGGGCCTGGTCAGCGGCCTGGCCGACGCCCGCCTTGGCGCGGCCTTGCGCGCCATGCATCAACATCCGGCGCAAGCATGGACCGTGGCGCAACTGGCCAAAGTGGCCGCGCTGTCGCGCTCCACCTTCTTTGAACGCTTTAGCCGCGCGGTCGGCGTTGCGCCGATGGAATATCTGCTGTCGTGGCGCATGGCGCTGGCCAAGGATTTGCTGCGTAAACACACCCTGGCGATCGCGGAAGTGGCCGAACGAGTGGGTTACAGCTCGGCCAGCACGTTTAGCGTGGCGTTTGCGCGGCACGTGGGTTTGCCGCCGATGCGGTTTGCGCGCGGGCAATTACAAGGTGCGGCGCCTGGCGCCCCTGCTGACGTTGGAGTATGGGATGCCACGCCGCCGCTAACTACGCATTAACCAGCCAGGATTTCCAGCAAACGCTGCAACACGCGGCCATCAATGCCGTGGCCCAAACCGCCAAATACATCCAGCGTCGACACCGCGCCCAGCTTGCGTAATTGCGCATCCGCATCGCGCGCAAACTGCGCCGGGATTACGGGATCGTCGTCGCCATGCAGAAAATGGATCGCGGTGTGTGCGGGCGCATGTTGCGGCAATTGCGCAAACCGCCCCGCCATCGACACCACCCGCGCCGCCAACCCGTCGGCCACCTGCGTGGATTCCAACGCCATGATGGCGCCTTGCGAGAACCCCAGCAGCGTGGTGTTAGCGGCCGAAACGCCAGTGTGCTGCTGCCAGTGCCGCACGACCTTCACAAAATCCGGCATCGCCGCAGCAATGCGCGCCGGCCGCGAGGCCTCATCCACGCCCTGCACCGAAAACCACTGCCAGCCCTGGCCGAAGTCGGATTTGTGCGGCGAACGGAGGCTGATCATCCATGCATCCCGATGGCTCGGCGCCATGGCCTGGCCCAGCGGCACCAGATCTTCGGCGCTACTGCCGATGCCGTGGAACATTAACAAAAGCTCGGAGGCCGCGTTGCCAGCGGCGGGTTGGTGCACGATCAGGGCGTCTTGCATGCGGCGAGGTTCCAACGGGTTAGCGGCACATAAAGAAAGCAGCAGCGTGATGCCAGGCATGCGCACCGTTGGACGCATGGCGCCCTGGCAGGGCATCGGCTTAAAGACCGCAATTGATGACCTTAAAATGTCCTGCAGCGCCGTAGTCCAACAATTTGAGATCCGCTGTCATCAATGGGATTTCAAGCGCTCGTGCGGTCGCTACGATAATTCTATCCGCCGGATCACCGTGGAATTCCCAAGGCAAGCGTGTGCTGGCAATTGCAATTTTTGGATCAAGTGCTGCCAGTCTTATTCCGGGCAGCGCCATCGCATCCGCAACCCAATCACCCACGTCTTTCGCCAGTTTTAAACGGGACTTGCTTACCAACATTCCAATTTCCCACGGCGTAATCGCAGATACGAATAATGAATTTGCTGCTGCGGCATCCTCTAGCAAATCCACCGCGCGACTGCCGAGTTTTTCATCACCGCTTAAAAACCAGATCAGCACATGGGTATCTATCACCAATCCGCTCATTGGGCAGCTTCCCACTCGTCCTCAATAGGCGACACAAGGTCATCGGCCTTTATGACACTATCGCGCAAGGCCCCAAACAATTTCTGCCGCCCGGGCATGGGTACCAGCTTGGCCAAAGGCTTGCCATGCTTGGTGATGATCACAACGTCGCCTTTGGCAACTGCATCAATTGTCTTCAGGCAGTGAGTCTTGAAAACGCCTGCAGCCATAACAGTTTCCATTCCCGATTGCCTCCATGGTCACGAATCATGGTCATATTATCACCTCGCTCTTACGCAAGCGACGCTGGAATGCGCTCGCACAAGATGACCGGCCACCTACCCGTGCGCGAGCATTACAACGCCACGCCCATCGCAAACACCGTCACCACGCGCTCGCCAGCAAACCAAAGCTGCACGCCGTCATCTTCATAGTCATAAACCTGTTGCGCCGGCTGGTCTTCATCCACCACCACCTTGTACGGCGCGCCGTCGGCTTTGCCGAGTACTTTGGTAGCGGTGGCCAGATCCGCGCCGACCAGGTTGACGTCGCGATACCAGAATTCGGCGTCGGACGAGATGCTTTCCACGGCGTCATCGCGCAGATATACCGACAGTGAATCGCGTTCCAGCACCACCAGGCCCACTTCCGGTAGATAGCGTTCGGGGTTTTCGATAAAGCCTTTGGCTTTGAGGCTGGCGGCGTTTTCGCCAAATAAAACATCGGCGTAGCTAACGTCGGGGATGAACTGGGCGGTCATTGCGGTTTTCCTGAGGGTGCCTGCGCGCAGGCGCAAAGGCATCATGATACCGCCAACGACGTGAGGTGGAAGCGCTGTTTAAAGCGCAATCATAAATATAAAAAAGGGATTTCATACAATGAAATCCCTTTGTGCTTTTGTCATTTAGAAACAAAAAACGCTATCGAATTAAATAGATGTGAGATTGAATGTTTACCCAATTCATCTATTTAAATTGAACGTTCGTTCTGTTAGAGTGGTTTATCAATTCCGCTCCAAGACAAATCCGGATTGATATTTTTGTGCGCCCAACCGTATTGCCTAACGCAATACCGCATGAAGAGTAGCGCGAGCCAAACGTGTTCCTAGCACTTTTGACCCGCTAACCACAATCACTTAAGGAGCAAGTAACTATGGCTAAGGACGAGTATAAGTCACCCACCCGCTCGACTCAAAATATGATTCTGGTCACCGTCGAGGCAGAACACCCTGCAACGCTTTATCCCAAACTCGAAATTAAAGGCGGTCCATTACTGCGCGCTGGATTTGCGGTGGGAGATTTAATTCAGGTTTGCGTGCTGAATGGGTCGATTGTTTTGATGCCGCGCAAGGGGCACGCGGCCAATATTACAATTCAACCCGGTTAAAACTTAAAACTCCGCTCAGATCAACCGAGACCACACGGCCACATTAAGTAGCCGTGTTTTCGCTCTGAAAATCAGCTTAGGTTATGGGGGTTGCCATTTTTCTCTTAACCTTCGCCTTTGTCGCGGCGGGCTTAAACACCCAGGAAAATTCATACCGATATCCCAGCGCTTTTAATTCCATTGCAGCTTGACGAAAAGTGACCAAGCTAAAGAATGGCAGCCGCCTGCTTGCACCCGTCTTTCCACTGAGAACCGCCAGTACTATGAGATGCTTTTTTTCATCATAAGGCGTATTTGCATCAACGACTAAATCACGAAATCCGGTCAACGAGAACTCGGCCTCTCGGATTACAATCTTATCTCGCACTCGATCGCGAAAGGCAGCGTCCATTTTCATGACTCGCGCGGATACTGCTGCCTGATTGAAAAGGTGGCTCAGCCGGGATGATGATGTCTGATCTTTAATATGTATAAGAGCACCATCATCAGCAAGAAAATCGCACACTTCAATCGCGTGCGAAGCCCCTGTCGGAAACACAAGCTGCCGATCAAGGCAGAGCATCCCCGAGCCTGCACTGGCGATCCGGCTATTGTATTGCTCTTCGTTTTCATTTAGTAAAGCATCAGGCAAAGCACGCTCATCAACGCTGGCAAAAAAATCGCATACTGCCTCTGCCAAGTTTCGGTCTATTAAGTACCAGCGCCCGGCAGATAATACATATTTCTGTCCATTCAAATCAGTTTCGAATATTAAACATGCCTTTAAGCGCCACCCCAATCCACACTTTTGCCCATCACCATTACATTCGTATACGTAATGGCCATCTAAAAAATCGCTTTCATAGTCAAATACTTCTTTGAACCTTAAGTCTTCAATATAATTAGCGATTTCCATATCTGGATACACATGACTGCTTCGGTAGCCGCCAAATTTAATATACCTAACTTTTTCAGGTTCATAAATAACAGGATATGCGAGATTCATTAATTCTGAAGCCCCTCCTTTCAGATACCCGTCTAGAGCATCGACTATTTTCTCATCAAGCTCAGAAATCAAATTTTTATCTCTTACATGCTTTATTTGATCGATCCATTCAAAACTCGCCTTATAATCTTCCTTCTGGGATTCGGCCAATGCTTCGGCACATACACTAGGCAAATCCTCTACTCGCATTTTCCGAGTAATCGTAAGTCCGTCACTACCAGCAACTTTTGAAGCGAAATTGCTATCTTTAGGCTCCCCCGCAAGACCGCGAACAATATCTCGCTCCACATCAATACTGAAAGCAGTTTGATCCGACCGGCGCGCCGTCTGAGTTCGTCTGGAAGTTGTATTGTCATCTGGCGTTCGGATATCGGCGCTTCGCAATTTATCCGGGTGCACCGCATTCAGGACGATCCTTAGTCCGAAATCATGCTCAAAGGCATCGGGATCGAGCTTGGTATGGCCACAACCAAATGAAATTGCGAACCATCTTTGCGCAGCCGGAACAAAAAGCAACCCAAACGCCATCATGTTCTTCAAACGTGTCAGGTCCTCATCGGCCAACTCAAGAAACGGAGCCCATTTCGGTATCTGTGCCTTACTCGTACCCAAGGAAATTAATGAGTTCTCCAGCTTCGGCCAAGCCGAAAGCGTCAATCCGGAACGAAGGCTATCGGCAGGAGGAACGCCGTCGCGCAGCAGGCGAATGGAAATAGATTGGAAGGTTTTCTTTGCCATTTGGAACCTTAAACCATAGGTTAATTAGCGGAATCCAGTGGAAGGCGAAAACTAAGTGTGGTTTTACGATTATCGTAGGTCGTGTCCTACATTTCTGCAAGCAAGACTCCGCCTCGGATACGAAAAGTCCGAAAGGAGAAACGTTACGCTGCTATCAGACAATCAAGTGGCGCGCTTGGGGAGTGCGACATGGGCACCGATAGACAATCTATTTTATGAACCGCAGCGAAAAGGGCTTATTTAAAGCCTGATTTATAAATACAACAAAGGGGATTCGAAAATACCGAAATCCCCTTCTCGCTTTACCGATGCCCGCCTCAACCCCAACCCCTCACCCCGCAGGCGGCACATAATCCCGGCCATAAATAAACGGCACAAACGCCCGCCCCTGCCCGCGCACAATTGGTTCCATCTTGCGATATCGCGTCACGATTTCATCCAGCGCCGGTGCGTCGACTGAATCCACGCAAAGCAGCACAAATTCTTTGCCCGCGATCCCGCCCAAGGCCGTTAACAACGCGGCACATTCATGCAATTCCGCGCGCTGGTCTGATTGGTCCGGCGAAATGGTCGCTTGGCGCTGGCGTACTGATTGCAATATGTATTCCAGTTGCGGACGGCCAAGATTAATCATTTCCAGCATGGGCTTGCTCCTGCACAGCAATCGTGGCGACCAGTTTGAAGTTGTCGGGTAAGGGTGCGGCTGGGGTAGCGGCAAATGCGTGGGGCGTAGCCCCGTGCAGCCCTAATCCGCAAAGCCGCAAAACACATCCCGAAACATGGCAATCAGATCCACCGTTCTCGGATCACTGATCCGGTAATAGATATGGTTGGCTTCACGCCGGGAAATCAAAACGCCCTTCTCCCGCATGCTGGAAAGATGTTGCGATATATTGGATTGAGTAGAGCCAACCAGATTAACAATGCCCTGCACGTGGATCTCTTCGGTCTCACCCAACATGCACAAGATCTTCAGGCGCAATGGATGTGACATGGCCTGTAGCGCCCGGCTGACCCGATCCAGGTCTATGGGCTCGGCAATTAACTGTTCGGCCTGCGGCATTGGGGGCATGGCGACTCCATAGGCATTGGGCAGCAGCCTGGTGACCCATTAGAATTCGCGTCAATTAGCTCAGTCTGTGCGCTACCGAACATAGCATGTATTTCTTTGCAACTGCCGCACCCAACAATGCGTGGGGCGAATTCCTGCCAGCCCGGACTCGCTGGCGTGATCACGGCGCGGCAAAACGGCCCGTGCAGGTCTCTGTCGCAAGTTACCCAGGTGAATCGAAGATGGGCACTGGTGGCAAGGACGCGCGCAGGCAAGGCCAAAGACACGAGGCAGAGGCAATGGCAGCTAGCCTCTCTCCCACTCTCGATGTCGATCAGCCCAGCGCGGTGCTGGCGCAATGCCTTACCGCACACTAGAGAACCTGATTGATGGCGTGGTGATTACGTTTATGAATATGACTGAGCTGCACCAACTCAAAGCCAAGCTGAGCAGCGAATAAGGCCAGGTTCAGGCGCAAAAAAACCTCGCATTGCTGCGAGGTTTTTTCTTGGCCAGAGCGACATTTCTGCCGCTCAAATTCGACCCCTCAATCCCAGCTCAACGCCCCACCCGTTTGATATTCCGTCACGCGCGTCTCAAAGAAATTCTTCTCTTTCTTCAAGTCAATCATTTCGCTCATCCACGGGAACGGATTGGTCACGCCCGGGAACAATTGGTCCAGACCAATCTGTTGCATACGGCGGTTGGCAATAAAGCGCAGGTATTCCTTGAACTGGCTAGCATTCAAACCCAGCACGCCGCGCGGCATGGTGTCTTCGGCGTAGGCGTATTCCAGGTCGACTGCTTTTTTAAACAGCTCGGTAATCTCAGCCTTGAAGGTTTCAGTCCACAATTCCGGGTTTTCTTGTTTGATGGTGTTGATCAGATCAATACCAAAATTGCAGTGCATCGATTCGTCGCGCAGGATGTATTGATATTGCTCGGCGGCGCCGGTCATTTTGTTCTGACGGCCCAGCGCCAGGATTTGAACAAAGCCGACGTAGAAGAACAGGCCTTCCATGATGCAAGCAAACACGATAATCGAGCGCAACAGGGTCTGGTCGGTTTCCAGCGTGCCGCTCTTGAATTTCGGGTCGGTCAGCACGTCGATAAACGGAATCAGGAATTCGTCTTTATCGCGGATCGACGCCACTTCTTGATAGGCGTTAAATACTTCGCCTTCGTCCAGGCCCAGGCTTTCCACAATGTATTGGTAGGCGTGGGTGTGGATGGCTTCGTCAAACGCCTGGCGCAGCAGAAACTGGCGGCATTCCGGCGAAGTAATCTGGCGATACGTGCCTAGCACGATGTTATTGGCGGCCAGCGAATCGGCAGTCACAAAAAAGCCCAGGTTGCGTTTGACCAGACGGCGTTCGTCTTCGGTCAGGCCGTTCGGGCTTTTCCACAGTTCGATGTCGCGCTGCATGTTTACTTCTTGCGGCATCCAGTGGTTGGCACACTGCGCCAGATATTTTTCCCACGCCCATTTGTGTTTGAACGGCACCAGCTGGTTGACGTCGGTCGTGCCATTGATCACGCGTTTGTCGGCGGCGCGCACGCGATTGCTGGTGTTGACGCCAGCGGGTACGTCGCTGCTGTGTTGCGGGGTGGCGATTTCGTCGTCGAAGTTCAGCATGGTGGTGTTCCTGTTATCTGTTCGGTAGAGAGAGTTCTAAAGTTCGGTATTTCTGTGGAGGGGCGGTGCGCCCTGGTGTTTTGCCAGCGCGCTCACCGGCGCGCTGTTTTCAATTCAATCCATCAGCCGTCGCTCAATGCGCCGCCGTGGCGGGCAGTTGCAGCGGTTGCAGGGGCAGACGCTGGATATTGCTGGTGTCCGGCACTTTCCAGATCGTCTTGATATGGTTCATGTCACGCGCGCTGCTATCAATCACGCTCACGCTGGCCTGGTAATTCAGTTTGGCGTGGATATCGCCCAGGTACACCACCTGGCCCGCGCTCACATCAAATTGCTGGTTCAGCGGAATCTTGATCACATGATTGCTGAAAATAATCGTGTCACTGCCATCGCGCCAGCGGGCCCACACCGAGGGCAGCACATAATGGCCAGGCGTTAGCGTCAGCAAATGCAGCTTGCCGATGCTGTCGGGAATATCGCCGACGTCGCGGATATAGTCCGTGGTCACCTGGGCAAAGTATTCGCCGCTGCTGCCATCCGGGCCTTGCAGCACAAAGCTGACATTGGAGGTGTCCTTGTCCCAGCTATCAAACGTCAACGCAACAATGGCGTAGGCCTTGCCCGGTGGTGGCGTCATCTGGCCGCCGCTGGACATCACCGGCGCGGTGCCACATGCGCCAACCAGCGCCAGCATACTGAGGGCCACTGCGCTCTGGATAATCCGACGGGTGCGTTGCTTCAGCATCGTGCGCTTCCTGGTTGTGCCGACCGGGTTCGACCTGGCGTGGCGGCGTTGGTTTGACGTCTCGTCAGTCCGCAGCGGCCTGGATTGACCTTGCAATGCAGCATGCAACGAGCGTTCACACCGGGGGCAAAGATAGCATATCTAGTGCGACGTGTTAAACCTGAACACTAGATATAGTGATTTGTGCATCACCACCCCGACCCTCACCGCCCACGGGCGGGGCCGTATTATAAGCGGCTTTGCGGCCGCTTGCAGGTCAAATGCCGCCCGCTTGGCGCCCGCGCTTTCAGCCCGCGGCGCGGCGATGGCTGACGCGGCTTTCAGTGACGCTGCGACGGTGATGTCAGCGCGAATATCCAAAAATAGCGTGAGTTTGCCGGAGCAAGGAGCAGCACCATGACCATCACCAGCTACGCCGCGTGTATTTCTGCGTGCTACGGCTGCGCACAGGCGTGCGATCAGTGCGCACAGGCCTGCCTTGATGAGCAAGACGTGGGGATGATGGCCGATTGCATCCGGCACGATATCGATTGCGCCGAGGCTTGTCGCTTTGCCGCCGCTTTGTTGGCACGACACAGCGGCTTTGCCGTGGAAGCGTGTGAATTGTGTGCGGCGGTATGCGACGCCTGCGCCGCAGTGTGCGGACAGCATCAAGTGGCACATTGCCAGGTCTGTGCGGCGGCTTGCTCGGTGTGCGCCGAGGCTTGCCGCAGCATGACGGTGGGCGGCTGATGTTGCCGCGCCAGTTGGCATGGCGCCGGGACGGCTCGCCACGCACGGCCCCCAGCGTAAGCACCCCCGCCCCGGCGGCCACGCGGCCCGGGGCTGATTCCGACGCGGCGGCTGTTAGCGCAGCAGACGACCGAGCGGTTCCGGCCGGTGATACAAATAGCCCTGGGCGTAATCGATGCCCATATCACGCAGCATGGCGGCGGTCTCTGCGGTCTCAACAAATTCCGCAACCGTCGCTTTGCCGACCGCACTGGCGATCTCGCGGATACAACGCACGGTGGCTTGATCGACCGCGTCGCTGGCCAGTTCTTTAATAAATTGGCCGTCAATCTTGAGCACATCCACCGCCAACGATTTCAGATAACCAAAACTGGCCGCGCCGCTGCCAAAGTCATCCAGCGCAAAGCGGATGCCGCGCGCCTGCATGGCCGCGATAAAGTCAGTGGCCTCGCGCAGATTGGTGATGGCGGTGGTTTCGGTAATCTCAAAGCACAGCTTGCTGGTATCCACCTGATTCCGGTCCAGGTATTCCACCACAAAGCGGTGGAAGGCCCGGTCGCCGATCGATTGGCCCGACAAATTGACCGACAGCGTATCCACCTGGCTTAAATCGGCCACGGCCATGGCTTCGCAGACTTTACGCACTACCCAGCGATCGATCCGGCTGGCCATATGAAAGCGTTCTGCTGCCGGCAAAAAAGCCCCCGGCGGCACGATGCTGCCGTCGTGTTCGCGCAGGCGCAGCAAGACCTCGCAATACAGTTTGCCGGTGGGCGAACTCAGCGGCGTCAGCCGTTGCGCGTACAACTCAAAATGGTCTTCGTCGATGGCTTGTTCCAGCCGCGCCGCCCAATGCGTTTCGCCCTGGCGGCTTTGCAGGCTCTGGTCGTTGTCCAGCCACATCTGCACGCGGTTACGCCCGGCCTCTTTGGCGGTGTAGCACGCGGTATCGGCCGCATGCATGATGGCGGCGGCACTGGCCCAGTTGGGGTCGATGCGCACCAGGCCGATGCTGGCGCCTATGCGAAAGCGTTGGCCATCGTGCATAAAGCGGAACTGGTCAATCTGATCCACCATCTGCTGAGCAATGCGCATGGCCTTGTCCACCGCACAGAATTGCAGGATGACGCCAAATTCATCACCCCCCAGCCGCGCCAGTGTATCGGTCGCGCGCACGCAGCCTTGCAACATGGTGCTGACCTGATGCAGCAACTGGTCGCCCACGCCGTGACCACAGGCGTCGTTCACCACCTTGAACTGATCCAGATCGATATACAGCGCCACATGTTCGCCCTCGCCGGCTTTGGCGTCGTGCAAGGCGCGATGCAAACGCACGTCGTATTCGCCACGATTGAGCAAGCCAGTCAGCGGATCGTGCGAGGCGCGATAAGACATTTCGCTGCTCATTTGCCGTTGCCGTGTGACATCGCGAAACACCAGTACCATGCCGATTGCTTCCTGCTGGTCATTCAGCAAGGGCGCCATGGTTTCTTCGATATCGTATTCGCTGCCGTCGCGCGCAATCAGCACGGTGCCTTCACGGGGCACGCCGGGCAAGGCGTAGCGTTTGCTGTGCTCAGCGGCCAGCTTGAACAACTGGCTAAGGTGCTGTCCGCGCGCATCGGCGTTGGGCCAGCCGGTCAGGCGCTCGGCCACCGGATTCAGATATTCAATCTTGCCGTCGACATCGGTGGTAATCACCCCATCGCCGATCGATTGCAAGGTCACCCGCAGGCGTTCGTTCTGCTCGGCCAGCTCGCGCTCAAAGCGTTTTTTCTCGGTGACGTCCTGCATGATGGCGAGCGAATGCCAGGCCTTGCCTTCAACGTCACGTTCCAGCCGCGCACTGAGCAAAACATCAATAATGCCGCCGTCTTTGCGCTGATATTGATAATGCACATCGTCGCAGCGGCCGGTTTCAAACAAGCGGGGTATCACCTGCTCGCGCGCATCCCGGCGTGAGGTCGGCGTCAGAAATTCCCAGGTATAGCGCCCTATCACCTCGTCACGCGCATAGCCCATACGGGCCAGCCAGGTGTCGCTCACGGTAATCAGTCTGGCGTCGGCGTCCATGGTGTGCATCATGGCTGGCGCAATGTGATACAGCATTTGATGCCGCGCCAGGGTGCGATTCAATTCTTTATCAATGCGTTTGCGCTCACCCACATCGCGCGCAATCTTGGAAACGCCAATAACCCGGCCCATCGCATCCCGAATTGCCGAAAGCGTAATGGCCACGTCCAGCCGGTGCCCGTCTTTATGCAGACGCACCGTTTCAAATTGCGAAATCGAGCCATGCTGCAATACATGGCGGATCAGCATGCATTCTTCCTGCACGCCATCATTGGGAAACAGCATCGAGATATGTTGGCCCACCGCTTCTTGCGCGGAATAGCCAAACAGTTTTTCGGCGGCCTTATTCCAGTTATGGATGATGCCGTCCAGCGATTTGCTGATGATGGCATCGCTACTGAAATCAACAATGGCGCGGTAACGGTCTTCGCTATCCATCAGATCGCGGCTCAAGGCCACGCAACGTTCGCGCTCTTGCAGGCAATCGCTAACGATCTGCGCCAGGCATTGCAGGGTATGGCGTTGGCTGTCGCTTAATTGATGGGCTTGTCGGTCAATAACGCACAGCGTGCCGGGACGGGTGCCATCGCGCAGCGTAATCGGCGCACCGGCATAAAAGCGGATGCCGAGCGAGCCGGTCACCAGTTCATTGTCAACAAACCGCGGATCTTGCGTGGCGTCGTTAATTTCAAACAAGCCGCCTTGCGCGATGGCATGCGCGCAAAACGAAATATCGCGCGCGGTTTCGCTAACGCCTTCCAGACCATAGGTGGATTTAAACCATTGCCGCTCTTCGTCCACCAGGCTGATCAAACTGATCGGCGTGCCGCAGATTTGCGCCGCCATGCGCGTGACGCTATCGAACAGCGCTTCGGGCGCGCTATCCAGAATGTCGAGCTGGTTTAATCGCGCCAACCGGATTGCTTCGGTCATCGCCTGATCTACCACCGTGGAATAAGTTGGGGGAGCACCCATTATTCAGCCCCGCGCACCGAGCGCTTATAGGTTTGATTAGGCGCAAGGATACTGACCGGACGGATGGACCACTACGCGTAGCACTCCTGGGGCAATGCGCCAGCCTGCGGTGGCGTGGCCTTGCCGCGTGGGTACGGACGTCCCGTCCCAACCCTGCCATGCCGCGCTGCAAAACGCGGCGCCATCCTACGTGCTTGCAAGACGCGCGCGCACAGCGCTGGCGCGGCCTGGCGGCTATTGTCAGGGTGCGGCTCGTGCCAGACGGGTTCGCACTTTGCCGAAGCCCCATTCGCTACAAAACCAACGGAAAACCGCGCCATGTTCGGCTTTGATGTACGCACCGCCCGTATCGTCTGGACCATCCTGCTGATCGCACTGCTGGTCTATATCGTCTATGCCGTTTCCACCACGCTGCTGGTGGTGGTCTTTGCTGTCTTTTTCAGTTATCTGATTTACCCGTTGATTGATCTGGTGGACCGCATCCGGCCAGATCGGGTGCCGCGTACGGTTTCAATTGCAGTGGTCTTTGCCGCGGTCATCAGCATTATCGCCACCCTGGGCGCAGTATTCGGCACCCAGATTCAGGACGAAGCCGTGCATTTAAGCCAGCAATTGCCTGGCCTGCTTAATTCCAACCATATTTTTGAACGCATCCCGCTGCCGGATTTTCTCAAGCCGGTGCGTGGCCGCATCTTTGCGTTTATTCAAAGCCATATCACCGAAGGCGGCGATAACGTTTCCACCGCCAAACAATTCGGTATCGGCGTGATGCACGTAGCCAGCAATCTCATCTATCTGGTTCTGGTGCCCATCCTGAGTTTTTTGCTGATCAAGGAAGGCCCGGATATCCGTAATACCGTCTTGCTGTGGCTGGATCGAAAACAACGCAAATTGTGGGCCGGCATTATTGAAGATCTGGATGTGCTGCTGTCACGCTATGTGCGCGCCCTGCTATTGCTGGCCATTGCCACCTGCATTTCGTACAGCATCGGCTATTCCTTGCTCGGTGTGCCGTATGCCTTGTTGCTGGCGAGTGCGGCCGCGATGCTGGAATTCATTCCTTTTGCCGGGCCGCTGGCAGCGGCGGGCCTGGCCATCGTGGTGGCGGGGTTCAGTGGCTACGCGCATATGTGGTGGCTGATCGTGTTTATTGGCTGCTATCGCATGTTTCAGGATTACGTGCTCAACCCGTTCTTGATGAGCGAGGGGGTTGAAGTCAGCCCGCTGATGGTGATTATTGGTTTGTTGGCAGGTGATCAATTAGGCGGCGTAGCGGGTATCTTTTTGTCAGTGCCGTTAATGGCGGCGCTCAAGATCATCTTTATTCGCGCCAGTGCTGCGCAAAAAACCCGACTTGAGGTCATGCGCAAAAAAGATGAAGAAGCGCTGGCCCGCGCCACCTTGCCCGCTGAATTGCCGCCGGATCTACCAGCCGAATTAAAAGACGATATGCGCGATGTTGAGGCGCCGGTGCCGAGCCCCTTGCGCCAGTAACAACGGCAAGTTCTAGGACGCGCCGCCGCCGCGTTGGGTCCACGCCACCCATGCGCCCCACCACGGTCGCGGCGCATCGAGCGTACGCCCCAGCACCTGATGTTTGCGCACCAGCGCGGCGCGACTTAGCGTCAGGGTAAAACTCAAACCCCCGGCGGCATTGCGCTCCACCTGAATGGCCCCGCCATGGGCTTCCATCGCGCGTTGCGCAATCGCCAGCCCCAAGCCAAAGCCACTGATTTCCGGATCAGTCTCAAAACGGCGGAACGGCTCGAAGATGGCCTGCAACACATCGTCCGGCAGGCCCGGGCCATGGTCGACAACGGTCACCACCATTTCCGCCGCCGTCGCCACCGCCGATACCTGCACCGCCGTATCCGGCCGGGTGTATTTGACGGCGTTGCGGATGACGTTTTCAAAGGCCCGATACAACAATTCGGCGCTGACACTGGCGACAAACTCGCCCTGCGTCTGCAACAGTACATCGCGACCTTTGCTGCGCGCTTCAAACTGCGCGTCATCGGCAATGGCCACCACCAGTTCCATCACATCAACCCGCGCGCGTTTGATGGTTTCGATGCCATTCTCCAGCCGCGCCAGCAACAGCAGTTCGCCCACCAGCATATTCAGGCGCTGCGCTTCGCGAGTAATACGGGCCATTTCAGGTTCGGTCTCGGCATTGCCACGCCGGCGTTCAGCCAGTTCGATGGCGGCTTCCAGCCGCGCCAGCGGTGAGCGCAATTCATGCGAAACGTCATGCAACAGCCGCCGTTGCGCATCAACCAGCAATTCCAGCCGCTGCGCCATGCTGTCGAAGTCCTCGCCCAGGCGGCCGAGTTCATCGCGGCGCTTGCCCATGCGCGGCATGACCCGGGTGTCGAGGTGGCCCTTGGCGATATTGTGCAAAGCCCAACGTAGCGCCCGCAGCGGCCGCGCCCAGTGCCAGGCCAGCAAGGCGCTGAAGAACAGCCCGACCAGCGAAGCAATCGCCACCAGCCACTGCCACGTCAGCCGGATGCCGGTGTGGTACGACATATACATGGCGCGCGTTACATGCGTGGTCACCGCATAGCGATCGCCATCGGGCGTGCTTAACCATTGCACAAACGGTTCGGCTTGCTGATCGGCGTGGCGGGCAAAGGCCAGATCGTCGGGCGACAGCGGCCGGTTGAGCAGTTCGGCACCCGCTTCATCAATTACAAATACTTCGGGATCAAGCCCCTGATTGCGCCAGTGTTGCAGCAGGGCCTGCGCAGCCCGGATATCCTCGCGCGCTAGCAGCGTGCTGACCTGTTTGACCCGTTCGCCCAAGGCATCGGTCTCGGCGTTTTGCTCCGGAATATGCTCCATGCGCCGCACCAGATCCGAACCCACCACCAGCGTCAGCGCCACCGCAAACATGGCCAGCCAGAAGGCAAACAGAAATTTCCAGAACAGCCGCCCCATGGCTCAGTCCTCGCGCAGCAACTGATAGCCGACGCCGCGCACCGTCAGGATCACCGTGCGCGCCGGGTTGGGGTGCACCAGCTTTTGCCGGATGCTGCTGATATGCACATCGATATTGCGATCAAAGCGCGTCAGCGGCCGGCCCAGCGCTTGTTCGGACAAAGCTTGCTTGCCCACCACACGGCCGGCATTGCGCGCCAGCTCGGCCAGCAGGCTGAATTCGGTACTGGTCAGATCCAGCGCCTGCCCGGCCCAACTGGCGCTGCGATCACCCGGGTTCATGCTGAGCAATCCAGCCACGATCAGGCGGGCGCTGGCGTTACCGCCACTGGACTCATCCGGCTGCAAGCGCCGCAGAATCGCACGTAACCGCGCGGTCAGCTCACGCGGCGAGCAGGGTTTGGGCACATAATCATCGGCGCCCAGCTCCAGCCCCAGAATGCGGTCGATATCGTCACCGCGCGCGGTCAACATCAGCACCGGGATCCGGCTGTGCTGGCGGATTTGCCGCAACACTTCAACGCCATTCAGCCCTGGCATCATTACATCCAGCACCACCATGTCGTGCGCGCCGCTCAAGGCGGCTGCGGCGCCCGCCTGGCCGTCTGCGGCAAAGGCCACGGCAAAGCCCTCTTGCTCCAGGTATTCACCCAGCAAGGCGGACAGCGCGGTGTCGTCGTCGATCAATAGCACTCGGGTCATCTGGGATTCTGCAATCAAGGAGGTGGCACGGCCTGAGTATAAAAGCGCCCGCACGCGAGCTGGCAGGGTTTACCTGAATTTACCTGGCATTAACCACCCCCCGGGCGCAATCAGCGGTATCGGTTTGTAGCGTCTACGTCATCTTTACGCGTTTTTACATTCGGTTTACTGCGGTTAACCTGACCACACGACAGAATCCTGCCGTAGACAAACACCGGATTGCTGCTGCCATGTTCAAGCGTTGTTTCTGCCGACTCAGCCCCCCGCTGCTGGCCTTGCTGCTGGCGGGCTGTGCCGTCGGCCCGGATTATCACGCACCGCAGCCCGCCATGCCGCCGGGCTGGCAGGCCACATTGCCGCATGCGGGCAATACACAACAGTTGCTGGCGTGGTGGCAACAAGCGGGCGATCGCGTGCTGACGCAATTGATTGCCACGGCAGAAGCTGACAGCCCGACGCTGGATCAGGCTTGGGCCAATATCGAAAACGCCCGCGCCACGCTCGCCAGCGATAACGCCGCTTTGTGGCCGCAAATCAGCGGCAACGCCAGCGTGACGCGAGCGGGCGATAAACGCAGCGAGGCAGTGCCCGCCAGCACCAATCGCAGCGTCGGCGCCGATGCCTCGTGGGAGCTTGATCTGTTCGGCAAAATCAAGCGCAACCAGCAAGCCGCCAACGCCCGGATTACCGCCCGCGTGGCGGACTGGCACGATGCGCGGATCAGCCTGGCCGCTGAAGTTGCCACCGATTATGTCGACTATCGTGCTTGTCAGTTGCAGGTCGACGTGTATGCGCGCAGCGTCAAGTCGTATCAAGAAACCGTGCGCCTGACCGGTGTCAATACCGCCGCCGGTTTGCAACCGCCTTCCGAACTGGCTCAGGCCCGCGCCAACGCCGCCGCCGTCAGCATTGCCCTGACCAGCACCCGCGCCAGTTGCGATCTGACGGTTAAATCGCTGGTGCGGCTCACCGGCATGGACGAACCGCAATTGCGCACCTTGCTGGGGGCGGCGCCGGATGCCCTGCCCGCGCTGGGCGAGGTGGCGGTAAATAGTGTACCGGCGCAATTGCTGCAACAACGGCCGGATCTGGCCTCGGCCGAACGTGAACTCGCTGCCGCCAGCGCCGAGATTGGCGCTGCGCAAGCGGCCAAATACCCCGACCTGACTTTAACCGGCTCGATCTCACTGTCGTCTTTATTGCAAGCCGGTACGCGCAGCACCTTGCTGCCGTGGTCGATTGCCCCCGCGCTCACGCTGCCGCTGATTGATGGCGGCGCCAATGACGCGGCCGAACGCGCTGCCATTGCCCGTTACAACCTGGCGCTGGCCAGCTGGCGCGGCAAAGTGCGTAGCGCGGTGCAAGAGGTGGAACAAGCCATGGTCAAGCTCAATAGCGCGGCGCTGCAGCAGAACGATTACGCCGTCAGCGTGCAGGGCTATCAGGATTACGAAGACGCCGCCACCACCAACAACAAGGCTGGCCTTGGTAGTGCGCTGACGCTGGAACTGGCGCGGCGCGACACGCTTAACGCCCGCGTCAATCTGATCGGCGTGCAGCGAGATCGAATCGAAGACTGGATTGCCCTCTACAAAGCGCTGGGTGGCGGCTGGACCGCCGACAGCGAGGCCACCGCGCCGACACACAACACCGTTACACCCGGAGCCGCACTATGAAGCCCGCCGTTAAATATCTGATCGTTGCGGTGGTGGTTGTCGCCGCTGGCGCTGCCACTGTTTTATTAAAGCGCTCGCATGCCGAGGCCAAGCCCGAGCCCAGCAGCGCCACGGCCAAAACCGCGCTGACCGTGCAACTGGTACGGCCGCAGCAACGCGACTGGAACAGCGCCATCCGTGCCACCGGCGTTTTGGCCGCATGGCAAGAAGCAGTGATTGCGGCCGAGACCGGTTCGCTACGCATCACCACCGTGCAGGCCGATGTCGGCAGTCAGGTTAAACGCGGCCAGGTACTGGCCACGCTGGATACCGCCGCCATCGGCGCCGACATCGCCAAGCACGAAGCGGTGGTGGCGCAAATGCAGGCGGCCTTGTCACAGGCCAGATCAGATGCCGACCGGGCGCGGGTGGTCAAAACCACGGGTTCTTTATCAGAACAAGCGATCACGCAATATCTGGTGGCGGAACAAACCGCGCAGGCCAATCTGGCTTCGGCCCAGGCCGATTTGCAGAATGACCGTATCCGCTTGCAGCAAACCGAAGTGCGCGCCGTGGATGATGGTGTGATTTCGTCGCGCAGCGCCCTGCTGGGCAATGTGGTGTCCACCGGCTCGGAATTGTTCCGCATGGTGCGGCAGAACCGCATCGAGTGGCGGGCCGAAGTGGCGCCCAGCGAGCTGCCCGGCATCGCCAGCGGCCAGGCCGCCGTGGTCACCCTGCCCGGCGGCGTGAACGTGCACGGCAAAGTGCGCATCGTCAGCCCCACCTTGAGCAACGACACCCGGCTGGCTCTGGTCTATGTCGATCTGGAACGCGCTCCCGGTGTTAAAGCCGGCCTTTATAGCAGCGGCAGCATCACCACCGGCCAGCGCAACGCGCTCACCCTGCCCGCCAGCGCCGTCACCGCGCGCGATGGTCAGCATTATGTGTTTACCCTGCTCCCGCGTACCGATGCCAACAAACCGGCACAGGTACGGCAGACGCTGGTCAGCACCGGCCGCCAGCAAGGTGATCTGATCGAAATTACGCATGGCCTGCCGGCCGATGCCCAGGTCGTCGCCAGTGGCGGCGCTTTCCTTGGCGATGGCGATCTGGTGACGCTGGCGGGGTCCGCACCCGCGGCCGCCGCGCTGCAAACCAAAGCCGCCACCACCGGTAAAGCATCATGAATATTTCCGCCTGGTCCATCCGCAACCCGGTGCCCGCCATCCTGCTGTTTGTGATGCTGACATTGGTGGGTATATACGGCCTCAAGATGATCGACGTCGCCGAAATGCCCGACGTCAATCTGCCTATCATTCTGGTCAGCGCCACGCTGGAAGGCGCCGCGCCCGAACAACTGGAAAACGAAGTCGCGCGCAAGCTGGAAGACAAACTGGCCACGGTCGGCGGCATCGACCATATGAGCAGCAGCATCAGCGATGGCAACGTCAGCGTGCGCGTGTCGTTTGATATCGAAAAGAACTCCGAAGAAGCGCTCAGCGAAGTGCGCAACGCGGTCGACGCCGCGCGCGCCGATCTGCCCAGCACGGTGGAGCCACCCACGGTCTCCAAGATCACCACCAGCGGCGAAGTATTGCTGGCCTACACGGTGAGCGCGCCTCATATGAGCGAGGCCGATGTGTCGTGGCTGATCGACAACGACATCTCCAAGGCCTTGCTGGCAGTCAAAGGCATTAACGCCATCACCCGTACCGGCGGCGTACAGCGTGAAATCCAGGTCAGCCTGGATCCGGCGCAACTGGCCGGGCTGGGCATTACCGCCGCCGACGTCAGCAATCAGATTGCGCAAATCCAGAAAGATGATTCGGGTGGGCGCGGCACCGTCAGCGGGCAAAACCAGTCGCTGCGCACGCTGGGTGCATTGAGCATGCCGGAGCAACTGGGCGCGTTGAGCATCCCGGTTACCGTCACTGGCACCGCCAACAGCAGCAGCAATCTGGTGCTGTCCAGCGCCACGCATTTGCGCCTTGATCAGATTGCCAAAGTCAGCGACACCCAGGCCGACCGCTTTGCCTGGGCGGCACTGGATGGCAAGCCAGTGGTGGGTTTCCAGGTGACGGCGCTACTGGGCTCCAGCGAAGTGGAAGTCGCCAAAGGCGTGCGCAAAGCCGTCGCCAAATTCAACCAGACGCATCCGCAAACGCAGATCCACGAAATCTGGAACTGGGTACAGCCCACCGAGGACAACTACACCGGCTCGATGCACTTGCTGTACGAAGGCGCATTGCTGGCGGTGCTGGTGGTGTGGTGGTTTCTGCGCGACAACCGCGCCACGCTGGTGTCCGCCGCCGCCCTGCCGCTCTCCATCATTCCGACCTTTGGCGTGATGTACTTTGCCGGCTTCACGCTCAACATCCTTACCTTGCTGAGCCTGAGTCTGGTGGTGGGCGTGCTGGTCGATGACGCCATTGTGGAAGTGGAAAACATCGTGCGGCACTTGCGTATGGGCAAATCGCCGATGCAGGCCGCGACCGACGCCGCCAATGAAATCGGCCTGGCCGTGGTGGCGACGACACTGACGCTGGTGGCGGTTTTTTTGCCGACCGCGTTTATGAGCGGGATTATCGGGCGCTACTTTATCCAGTTTGGTTTGACCGTCTCGGTAGCCGTGGTGGCCTCGCTGATGGTGGCGCGCCTGCTGACGCCGATGATGGCGGCCTATGTGCTGAAGAACAACCCCAAGCCCGAGACCGACAGCTGGCTGATGCAGCGCTATCTGAAAGCCGTGGCGGCGTGTCTTAAATATCGCGGCCGCACCGCCGCGGCCGCCATCCTGTTTGTGATTGGCTCGTTGGCGCTGGTGCCGTTGCTGCCGACCGGCTTTATTTCGCCCAGCGATGACAGCATGACCACGGTCTCGCTCAAGCTCGCCCCCGGCAGCAAACTGGAAGAAACCGAAGCCGCCGTGCTCGAAGCCACACGCCGTCTGCAAAAGGTCAACCACGTCACCCAGGTGTATGCGGTAATCGGCGATGCCACCAGCGACGCGGCCTCCAGCGCGGTGAATGAAGCGACCTTGACGGTCAGCCTGACCCCGCGCGCTGATCGCTCGCGTAGTCAGTCTCAAATTGAAGGCGACATCCGGCAGGCCTTGTGGACGCTACCCGGCGTGCAAGTGGCCATCGCGGCCGAAAGCAATGGCCAGGTGATGGAAGTGACCATTACCAGCGATGACTCGACCGCACTGGCCACCGCCGCCAACAACATCACGCGCGATCTGCGCAGCCTGAAAGACCTGGGCAATGTCAGCAGTAGCAGCAGCGTGGTGCGCCCGGAAATCCATATCACGCCCGACCCGGAAAAAATGGCCGAGCAAGGCGTGACCACCGAAGCACTGGCCAGCACCATCCGCATTGCCACGTATGGGGATTTTTCCACCAGCCTGGCCAAGCTGAACCTGCCACAACGCCAGTTGCCGGTGCGGGTACAGGTGGACCCGGCCGTGCGCAACGATCTGGAAGCGTTAGGGCAACTGCGCGTCACCGGGCGCGCCGGCGGCGTGCCGTTGTCTTCGGTAGCCACGCTGAGCATGGATAGCGGCCCGACCGAAATCCATCGCCGCAATCGCCAGCGTTACGTCACGCTGAGCGTGGAAACCAATGGCCGGCCGATAGGCGATGTGGCGGCAGAAGTTAAAGCGCTGCCTTCCATTCGCAATCTGCCTGCAGGCGTTACCCGTCTGGCCACCGGCGATGACGAGCAAATGGCCAAGCTGGCGGTGAGCTTTGGTCTGGCGCTGCTGATTGGCTTGATGTGTATTTATGCGGTGCTGGCGCTGCTGTTCCATGACTTTTTGCAGCCGTTTACCATTCTGGCCGCGCTACCGCTGTCGATCGGCGGCGCCATGCTGGCTTTGCTGATTACGCATAACGCGATTGGTTTGTCCTCGCTGATCGGCATTTTGATGTTGACCGGCATCGTCACCAAAAACTCGATTTTGCTGGTGGAATACGCGGTGATGGCGCGCAAACATTACGGCCTGAGCCGCTATGACGCGCTGATGGACGCCTGCCACAAACGCGCCCGGCCAGTGCTGATGACCACGCTGGCCATGGGCGCGGGCATGATGCCGGTGGCGATGGGCATCGGCACCGATCCGTCGTTTCGCGCGCCGATGGCGATTGTGGTGGTGGGCGGCTTGATTACCTCGACCTTCCTCAGCTTGCTGGTCATTCCCGTCATCTATACGTTTGTTGACGGACTGGGCGTGCGCCTGCGCAAATTGCTGGGGCGTGATGCCACGGGCCCTTATCTGCATGACGCCGCCGCTGGCCATGGCGACGGTCTGGGCGTGGACCCGCCCAAACCGCTAACGCTGGACTAAGCGTGGTGGCCGCCGCCCGGCTTGCAAAAGCAGTGGGCGGCGGCCTAACCTACGGGGCGCCCGTGTGGGCGAGCCGGGATCGCGATTGATGAACTGGGGTTTGAAGCTGCCATCCACTGACTGGATTACGAGCACGCGCCGCGGCTTGCTGCTGCTGACGTTTACCGGCTTGAGCGCCACGGCAGGTTTGTTGTCGGCAGCCCCCGCCGCCCCCACCAGCAAAAAACCCATCCCTGCGGCGCCGCTAGCCACGGCCATCGAACCCGGCGCCGCCGGGCAATTGCGCTTTGTGGTCGCCGACGCCTCCGCCGTCGCCAGCCTGACCTGGCGCATCAATAACGGCCCCAGCCAGACCCGCAAACTGAATGCCGATGGCGCGCGCCAGAGCCTGCTGCTCACTGATCTCAAAGACGGTGCGCGCATTCAATACAGTTTTAGCGTGACGCGGACAGACGCCAACAACAAGGTCACCACCCGCCGCACGCCACGCCAGAATTTGATCGTAACCACGCCGGCCCTGCTTGCCGACCCCGCCAGCCTTGCCCATATCGACAGTGGCGCGCAACAACTGGCCAATGGCGCCGTGGCCTTCTACGCCAATGGCACGCCGTGGGCCGAGCTGGATTACCGCATCAACGCCAGTGCGCCGCATAAAGTGCGGATGCGCCGCGACGGCAAAACCAATACCTGGCAGATTGCGGGCGTGCCCAGCGGCGCTACGGTGCAGTATTCGTTTACCTTTGGCGTGGCCGGATCACCGCGCGCCACCCCGGCGCAGCAACTGGTTTATGGCACGCCAGACGCGGCCACCACGCCCGCGCCGGTCAGCGTAGCCGCCGCGCCCGCCGCCACTTACACGCAAGTCTCAACCTATGTACGCCCGGCGCCCACTTATACGCCGCCGGTATCCGGCGGCGGAGGCGGTGGCGGTGCTGCCGGCAATGCGGGCGGCACTGCCTCGGCCCCCACCAGCGCCGATGGCAGCAACAACAGCAACGTCAACAACGGCGCCACCGCGTCCAGCCCGGCCAGCATCAATAGCGGCGGCGGCGATGGCACCACCACGGTGGTCGACCTCGGCCCCAATGTGACGGTGATCGACCCCAGCGCCAACACCGCCACGCTGCAAACCCAACTCGACGCGCTGTACGCCCAGCAAAAAACCAATGAATTCGGCACCCAGCGCTATGCCATCCTGTTCAAACCCGGCACGTACGCGCTGAACGTCAATGTGGGTTATTACACCACGGTGCATGGCCTTGGCATGACCCCGGATGAGGTCACCGTCAACGGTAGCGTCCAGCTCAAAGCCGATGCCGCCAGTGGGCTGGACCCGGCCCGTGGCAACTGGCGCGCGGTGGAAAACATGGCCGTCGCCCCCACCGCCGGCATCGCGCGCTGGGTGGCCGCGCCGGGAGCGCCGTGGCGTCGCATCCACGTTAAAGGCGGCCTGGATTTATGCGGCAACAATTGCGCCAACAGCGGCAGCGGCTACATCAGTGACAGCCGCATCGACAACCAGATGATTGCCGGACCGGGCCAGCAATGGTTGAGCCGCAATTCCTTGTGGGGCGCGTGGCCGAATATGAGCGGCAATGTGGTGTTTGTCGGCAATGTGTCGCCGCCGACCACGCCGGTGTGGCCTGCCGCGTTGTACACCAGCGTGACGCGCACCCCGGTCATGCGGGAAAAACCATTTCTGACCATCGATACCAGCGGCAATTACAGCGTGTTTGTGCCGCCACTGAGCAGCAACAGCAGCGGCACCAGTTGGGCCTCGGGCACGCCGCAAGGCACCGCCATCCCCATTGCCAATTTCTTTGTCGCCCTGCCTGGCGTGACGGCCGCGCAACTGAATGGCGCGCTGGCGCAAGGGCTGCATCTGCTGTTTACGCCGGGCGTGTACCACCTGAACCAGACGCTGCATGTGAGCAAAGCCGATACCGTCATCCTTGGCCTCGGCCTGGCCACGCTGGTACCGGATACCGGGCTGGATGCGATGGATGTCGATGATGTGGATGGCGTCAAGATCGCTGGCTTGTTGTTTGATGCCGGGCCGGGCAATTCGCCCGTGTTGCTGAAACTGGGCAGCACCAGTCTGGGCCACTCGGCCGACCCCACCTCTTTGCATGATGTGTATTTTCGCGTGGGTGGCACGGCCAATGCAGCCGCCACCACCAGCCTGACCATCAACAGCGGCAACGTCATCGGTGACAACGTCTGGCTCTGGCGCGCCGACCACGGCACCGCCGCCAATATCACCGGCTGGACCAGCAACACCGCCGCCAATGGCGTGATCGTTAACGGCGCCGACGTCAGCCTGTATGGGCTGAACGTCGCCAACTACCAGCAATATCCCGTCCAGTGGAATGGCGCGCGCGGCCATGTGTACGGTTATCGCGGCGAAAGTCCCACCGACATGCCGGACCAGGCATCATGGCAAGACGGTGAGCAAAATGGGTACGCGGATTACACGGTGGCCAGTAGCGTGCTGACGCACGAGCTGTGGGGCGGCAGCGTATATTGCGCATTCGCGGCCGACACGCCCATCAAACAGGCCATGGCATTCAAAACGCCCAACAATTCGGGCGTGACGTTCAAACACTTGAGCACGCAATGCCAGAACACCAAGGGCGAGATCAGCCACATCGTTAACAGCAGCGGCGATAGCGCCAACACGGCCAAACCACTGGCGACGCTGACGCAATTTCCGTAACGCGCGCGCCGATCTGCCCGGGCCGCCGCTGCACATAACAACAACATCGAGACCTTGCTGTGACCGCATCTCATCTGGCCTGGCTGATCTGCCTGATTGCCACTGCCGGCGTCATCCTGCGCCCGCTGCGCTGGCCCGAAGCCGTATGGGCTTGCGGCGGTGCGGCGCTGATTGTGCTGCTGGGCTTGCTGCCCATTCCCGCGGCCCTGCATGCCATTGGCGAAGGCACCGATGTGTACTTGTTTCTGATCGGCATGATGCTGTTATCAGAAATCGCCCGGCGCGAAGGTCTGTTTGACTGGATTGCCGCCTATGCCGTCAACCACGCGCGCGGCTCCACGACGCGCCTGTTTGTGCTGGTGTATGTGCTGGGCGTGGGCGTCACCGCTTTGCTTTCCAACGATGCCACGGCGGTGGTGATGACACCGGCCGTATTTGCCGTGGCGCGCAAAGCCAACGCGCCCGCCTTGCCGTTGCTGTTGATCTGCGCTTTGGTGGCCAACGCCGCCAGCTTTGTGTTGCCGATTTCCAATCCCGCCAACCTGGTTTTATACGGCAACCATATGCCGCCGCTGGGGGCGTGGTTGCGCAGCTTTGCGCTGCCGTCCTTGCTCGCCATCGTGGCGACATTTGCCTTGCTGTGGTTAACGCAGCGGCGGCAACTGGGCGGACGCTGCAATCAGGCGCCGCAGATTCCACCACTGAGCAGCCACGGCCGGGTGGCACTGGCCAGCATCGTGGTCACTGCACTGGTGTTGCTGGCAGTGTCGGCGCTGGATATGCGATTGGGCCTACCCACAGCCATCCTTGGCTTGCTGACTTTAGTGTTTGTGTGCACGCAACAACGCAGCGCGCCATGGCCGATATTGCGTGATATTTCGTGGAGCGTTTTGCCCTTGGTGGCCGGTTTGTTTGTGCTGGTGCAGGTGCTCGACCATACCGGCGTTATTCAGGCCCTTGCCTCCTGGCTAGTCACACAAACCCAGACCAACGCCCCACGCGCCGCCGCCTTCGCCGCCGCCGCCGTAGGCTTGGGCAGCAATGCAATCAATAACTTACCGGCAGGATTGATAGCCAGTTCTAGCTTGACGCAAGCGCACAGCCTGTCCGCCGTGGTGGATGCAGTGCTGATTGCAGTCGACCTGGGGCCCAATCTTTCAGTCACCGGTTCGCTGGCGACCATTTTGTGGCTAGGCGCGTTAAGGCGAGAAGGCATGAGCGTCAGCTTCTGGCAGTTCTTTAAAGTGGGCGTGGTGGTGATGCCACCCGCGCTACTGCTGGCGGTGGGCGCGCGATTGTGGCTCGGCCAGTTTTGAGGAGCACACGGTAGCGGAACAATCCGCTTTGCCGCGCCGCCCCGCGCTTCTACACTGATCGCCCTTCACTATTGCGCGAGTCCGACTTATGGCCTCTCTCGAATTGCCGCACCAACTTGCGGCCGCCGTCGCATTACGCGAAAGCGGTGCAACTGCGGCCGCGAATCAGGCGCTGGTCGAACTGGCGGCGCAATACCCCGATCACGCTACCGTGCAGTACCAATGCGCGTGGAGCTTTGATGTTCTGGGACTGGAAAGCCAAGCGGTGCCGTACTACCAACGCGCGCTGGCCGGCACCTTGACTGCGCCCGACCGGCACGGCGCATTCATCGGTCTGGGCAGCACCTTGCGCACACTGGGGCGCTATGCCGAATCGGCCACCGTCTTTGAGAATGCGCTAGTCGAATTTCCCGACAACGCGGCACTGCGCGCGTTTTACGCGATGACGCTGCACAACCTGGGACGGCATGCGCAGGCGATACAGCTGTTGCTGCACACGCTGGCCGATACCAGCGCCGACGCGGAAGTCATGCAATATTGCAAGGCGCTGCATTTTTACGCGCCGCAACTGGATCGAATCTGGTCCTGACCCGCGCGCAACCCGGCAGTGACGCCCGTTATTGCCCTGCCCGATCACTGTCCCGCCAACACGGCCTGATGCCGCTTCCGGAAGGCGCTGGGCGCCTCGCCTTTGACGCGCGCAAATTGGCGATTGAATAAAGACAAGTTGCTATAGCCCACCGCATTGGCTACAAGCGCAATCGGCCGCGCGCTGGAAATCAATAACGAACAGGCGCGGCCGATGCGCAAGCGGGTGACGTAATCCACCAGCGTCGTGCGGGTATGACGCTTGAACATACGATGCAAACCCGACGTGCTGACACAGGCCAGTTGCGCCATCGCCGTGGCGCTGATCGGCTCGGCAAAATGTGTGTGCAGATGCTGCAACACGCGCGCAATGCGCGGCTCGGCCGACAACTGGGCGGGATCATCGCGCGCGATATTCGAGAGCGGCGTGGCAGCATGGTCCAGCGACAGCGCGTGCAAGACTTCCAGCAGCAATAACAATCGCGCTGCGGGTGTCGCGCCGCGCATCTTGATCATTGCCTGCGCCACCGCCATTCGGGTGGCTTCACCGAAGCTGAGCCCCTGCGCGGCACGCGCCAGGATGCCTTGCACCGGCTGCAATTCCGGCAATGAGCGCGTTAGATTACTGATCCACTCTCGCGTAAACCACACCACTAAAGCCACATGCGGCTGACTGCCATCAATGGCCTCACGCGATAACCAGCTGTGCGGCATACCCGGCCCCACCAACACCAGATCGCCATCGTCGTAAGGTTCCACGTCATCGCCAATATAACGATAGCCACGGCTGTTGAGCGTCAACGTTAATTCGTATTCCGGATGGTGATGCCATTCGAACGGGATGCCGTCGTCCAGACGCCGGTCCAGAAACGCCCACGACGCACCGGGGTCGGGAATGATGGCTTCAAAAAATGCACGCATGGCGGCCCCGTTGTTGATGCGATATCACTACAAACGCCCGAATAGTATCAGTGCCAGCGCCTACCTGTACGTGCCGCAAGTCAGCGCCATCCGCAGAATAGTGCTTCCACAACAAGGCGTTGGAGACACACATAATGAATATCTACGCACCGGCCATCGCGCCCGCCACCGACGCGGACGGCCATGGCAGCCACCCTGGCGCCCGCGGCGCCACCACCCAGTTGAAAGACATCAAAAAGACCCGCCCACTGCGCGTGTTAAGCGCAGCCGATTGGCAGCACTGGATCAGCAAAGGCTATGTGATCGTGCGCCAGGCAGTGCCGCAAGACCAGGTCGATGCCGTGGTCGAGATGCTGTGGCAATTCCAGGAAATGGACCCGAACGATGACAGCACCTGGTACAAGCCGCAGCTGCGTGATCACAAAATGAAAGAGCTGAACAATACCGGCATGGTCGAGGTGTACAACCACCCGTCCATGTGGGCCACGCGCCAGCATCCGCGCGTTTACGACGCCTTTGTCGATATCTGGGATCGCGAAGATCTATGGGTGGCGGTCGACCGCGCCAACCTCAATCCGCCCAACAAAGGCGCGCGCGCCGCGGGCAAGATCAATGGCTTTGTGCACTTTGACGTAGATGTGTCGCAGCGCCCCCTGCCGGTGGCCGTGCAAGGCGTGCTGTCGCTGAAAAAACAGGACGCAGAGACCGGCGGCTTTCAATGCCTGCCCAGCATTTTTGCCGAAATTGAAGACTGGTGGAGCAAGCAGCCGCCGGGCTCGAACCCGTTTGCACCCGACATCACCGGCCATGAGCTGGTCAATACAGAAATGGAACCCGGCGACTTACTGATTTTTAATAGCTTGCTGGCACATGGCGTGCGCCCGAACCGTTCTGAGAATCGCGTGCGCATGGCCCAGTACATTTCGATGTTCCCCGCGGATTACGATAACGAGCCGCTACGCCAGGCGCGCATTCATACCTGGGCTGCGCAAACGCATCCGCTGGGCGATGCCTTTCCGGGCGATCCGCGAGAATGGGAGAAACACCATTCCGCCGTGGCGCAGCTGAATCCGCTGGGCCGCAAATTATTGGGGCTGGATCGCTGGTAATCGCCCCCACGCGGGCCGTGGCCTGCCCGTGAGCCAACGTTTTCCTGCGCCCAAGGAAACATTTACGCCGACCGATCTGTTTACAGGCTTGGTCGGCGTTTTTTTATTCCGCAGGGCATATCTGCAAGGCGCGGGCATCTTTATCAGATAAGACCAATTTCGATGATCGTAATCTCCAACCCGAATATCCCCAATTAAAAACCTGCAACACCTGAAATGCGGCAATTATTCCAGCAAATAAGGAATCATACTCATCTCCAACTGGTGTAGATTTTTTTAAGACACGGCAATGCGATTGCCCACAAATTGCGATCGGGGCTGAAGCCACATTCGACCCGCTACCAGAAGAAGGCGCTGTTAAATACTGAACCAAACTGAACCTGTTATCACCATGACAAAACGCTCTCTATCAAAGATAAACAGAATGAAGCTGGCGTTGGTAAGGGCATGGTGTTATCTGCAACCGCGAAATGAAAAAATATCGGCATTCCTTATTCAATGGACACTCATAGGATTTTTGCTGCAGATTTTGGCCCTGACGCCATTTTTGATAAGCGGCACATTAGATGTGGGCAATAACGCTCTCGACATGTCGAAGAAAGAAATTATCGATGACGCATTCTATATTTTGCTGTGGGCGCCTTTGGTGGAAACCATTGTTTTTCAATTAGCCTGCTACGAATTGAGTAAAAAATTCCTGCGCAAATTTCAATACTGCGTGCTATCGGCTTTGCTGTTTGGCATGGCCCACCTTGCAACAGGAATGCAATCAGCGATAAGTGCAACGGCGGCTGGAATGGTGTGGGCATATAGCTATGCCACCTGGCGAGATGCCTCGGTATTCAAAAGCTTGTGCATAACCTGGGCGCTGCACGCGATCAGAAACGGCCTTGCCCTGACTATCGGCTTTTTAGCAGCAGATTGATAGCTGATCTGTGCAAATCGGGCAGCGCGAATCCGCTGCATTTCAGGAGAACCACCATGCGGGAATTAAGCAAAGAAGAAATCACAAAAATGGGCGGGGGTGGCATTGCCTGGCAACGCATGCGCTCCAGTGCCTATATCGAAGATTGCCGTTATGCGCGCAGGCCCGGCAAATCGCCGGGCTATAACGGTGGCAGTGGTCGCAGTTTACTTAATGGTGCGGGACCGGGTTTTGGCGGATATGGCGGGAACGTGACAGGCGCCGGTGGAATTAACGGACGGGCGTGCTAATGCGCAGAAGGCGGGCCTTTTGCGAACGCAAATGGCCGCTGCGCCATGAAAATATGAGAAAGCTAATTCTTGTAATTATGGTGATTTCTACATACACATATGCAATCCCGCAGCGTGACGACCCGGACAAGATTGCGGCTGCCCTCTCTGGCGTAACGCTATATGGCATGTCGTTGTCGGGCTTTATTGCGCATGAACTACCAGGAAAAATCATCTACGACAGAATCATGAAAAACAAAAACGCCCTCGCCGTTTTCAGCGCTGTCATGCAAGATAAAAACGCCACGCCTGAGGCAAAAGCATTTGCATTGTGCGGCATGCAGGCATTGCACGCCCCTCAGTTCGGTCAATATCTGGCAAAACTAAAACAATCTGGCGATAAAATTTCCGTAATGCAAGGCGATGTGATGCTGCAAATGCGCGCCAGCGATTTCGCCACAGTCATCATTAACCATGGGTGCTTTTGACATATTCCAGCGCACTGCAAGTACAGGAAAGCGAGCAATCCGCATTTCCTGCAAGCGCCAGGCATATATAGCCCGCGCCAGCACGCCCTGTCGGCCCGCCGCGCTGCTCGCTTTCATCACGCCTGGCCGCGACATCCGTAAATCGCGGCTAGCCGGATGGGTTGTGTGATTAGCAGGCGTCATCGGAGCAATGGCGCAAGCCGAGAGGCGCGTTGAACTATTGTTTCGTTTGCCCAAGGGGGTATCGCGCCGCGCCAGTCTGTGCGCTGATTCCGTCGCACACGCAATCAGAACACGATAATCACGATAGACCCGGCCACAATCAGCCCGCCGCCCACCGCCACCGGCCACGTCAACTTCTCCCCCACAACAAGCACGCCCAACAAGATCGCGATCGCCACGCTCAATTTGTCGATGGGCGCCACCTTGCTCATCGGGCCGATCTGCAAGGCGCGGTAATAACACAGCCACGACAAACCGGTGGCTACGCCCGACAACAGCAGAAACACCCAGCTATAGGCCGGAATGGCCCCCGGCTTTTGCCACTCGGCGCGTAAGGACAGAATGCCGGCGGTGACGATCAGAATCACGATGGTGCGAATAAAGGTGGCGAAGTTCGAGTTGACGCCAGTTACGCCCAACTTGCCGAACAAGGCCGTCAAAGCGGCAAAGAAGGCTGAGCCCAAGGCAAACCAGACCCAGGCGGGGAAGAGTTTCATGCAAGGCTCCCTGGTGTAATGCGCGGCCACTGCGATCCGGCATCGTGTCACCGACAGCGTGCGCTGGTCTGCATTATTGATGCAGCAGCTTTGCCGATACTTAGCAGCTGGAACATTTTGCTGCGCGGCTGACTGCGCTGCCTTTACCAGAGGGGCCTCGTTTCGGATGAGAATTTTCTCGATTTCTAATTAATATAATTGCGCATTTCTGCAATCGAAATCCAATACCGCTGCTTGCGGAAATTGGCGCAGTTCAATAACAGATTCGTCCAAATATTCCCGCAAATTAAAAAACCAAGTACCGCAAAAGTAGGTGTAAATTTTTTGCCGAAGCAATCGATGCGATTGCTCCGAAAAGACTTTATCGTTCACGACGATCGGCCCGCCTCGGAAAAAACCGTCCATGCCTAATGCAAGCCTACCTTCCCACAGCAGCGAGAAACCACCGGGTTGGCGCGATGTTATGCGCACTTTGGGTAATTACATTATCGCGACCGTGATGTGCTATATGGTGGTCCAGAATTTTTTTCGCGCGCTCGATTATTTCTACCCGCAACCCGAACAACAAGTGGGCGAAGCGAATAAACAGAAATTCGACTCCGCACTCATTGATCAATTGGCCAAAGTCACGATCTATAGCATGTCAGATATTGGCTTTGCCTCGCAGCCTTCGGCCGGCAAGAAAATCTACGATCAGATTTTTCGCCGGGAGCAAGCATTCCAGTCCTTTAAAGCAATTCTCGACAGCAATATAGCGACGCTGGAAGCTAAAGCCTTTGCCCTGTGCGGCGTAAAAGAATTGCGCTTCGACCATTACCTTGTTTATCGAGACATATACGCTTCATCCAGGGGCAGTGTGTCCTATATGCATGGCGACGTAATGGAGTGGATTCCGGCAATAAAGCTGGCATCAAATATAGATGAGCACGGCTGCGTTTAATGGCGAATGGCGCAGCACCACCGAGAGGAGGAATTATGCGCGAATTGAGTCGTGACGAAATTCAACAAATAGGCGGTGGCGGCGCCCAGGCGTGGCTGGACCCACTAATGGGCGTGACCAAACAGGCCCGTCGTGTCGCCCGCTCCACAATCAATAAAGCCAGGGCGCAGAAAGGTCCAGCACATCATTTGGCGGCAAATTCAAATCGGCTGCACCAACGCGCTTCGAAACATTAAAAACCAACCCAAAGTGTTTGCTATTCGCCCACGACAAGAAGCATTTCAGAGGCAGCAGCATAGATGAATGAAAACACCACCCCTGCCGTGGAGGCATCAACTGCACTCAGCACAAAAGCTTGCGCAGCTCTCAACGCGTTTGCCCGTGCCGGTCTTGCGTTTATCGGATTGTGGTTTTTGGCACAGGGAGCCTATGACCGCTGGCGGCCGGAACCACCTGCGGCACAAAGCACCGATTACTGCGGGCCACCGGCCTACTACGGGACTAATCGCGGCACAGGGGCTGGCCCGGGGCATGGTGGCTATGGCAGTGATGTGACCGGTGCTGGCGGGGTTAATGGTAGTCGTTGAATTGATAAAACGGGCTTAAGCGGGGAGTCCATGTTTTTTAATAATTGCTATCGACCCGGCTCTTGCGCGGTTCAGAAAAGCAGCGGCAATGATCTTACCCGGGCGACTCCTCGACTTGTGTATGGCGTTTCAGCAACGACGGTCGCGTGGATGCCGCTAGGCTCTTAATGAGCAATTAGATCGGGCAGCGCGAATCCGCTGCATTTCAGGAGAATCACCATGCGTGAATTGACTCATGTGGAAGTATTGCAAATTGGCGGCGGAGGAAATGTAGCCAGAGTAGCAATAGGACTCGTACGAGGGGGAGTTCGCCTGCTGGATAATAGCAGTCGCGGAATCACGGCATATCAAATTGGCAAATGGATAGCCTCAGGGTACAAAAATCATACCCCGCATAACGGCCTGCCGAAGGCGACGCTCGGCTCGGGTTATGGCGGCTATGGCCAGAACAGCGGGCGGATTCAAGTCCATATCCACGGGCAAAGCAAATAGCTGAAATGAGGGGGCGCTACCGCCCCTTTACCTTGTTGTTTTGGCATTTTCTGATTAGAAATGAAAGCACTTTACAGCGCTAAACTTATACAAAATTCAATCTGGGACAAGCTCTATTCATGGCGCGGACGATCAAAATCTATTTTCTTGATCAAATGCATCATAGCCGCCCTGATTCTCAGATTTATATTCGCAATTTTTGCCGATCTTATAGGCATTCCAGCGGAGATAGGGCGGGGTAATATGACCACGCTATCAGATGAAGAACTCAAGTCCGAGCTCTTCGATATTGTTATTTTTGCGCCGGTCATCGAGACCCTACTCACTCAGCAATTAATCTATGAGGCGTTAAAAAGATATTTAAATATCTCTTTCATCCTTCTAATCTCTGCGGCCATTTTCGGAGCCATCCATTTTCAGTATGGACTCTATTTCATGATTGAAGCGTCCGGCACCGGCGCGGTGTTGAGTTACACCTATATCGCATGGCGCCCCGAATCTAAAAGCCAGGCGTTCTGGATGACGGTAGCGCTGCACGCCTTATTAAACGGGATCGCCGTTACCGTGGGCCTTTGCTTTAACGATTAGTGCACGCAGCCATTTTCAAGTCCCGCGTAATCCAGATGGGAACGCTATGTCCGCGCCCGAAACACCTCTCTATCGCCAAGGTTATCTCGACGCTCAGCGCGCCCGATTGGACGGCGTCATTTTGATCCCCGCCAGTCTGCCCATCATTGCCCTGGCGTGGGCCAGCATCACGCTGCTCGCCGCCTTGATCGCTTTTATCACCCTGGGCACTTATACCCGCAAAGCCAGACTGGATGGATTGGTCATGCCCTCGGCTGGCGTCATCAAAATCACGGCGCAAACCGAAGGCCGCATCGAGCAGCTATTTGCGGCTGAGGGCCAGACGCTCGCTAAAGGCGCCCCGCTCTATCAATTAAGCGGGGAGAAATACGACGGCAATCGCGTGGGGGCGTTGGCGGAATTGCGTTTATCGTTGGCGCGACAGCAAGAGATGTTGCGCGCTCAGCAACAGCAGCAAGCGGCATCGGTAAATGCGCAATTAACGGGTGCCGCGCTGCGCCTGGTCAGTCTCAAGACTCAATTCGATAGCGCCGTTACTGCGCATGGACTAGCCGGACGGCAGGCCGAATTATTGCGCGCGTCGCAAGCGCCCTATGCCGAATTAGCTGAAAAAGGATTTATCTCGGCACAGGATTGGCGGCAAAAGCAGATCGACCTGGCCGGCGCCGATGCGCGGGTGGAAGAAACCGCGCAATTGCGGCAACGGCTGGAACAGGAAATCAGCAGCGTACGCACTGAGCAAACCCGTCTGCAGCAAGATGGCCTGGTGCAGCAAACCGAACTGGCGCGCCAGTTGCAAAGTATCGGCCAGCAGCAAACCGAACTCGCCAGTCGCGCCCATAGCACGGTTACCGCGCCGATTGCCGGCACACTGGCTGCCGTCATGGCGCGGCCGGGGCAGATGGCTGCGGCAGGCGAGGCATTGGCCATCGTGGTCCCGGCTGGCGCGCAGATGCAGGTGGAACTGTATGCACCAAGCAAATCCGTCGGCTTTATCAAGATCGGCGCCCGCGTCGGGCTGCGCTTTGCGGCGTATCCGCATGAAAAATTTGGCGTGCAATACGGCAAAGTGCGGTCGATATCGCGGGTAGCGCTCACCCCTGCCGACGTCGTTTTACGCGCCCCGTTTTCCTGGCAAAGCCAGGAGGCGCACTACCGTGTGGTGATCGCGCTGGAAAAACCTGGCGTCACCGCCTATGGCCGCGAGGAACCATTGACTGCCGGCATGGCGGTGGCTGGTGATGTCGCGCTCGATACGCGCCGCCTGTATGAATGGGCGCTGGAGCCGCTGTGGAGCTTGCGCGGCAAATTATGAGCGAAGCGGAAAGCGTGGCACTGAACTGGAGCTGGCGGCGGCAACTGCCTGTGATCCGCCAGACCGAGGCAGCCGAATGCGGCGTGGCCTGCCTTGCCATGGTCGCGAGCTGGCACGGCTACCGGGTTGACTTGTCCAGCTTGCGCACGCGCTTTGGCGTCACCCAACGCGGCATGACCTTCGCCCGTCTGGTCGATTGCGCGGCGCAATTGAATCTGGCGGCCCGACCACTACGGCTGGAGATCGACGATCTGCCGCAACTCGCCACGCCATGCGTGCTGTATTGGGATCTCAACCATTTTGTGGTGCTGAAGCAGGTGCGCGGCCAACGCGTGGAGATCCACGACCCCGCGCGCGGCTGCGTCAAGCTGTCGCTGGCCGAGGTCAGCAAGCACTTCACCGGCATTGCGCTCGAACTGACGCCCACGCAAACCTTTGTGGCGCAGGACCAGCGACGGCGTATTCGCCTGCGCGAATTGATCGGCCGCACTGCGGGCCTTAAAGCCGCGCTGGCGCGCATCTTTGTGTTTGCCCTGGTACTGGAAGCGCTGGCACTGCTGGCGCCATTTCTCAATCAGATCGTGATTGATGAAGTGTTGGTCGCGCATGATCAAAATCTGCTGGTATTGATTCTGATCGGCATGGCCTTGTTGACCGCAACACAAACCCTGATCGGGCTGGTGCGGGAATGGGCCACGCTCTCGATGGCCGTCAATTTCAATATGCAGTGGACCGCCAACGTCCTGCATCATCTGCTGCGGCTGCCACTGGCGTGGTTTGAGAAACGCCATGTCGGCGATATCAGTGCCCGCTTCGATGCGGTCGACACCATACAGCACACCCTCACCCACAGCAGCATGCAGGCGCTGCTCGACGTGCTGCTCGCGCTCGGCACGCTTGCCATGATGTTGCTATACAGCCCGAAACTGGCGGCCATCGCGCTGCTGGCGGCCGCGCTGTATGCGCTGTTGCGGGCGCTCTGCTTTGGCCCTTTGCGCCGGGCTGCGGATGCAACCTGGCAGGCCAGCACGCAGGAATCCAGCCATTTTCTGGAAAGCTTGCGCGGCATGCTAAGCCTGCGTGTCAACGCCGCGATTGCCCGCCGCGAAATGGCGTGGCGCAATCTGAATGTGGCGCGGCGCAATGCCCAACTGCATCAGAACAAGCTAGAGATGGCCTATCACGTCATCGATACGCTGCTGGCCAGCGTGGTCGCGGCCGCCACCACCTGGTGGGGCGCGCAAGCGGTGCTGAGCAATGCGTTTTCGGTGGGCATGCTGGTGGCGTATATGTCTTTTCAAGGACGGTTTACCGCCAGCATCAACTCGCTGATCGACAAAGTCGCCGAATTCAAGATGCTGGCCGTCTACAACGAGCGACTGGCGGATATTGTGCTGACGCCGGTCTCAGCCCTGGAATATGGCGACGCCCTGCCCGACTCCGCCCATCTGGCGACGGATGCCGTGTTGGTCGATGTGAGCGCGGTCAGCTTTCGCTACGGTCCCGGCGAGCCCGACATTCTGCAAAACGTTAACCTGCAATTACGCGCCAACGAAATCGTCGCCCTGGTCGGCAGCTCGGGCGGCGGCAAAACCACCCTGCTCAAGCTCATCCTGGGCCTGTATCAGCCCGATCAAGGCAGCATCCGCGTACTCGGCCATGACAGCCGCCACGGCTATGCCAGCATTCGCGCGCAAATCGGCACAGTATTACAAGACGACGCGTTGTTCAGCGGCTCCATTCTCGACAACATCACCTTGTTTGCCGCCGACAGTGATGTGGCCTGGGTTCAGCAATGCGCAGCCCGCGCCCGCTTGCATGCCGAAGTCAGCGCCTTGCCGATGGGTTACCAAACCATGGTCGCCGAGTACGGCGCCAGTTTGTCCGGCGGACAGAAACAGCGCCTGCTCTTGGCGCGTGCCTTGTACAAGCGGCCGCGCTTGTTATTGCTGGACGAGGCCACCAGCCATCTCGATACCGATAAGGAGCGGCAGATCAATCAGATGCTGCGCGAGTTGGGCGTTCCAGTTTTGTTGATCGCACACCGGCCGCAGACCATCGCTTCTGCCGATCGGGTGCTGCAGCTTGCGCATGGGCAGATTGTGCAACAGCAGATTTAAATCCCGGCAGAATCCCCCGCCCAACCATCCGTCGGAAGCCGTTTACTGACGCGAGCATAAGACAATATCTGTTCTAAATTGACCGTACACTTAAATAAAACTTAAGGACGGTACTATGTCTTACTTTGTTCGCACCCTGTTTTCTGCGGCCTTGTTAAGCGCTTCGGCGTTGGCGAGTGCCAGTGTGCACTCGGCCCATATCGGCTTTGATATCACTTACGAGAACGGCGTCACCGCTGGCGCAACCACATATTACGGCGGCGGCAACGCCCAAGATGCTTCCAGCGACGTCGTTAATGGCCAATATGCGGCCTACGGCGGCGACGGCTCGTCCAGCACACGCGTAGAAACGTTAAGCAGCAGCGGCGTGCACACCGATATCGATGCAATCTCATATGGAAATGCAAGCTCTGCGGCCGGTGGCTCGCTGTTTATCCAGGCATTTACCGTGGGCACAGCAGGCGGCTGGGTGGACTTCAGTTATCAACAATCTATTTACTCGGATGCCAAAACCTGGCCCACGGGCAATCAATTTGTTGATACAGACCTGCACTTTGACATTCAGGCAGCCGGCAGCAGCGAATCAACGGGCTATCTGTTCGAGCCCAGCATTCCGCTGCTATCGGACCCGCCTGCCGGGCAAACTTTGTCCGACAGCAATTCGTTTCGCTACTTTATTGCCGGCAATGATGCGCCCACCACCTATTACGTTTATATCAATGCCATCCTGAATGCCAGCGAATACACCTACGACACCAACCCGCCCACTGGCCCGACCGATCCTCTGCCGGTGCCAGAACCCGAAACCTGGGCGCTGATGGGTATCGGTGCGGTAGCGCTGGTCGTGCGTGGGCGTAAACGCAGCCAGTGACGGTTCAGGTTTGACACCGATTTCCACACATAAAAAAGCCCGACCGGTTTAACCCGGTCGGGCTTTTTGCTGGATGACTTAACGCTGCCGCTTACTGGCAGGCCTCGCAATCCGGATTGTCAATCGAGCAAAATTTGGCGTCGGTGGCGGGTTCAGCCATCACCGGCTCGTAGGCTTGAGTCTGGGCGCTGGCCACCACGGCCGGAGCAGCGGCGCTGGCGGCGGCGATGCCACCATCAACCGGCACCGAGTTCAGTTCGCCACCGCGGCCGGTCGATTTCTCAGCGCTGGAAGCCGACAAGGTGCGGAGATAGTAGGTGGTCTTCAGGCCACGCAACCATGCCAGCTTGTACAGATCGTCCAGCTTTTTGCCCGAGGCGCCAGCCATGTAGATGTTCAGGCTTTGCGCCTGGTCCAGCCACTTCTGACGACGCGACGCGGCTTCAACCAGCCACTTCGGTTCCATTTCGAACGCAGTGGCGTACTGTTCGCGCAGATCTTGCGGGATGCGATCGATGCGGGCCACCGAGCCATCAAAGTACTTGAGGTCGGAGATCATCACTTCATCCCACAGGCCGCGTTCTTTCAGGTCGTGCACCAGATGTTCGTTGATAACCGTGAACTCGCCCGACAGGTTCGATTTAACAAACAGGTTCTGATAGGTCGGTTCGATCGAAGCATCCACGCCCACGATGTTGGAAATGGTCGCGGTCGGCGCAATCGCCAGGCAGTTGCTGTTGCGCATGCCGTACTTGGCGATGCGTTCGCGCAGCGGCGCCCAGTCCAGTTTTTCGCTGGTATCCACTTCCAGATAACCACCGCGCTCTTCCGCCAGCAACTGGTTGGAATCTTGCGGCAGGATGCCACGATCCCACAGGCTGCCCTTGTAGCTCGGGTAGGTGCCGCGCTCTTCCGCCAGCTCGGTCGAAGCCCAGTAAGCGTGGTAAGCGATCAACTCCATCGATTCATCAGCAAACTGCACGGCAGCGTCGGATGCGTACGGAATGCGCAGCGTGTGCAGGCAATCCTGGAACGCCATCAGACCCATACCCACCGGACGATGCTTGAGGTTGGAATTACGCGCCTTGCGTACGGCGTAGTAATTGATGTCGATCACGTTATCGAGCATGCGCATCGCGGTCTTGACGGTGCGGCCGATCTTTTCAGCGTCCAGCTTGCCATCCTTAAGATGGTTAGCCAGGTTCACCGAACCGAGGTTACATACCGCGATTTCGCTATCGTTGGTGTTGAGCGTGATTTCGGTGCACAGGTTGGAGCTGTGGACCACGCCGATATGCTGTTGCGGGCTGCGGATGTTGCACGGGTCTTTAAACGTGATCCACGGGTGGCCGGTTTCAAACAGCATGGTCAGCATCTTGCGCCACAGCGTCAGCGCCGGCAGCTTTTTGGCTACGCGCATTTCGCCACGAGCAGCCTTGGCTTCGTATGCGGTGTAAGCCTCAGCAAATTCTTTACCGTATTTGTCGTGCAGATCCGGGGCTTCAGCGGGCGAGAACAAAGTCCATTCGCCAGCTTCCATCACACGCTGCATAAACAGATCGGGAATCCAGTTGGCGGTGTTCATGTCGTGGGTACGACGACGATCATCACCAGTGTTCTTGCGCAGTTCGAGGAATTCTTCGATGTCCGCGTGCCAGGTTTCCAGGTAAGCGCAGACCGCGCCCTTGCGCTTGCCGCCCTGGTTTACTGCAACGGCGGTATCGTTCACTACCTTCAGGAACGGCACCACACCTTGCGACTTGCCATTGGTGCCCTTGATATGGCTACCCAGCGAGCGCACCGGCGTCCAGTCATTGCCCAGACCACCGGCAAATTTCGACAACAAGGCGTTTTCTTTCAGCGCCTCGTAAATGCCTTCCAGGTCATCGGCCACGGTGGTCAGATAGCAGCTGGACAGCTGGCTACGACGCGTGCCGGAGTTGAACAGGGTCGGCGTGCTCGACATAAAGTCGAAGGTCGACAGCACGTTATAGAACTCGATGGCGCGCGCTTCGCGATCTACTTCGTTCAGCGACAGACCCATCGCCACGCGCATAAAGAACACCTGCGGCAGTTCGATGCGGGTGCCGTGCACATGCAGGAAATAACGGTCGTACAGGGTTTGCAGACCCAGATAGCCAAACTTGAAGTCACGGCTGTGGTCCAGCGCTGCGCCCAGACGGGCCAGATCAAACTGGGCCAGCTTTTCGTCCAGCAGTTCGTTCTCGATCCCCTTCTTGATCAGCTTGGGGAAGGCTTCGGCATAACGAGTGGCCATGTCTTCATGGCTGGTTTCTTCACCCAGTACTTCGCGGCGTGCGGTATCAAGCAACAGACGCGCAGTTACAAAGCTGTAGGCCGGATCGTTTTCGATGCGACCACGCGCTGCCAGAATGGCGGACTTGCGCACTTCTTCTGCCGGTACGCCGTCGTACAGGTTCTTCAGCGTTTCGGCCAGAATGGCGGCGGCGTTGGTTTCTTTTTCCAGACCCTGGCAAGAAGACGCAATCAGCGCCTTCAACCGCGCCACATCCAGCGGACGACGCGTGCCGTCTTCGTACACCACATTGATGGCCGCGCCCGGGGCTTCGGCGGCATCGGCCGGCTTGGTCGAAGCGCGCTCTTCTTTACGCGATTCGCGATACAGCACATAGGCGCGTGCAATGTCGTGCTCGCCCGAACGCATCAGGGCCAGTTCAACCTGGTCCTGAATGTCTTCGATATGGATGGCGCCGCCTTCCGGCTTGCGCCGCATCAGCGCGCTCACAACCTGCTCGGTCAGCGCTTCAACGCGCTCACGCACGGCCGCGCTGGCCGCTGCCTGGTTGCCATGAACGGCGATATACGCCTTCGTTACCGCCACCGAGATTTTCGACGGCTCAAACGGCACCACCGCGCCATTGCGGCGGATGGTTTTGTATTGCGCGAAGCGGCTGTAGTCGGTGGTCACAGTGGGGTCGAGGGTATCGTTCATACGGCTTCCTGCAGTGCTTTCCAGCGTGGCATACATTGCGCGAAATTCCTTCTGGTCAGGGATATTTGCCGCTCTTTTCCCCGCAAATCAAGGGTTTGAACTGGTGTCAGAGCGGTTGTGAATAACTTGGGGGCGGTTTGTGCATAACCACTACATCTTGTGGTCAGCCCGCCTGATGGACACAAATACTAGGGTAAAGCGCCCCGCTAGCGCAACTGTGAATCGCTGTGATATGCCATGCACCGAGACGATAAACGGATGCGCCAGACCAGGGCATCCGCTAAGTTCTTGTTTTGCGCGGGATAGCGCCAGATGACCCCTTTACGACAGCCCGCCGAAAGGCAAAAACGTGTCGCGAAAGTGCAAACCCACCCCAATCAAGACACCCCCACCCATCGCCCCCGGCACGCTTTATGCAAGCCCCGCCAAAAACCCGCAACAGCGAAGCGCATTGCAGCAACCACCTACTGCCCCGGGCAACAGCGAAGCGCCTTGCCCAACCCGCACCACCACCCCGGCAACAGCGAAGCGCATTGCCAAAACCCGCACCACCACCCCGGCAACAGCGAAGCGCCTTGCCAAAACCCGCACCACCACCCCGGCAACAGCGAAGCGCCTTGCCGCAGCAGCAGCCCAAAAAGAACAAAGCCCCGAGCAGACAGTGGTTTTACCCAAAGCCGCGTCGGGGCTGGTGCAGTGCGGTCAGTTTGCGGACCGCCGGAACGGAGCAAGCGCAGTGGGCTCAATGCCCATGAGCATTGCGAGTACCGCCGGGCCGCGAAATGACCGTGCTGCGGCAGACCAACAGCTAATTAATGGTGGTGGCCGTGTTCGCCGTGGACATGCCCATGCGTCACTTCTTCAGAAGAAGCCTCACGCACATCCTCAACCTTGCCCACAAAACGAATCTTCACGCCCGCAAACGGGTGGTTCGCATCCACGGTAACCTGATCGCCTTCGATCTTGGTCACGCGGAACAACAGCACGTCGCCGGTCTCAGGATCATCGGCTTCAAACATCATGCCTTCCTCGACTTCCATCGGGAACACATCACGCGCTTCAGTACGGACCAGTTCGGCTTCAAATTCGCCGAACGCATCTTCGGGTTCCATCGTCACATCGATGGAATCGCCAACGCCCTTGCCCTGCAGCGCTTCTTCAACCAGCGGCAGGATGTTGTCGTAGCCACCGTGCAGGTAAGCGATAGGCTGCTCGGTTTTGTCGAGCTGCTTGCCATCCATGTCGAACATTTCGTAGTGCAGTGTTACGACAGTATCTTTAGCGATTTGCATCAGGGTTCATCCTAGCTGTTTGACAAGAGTGAGAATTTCTTCGGCGTGCCCTTTCGGGGACACGTGATAGAACGCATGGCGTATTACGCCGTCGCGGTCGATTACAAACGTCGATCGTTCGATGCCGGATTTTATCACGCCATTGCGCTCCCATTGGCGTACGACGCGATAAAGCTTGCAGACTTGTTCGTCCGCGTCAGATAGCAACTCGAATTCCAGACCGTGTTCGTCGATAAACGCCTCATGGGCCAGACAATCGTCCGGACTGATGCCCAGCACCACTGCACCATACTGGCGGAAGGCCGCCACGCGTTCGCTGAATTCAACGGCTTCGGTCACGCCACCCGGGGTGTGATCGCCATTAAAGAAGTAGACCACGACGATCATTTTCTGCGCTGCGTAACCGGACAGGCTGACCGTCTCCATTCCTGCCGTCGGTAGTGAAAATTCCGGAGCCAGCTCCCCTTCTTTCAGCATGTGTATTCCTCGTCGCGGTGGGATAATGCGGCCTCTGCTTTTTTAACGTTATAGCCAGGCTTATGCACAAACAACTTCTCGGCGGCTTGTCGGCACACCAGTTTCTGACTGAGTACTGGCAGAAAAAACCTTTGCTGATCCGCCAGGCGTGGACTGATTTTCCGGAGCTGATCGACCTGCCGCGCCTGATCGAACTGGCCGCGCGTGAAGACGTCGAATCACGCCTGATCGAATATCGCCAGGGCAAATGGCTGGTCGAGCGCGGCCCCATACGCCCCAGCCGGTTTGATCGTCTGCCTGAAACCGACTGGACTGTGCTGGTGCAAAGCGTTAACCAGCATGTGCCGCATATTGCCGACTTGTTATATCAGTTCAATTTCCTGCCGTGGACGCGACTGGACGACCTGATGATTTCGTACGCACCGCCGGGCGGCACGGTCGGCCCTCACTACGACTCATACGACGTGTTTTTGTTGCAGGTGGGGGGGCGCAAACGCTGGCAGATTTCCAGCGACGATGCCGGCAACTTTGTCGAAGACGCGCCTATCCGTGTATTGCGTGATTTTGAGAGCCAGCAAGAATGGGTGCTCGAACACGGCGACATGCTGTATTTGCCGCCCAAATACGCGCATTACGGTGTGGCGCTGGATGAAGGCATGACCTATTCGATCGGTTTTCGCGCGCCCACCAGCCAGGAAATCGTCGGCAAGTTTCTGGAGCATTTGCAGGACGAGCTCAAGCTGGAAGGCATGTACAGCGACCCCGAGCGTTTGCCGGCCGAGCATCCGGGTGAAATCGACCAGATGTTTGTCGACAAGATCAGCGCATTGATCGATCAGTTGCGCTGGAATGAAGGCGATATCCGCCAGTTTATTGGCCGCTATTTCAGCGAACCCAAAACCCATGTGTTCTATGAAGCGCCGGAAGACCCGCTTGATTACGATGAATTTGCCGACGCCGTCGCGACGCGCGGCGTGGTGCTCGACCTTAAATCGATCATGCTGTACGAAGGCGCGCATATATATATCAATGGCGAAACGTTAGAAGTCGCTGATTCGGCGCTGCCCACTTTGCGCCAGCTGGCCGATGCGCGCAGCCTGCCCGCCGGTGACTATAACGACGAAGTGATCGCAACATTGTTTGACTGCTATGACTATGGCTACCTGGCTCCCGCACAAATTTGATCGCTACCCCGAATACCAGAATGCCTGGCTGGCCCTGTTTGAAACCGCCGGCCAGCATCTGGTTTTGTATGAAGACGATTATTCCGTTACCGGACTGGACAGCCGCGCTGCTTATGATGCATTGGTGGCGTTTTTAGTACGAAATCCAGCGGCAACGGTGCGCTTGCTGGCGCGGCGGGCAGGCTGGATAAGCAACCACTGCCCGCGTCTGCTGCAATTACGCGAAAGCCGTGGACATCAGTTTTCAATGCGACTTATGTCAGAGAATTCATCGCCATTGCCTTGGCCGTTTGCCATGGCTGATATGCAACGAATTGTAAGAAGAAACCACTTTGATTGGGCGCGCGGAGAAACGGCGGATGATGCCCGGGAATGTGCAAGGGCATTGCAAGCTTTTGAAATTGCTTGGGAAACCGCTATTCTGGATAGTAGTTGGCAACGTCTGAGCTTATGACGTCTATATTGATGTTGCGAAAATCTCTATGTGTACTGCAAGCGGCGTTCCGCGGGTCTATCTTTTTGTTTGAATCGTGCTAGAATTTCGCCCGTCGGTCGTCAATGATGTAACTGGTTCCAAAATAGCCATCGATCAACGGTCGATTGCGATATATTGCTTTCAATTACTTGTCCAACCATTCTGCTAAAGGTAAGAAGAATGAAACAGTCTCTGCTCGTTGCTGCCCTGCTGGCCCTGGCCCTCACCGCTTGCGGCAAGAAAGATGAAGCTCCTGCTGATGCTTCCGCTCCTGCTGTTGCTTCCGAAGCTGCTGCTGCTCCGGCCGCTTCTGACGCTGCTGCTGCTCCGGCTTCGGACGCTGCTTCCGATGCTGCTGCTGCTCCGGCATCCGACGCTGCTGCTGCATCCGACGCTTCCGCTGCCAAGTAATTCGCAGCTCAAGCATCAAAAAGCCGACCTTCTGGTCGGCTTTTTGTTTTTCCGGCGCCCAGAAATTGACCATCTGGTCCAGACCATTCACGCATCAATCAACACCGCCACCTCAATCAATACGTGCCCCACGGTTTGCCACCGCGCCTGTTGCACGTAAAATCACGGCATCCTCTCTTTTGCGATCCCCGCATGCCGACTTCCGTACTCCTGCCCCGCTGGTTAATCCCGATCGAGCCGCGCGCGCGCGTTTTGACTGATCACGCCCTCGTTATCGAAGGCGACCACATCGCCGCCATCCTGCCCGCCGCCGAGGCTTTGCAACGTTATGCCACGGCCGAAGTCATCCACTTGCCCGATCACGCCCTGCTGCCCGGCTTGATCAATCTGCACGCCCACTCAGCCATGACCTTGCTGCGCGGCTATGCCGATGACCTGGCGCTGATGACGTGGCTCAACAACCATATCTGGCCGGCGGAAGCCAAACATGTTTCCGATGGCTTTGTATACGACGGTAGCGCGCTGGCCATCGCCGAGATGATTGCGGGCGGCACCACCTGCGCCAACGATATGTATTTCCACCATGGCGCCGTCGCCCGCGCCGCCATCGATGGCCATTTCCGCATGATGGTGGGTTGCTCGATTCTCGAATTCCCCACCCCCTACGCTAACAACGCGCAGGACTATATCGACAAGGCCTTAAGTTGCATCGACGAATATCGAGGCGAAACACGGGTGGGTTTCACCCTCGCACCGCATGCACCCTACACCGTTAGTGACGACACTTTCCGCCTGGTAATTGAACACGCCGACGCACTCGGCATCGGTCTGCATTGCCACATCCACGAAACGCAGGATGAAATCGATGCTAGCCTGAAAAACCACGGCGTACGCCCACTGCAACGGCTGCACGAACTGGGCTTGCTGCAACAAAAGTTGGTCGCGGCCCACATGGTGCACACCACCGACGCCGAGATTGCGTTGCTGGCCCGCCAGGGCGTCAATGTTTCGCATAATCCAGCCTCCAATCTGAAGCTGGCTTCCGGATTTGCCCGCATTGCCGATCAAGTTGCGGCGGGCATCAATGTTGGCATCGGCACCGATGGCGCCGCCAGCAATAACAAACTGGATATGTTTGCCGAACTGCGCCTGGCGGCGTTGGTTGCAAAAGCCCAAAGCAGCAATCCCGAAGCGCTGCCCGCGTTGCAAGCGCTGGAAATGGCCACCATCAACGGCGCCAAAGCCCTGGGTTGGCAAGATCGCATTGGCAGCCTGGCCGTCGGCAAACAAGCGGATCTGATCGCCGTCAATCTGGCCAGCGCGGGCACACAGCCTTGTTATGATCCGGTGTCGCACCTGGTTTATGCCGCCGATCGCACCCAGGTCAGCGATGTCTGGATTGCCGGCCAGCCCGTGTACCGTCAGCACGCTCACATCGGCGCCTTTGCTGCCACCGCCCTCGCGCGCGCCCATCATTGGCAAAAGCAGATACAGGAAACCAACGCATGAATGAATCGACCGTATTGAACGCAGACGCCTCCGAAATCGCCAAGTTCTCGGCGCTGGCGCACAAATGGTGGGACAAGGACAGCGAGTTCAAACCCTTGCACCAGATCAATCCTTTGCGGCTGGGTTTTATTGATGAGATCGCAGGTCTGGCCGGCAAAAGTGTGCTGGATGTGGGCTGCGGCGGCGGGATTTTGTCGGAAGGCATGGCCAGCCACGGCGCGCAGGTCACAGGCATTGATCTGGCCGAACGCTCGCTCAAGATTGCGCGTCTACATCTGCACGAATCCGGCCTTAAAGTGGATTACCGCTTGATCGCGGTCGAAGATCTGGCGGCCGAAGCACCGGGCAGTTTTGATGTGGTCACCTGCATGGAAATGCTGGAACACGTGCCCACGCCTGCCAGCATTATCGAAGCCTGCTCACGTCTGGTTAAGCCGGGTGGCTGGGTGTTTTTCAGCACGCTCAATCGCAATGTCAAAAGCTATGCCCTGGCGGTGGTCGGCGCCGAATACATCATGGGCATGCTGCCGCGCGGCACCCATGATTACACCCGCTTTATCAAGCCGTCTGAATTGTCACGCATGGCGCGCAATGTCGGTCTGGAAACCGTTACGCTCACCGGCATGAGCTACAACCCGCTTACCAAGGTGTATGCGCTGGGCGCTGATAGCGACGTTAACTACATGATTGCTTGCCATAAACCCGCCTGAGCCCCCCATGACCCATCACGCACCGCGCGCCGTATTGTTTGATCTGGACGGCACTCTGGCGGACACCGCCCCCGACCTCGGCGCAGCCCTTAACCGCTTGCTGGCGGCCGAAGGCATGGCGCCGCAGCCCTACTCCGCCATCCGCCCGATTGCATCGCACGGTGCACGCGGGCTGATAGGCCTGGGCTTTGGCGTGACGCCGCAACAACCTGGCTTTGTCGAGCTACGTAACCGCTTCCTCGATTTCTACGAACAGCATTTGTGCGAAGAAACGCGTTTGTTCGACGGCATCGCGCCCTTGCTCGAAGGCCTTGTCGCGCGCGGCTGGCTGTGGGGCATCGTCACCAACAAACCGATGCGCTTTACCGATCCGCTGGTGGCGCAACTGGTCATGCCAAGCCGCCCTGGTGTCGTGGTTTCCGGCGATACCGTGGGCGTGCCCAAGCCTGATCCGCGCCCCATGCGCCATGCGGCAGCGCAATTGGGCGTCGACCCCGCGCACTGTATTTATGTGGGCGATGCCGCCCGTGATATCGAAGCGGGCCGCGTGGTGGGCATGCAGACCGTGCTGGCAAATTATGGCTATATCAGCAGCAATGACGACCCAGCCAGCTGGGGCGCCGATCTGAGCATCAACACCCCGCTGGAACTGCTGGATTTGCTACCCGACTACGCGTTGACGTCCACCACATAACGCCCTTGATGCTGGCCCGCCATCATGCGGCCAGCCGCTTCGATCACGTCTCCCAGGCCGATCCGCTCGGTCATCTGCGCCAGTCTTGCCCGGTCCAGCGTGTCGGCCAGGCGCTGCCAGGCTTTAATACGCAACGCCTTGTTTGCCATCACGCTGTCGACGCCGCGCAAGGTGACCGCGCGCAAAATAAACGGCGCCACCGAGCCCGGCAATTCCAGCCCTTGCGCCATGCCGCACGCTGCAATTACACCGCCGTAACGCGTCTGCGCGCACGCGTTTGCCAGCGTATGGCTGCCGACGGTATCGATTACGCCAGCCCACTGTTCTTTCTGCAGCGGCTTGCCCGCAACGGCAAAGGGCGCGCGATCAATCACAATAGATGCACCGAGTGCACGCAGATAGTCAGCTGATGCCGATTTGCCCGTCATCGCCGCCACCTGATACCCCGCCTGCGCCAGCAGGGTCACCGCCACTGAGCCCACGCCGCCGGTAGCACCGGTCACCAGAACCGGCCCGGCACCCGGTGTCAAACCACTCTCTTCCAGCGCCATCACACACAACATCGCGGTATAACCGGCAGTGCCCAAAGCCATCGCTTGTTCCGGCGTAAACGTAGAGGGCAATGGCACCAGCCAATCCGCCTGCAAACGCGCCTGTTGCGCCAGGCAGCCCCAATGCTTTTCGCCCACGCCCCAACCGTTAAGGATGACCTGATCGCCCGGGCGGAAATCGGGATGCGCCGAATCCAGCACGGTACCGCAGCCATCCACGCCCGGCACCAACGGCCATTGCCGCACAATCGGGCCCTTGTTGGTAATGGCCAGCGCGTCTTTGTAATTGATGGTGGAATAAGCGACTTGCAGACGGACTTCGCCAGCGGGTAAATCGGATTCGGCGAGCTGGGTGACACGGGCGTCAAAGCTGTCGTTGTCTTTATTGAGCAGGATAGCGTTAAACATTGCGGACCTCTTTTTGCAGGAGATTGCCCGCTAGCCTTACACCCCCGCCGCCTGATTGCAAATGCGCGCTACTACACGCGCCGCTTGAAAAACCGTTCGCCGGGCCATAGCTGCTTGTGTATACTCGCTTCTGCTTCATCTTCTGGGTCCGCCATGGTTTCGACGGGGGTTACAAAGCGGATGGGGGCATGCCGGGTTCTCAGTTACCCGTAAAACACTGAACCAAGATAGTCGCAAACGACGAAACTTACGCCCTAGCCGCCTAATCGCGCTAGGCTCTGCGCCACTTCTCCTCTCGGGTGGGCCTGGCAACAGGTAGCAGAGTCATTTAGAGAGGATCGCGCTGCGTAGGGTCACTTTACGTAGTGTCAAAAATAGGTGACTCGCTGGAGACAAGCCTGCCCGTCGGCTCGTTGAAGGTTAAATCCAGTAGACACGGCTAAGCATGTAGAACTCTTCGTAGAGGGCTTCCGGACGCGGGTTCGACTCCCGCCGGATCCACCACACACTTGAAAGCGCTCGGCGCCCCTAAGCGGCTCCGGGCGCTTTGTTTTTGCGTGTTTGCGTCGTTATTACGTCGCCTGCTGCCGCCACGCTCCGCCCACCATATCGCACAGAATTTGCACTCAATTCGCACAAAATCCGCAGACGCCGATTAGACCAACTCGCATAGTCACTCCTGCACCACAGCGCGCCCGTCCTGGGTGAGCTGATATCCCATCCACTTCATTCGCGTTGATGTCATCCGCGATATCAAGTATCTCGTCGGCTAAAGTGTCAGCCTGGACCTCGCGCACCTGCGCGTACTGCTTTCGGAACCCTTCGTTCTGGTTAAGCCAGCGAAACACGGTCGTTTTTCCGGGCATGGATTGGTCTAAGCAAATCTTGCGTAAGCTGGATCCAGCCATCAGCCGCTTGCAGATGCGCTCATCTTAGGCGGTTGTATAGCGGGTAGGACGACCCATTTGTTTTTTGCTCTCAATCACTCGAATTTAGATGCCATGGACAACATCCAGAATTTCAACAGAACGGTCGGGACTGTTTTGGCGGAACTATTCAAACGTTTTCCGCAACGCTGGCGACTAGCCGTGACGGACATATGCATGAACTTCGATTTCAGCGTCGAGCGCTACGATGCGCTGACCGATCATGAACGAAGCTTTACATACGACACGCTTCTTTGGCTCGTCGACTTCGGCTTTATTACTGGCGACAAGATGGGTTGGGGCTTGTCCGAGTCCACACTCACGCCAACCGGCCTTGCACTAATGAACACAACGATTTCGACGGAGACAAGGGGCCTACAAACCGGCAGTTATGGTAAGTCACTGCTTAGAGCATTTGCAGACAACGCGCAGGATCAACTGGCAGAACTCGGCGGCAAGGCGCTGGCTGAATACACAAAAGCAGTAATGCGATGACTGACTCCGAGGTAACCATGCAAGATACCTTCTCGTTCTTGATAAATGGAATACAACGCAGCGAGCAATCCGGGTGCATTACCTTCAGTGCTAAACTGCGCAGCACTCGCTAGCAAGCGTTTTTTGTGTTGCTATCGTCATGAAGTGCTGCATAGGTAACTATGCTAGTTACAAGACGCGATCCGGCCCCTGCTCCTTCGGCAGTTCCTCGGGATTGCAACGTATACGAGCCCAGGAAAACGTACGCACTCTGATGGGTCAATGTTCAAAGCAAATTAGCACACTCTCCTGACCTGCCGGCGAGCCCTCAGGATTGCGACGTTCACAAGTCTGCAAAGTGTCTCGCATTCCCTTGGCTCAGCTCAGATTTAAATCAACCAAATACGGACCGATACCAATATTTTTCCGGATTATTAAACCATTCGCTAAATGATTCGTCGTCAAATTTTCTTAATTGACCCATTTCTATACCGTAGCGATGAAACAATGCGATAAGATCGCGCAGCATATCTTCATCAAGCAAGTCCCGTTTTACATACAAGAATAATGTATCCCCGCGACCTGAATACTCCTCAACGCAAGGGATCTTTTTAATCCATTCAAAGAAAGATTGTTCATCATGAGTGGAGTAAAAAATTATTTCACGGGCGGCCAACTCAACAATATTTTTAGATTCGGTCACCTTTGCTTGCCTCCCGGATAACATTTACATAGCCGCCATTAGGCCTCTGAACATCCCGATGGGGCCTCCATGAGCATAACCACGCCCCGGTGTTTAAGGTCCCGTGAAACCCGCACATTTCCTTTCGAATCCTTCCAGCCGCTTCCTCGGCCATCGGGATTCTTAAGCCAGTCCTCCCCGCCCTTCGGATCTACAAACCCTTCCGCCTAACCCGGTTCTCCCAGGGCTTTCGCTCTATCGGGATCATGAGCGTCAACTGGGGGCTTGGAGAATATGAGATTTTTCATCTTATCAAATCCTTCCGCCGCCCCTTGCAAAAGTCCTGCCATTACTGCGGAATCGATTCAGGAGGATTAACGAATCTATTGGATCGCTGGTGCATCGATAAGCAATCCCCAAGGGAAAAGCAATCCACTGGCAACTCAATCCACCAGGGTCTATCGCGGAAATCGGATTCCCGCCCACATAAGCGTAGATGTTGATGCCGACAGCCAACTCGATGGCGTCCGATTGAACACACATGTTGTCGTTGGCTTTATAAGGCTGCGGCATGCCGTCGTATCTATGGTTTGCCCATTGCGACCGTGACTCGAACCGGCAAACCATACGTCGATAAGGCATTCACCTGCCCCACTGGCAGTTCTAGCGAACAGGTCCCATCTCCATCTTCGTCAGACACGCCGGCTACGAAGACGTCGAAGTACGCTTCTTCAACATGCGGCAATGTCGCCATTCCGGGTTGTGGACCAAGAGCTTGAAGTAATTCGTAAATAACCGCCGAAACGTCCACCGAATCCCTTTCCACAACTACAGCCCAAAGCCCGGTCTTAACAGTAAACGCGGTGCCTGATGAAGTGACACGCGCTTCTCCGCGTACCTGCGACGTCGTCGGCAGGATACCCAACGCTGCACTGACATCCTGCGGCATTAGCTTGTCGCCCTTGATGTACAGGGCAGCTATGACTTTCATATCAGATTCTGTCATTTCGACTTCATATCCCCAAGGTTTCCAACGATGTCTCCATTCGGGTCAACTACATCGCCTGCCTCGGGATTAACACCGAACACGTCAGTGGCCCTACTGCCCGGGCAACCTTGCTTGATGCCATGGAAACGCCCTCTGCCTTCTCGGGCACCGACGCCGTTTCGGCTGCCCTCTGGCCGATCCAGTTTAAACAGCGGCACCCCACCATTTTGCCGGTAGAAGAAGCACATTTTTGCACCTCCGGCCTGATGCTGTACAAACGAAACAGCAGCAAGCTGTGCATCAAGAATGCGCCTGCTTTCCTCTTGCGGTGAGCTTTGCCATGCATCAAACACCAGTCGTTCATAAGGCAGTAGCTTTTTTGCCGGCGAACTGGCGATTCCACAAGCCCGCCACCCAATTCAGAATTGATCCACTCGTCATTTGCACAACCATTCATAGCAGCGCCGCCCGTGCCAACAGCAATACCGGCAGCTGCGCCCTTATAGCCGTACGGAACCCGATCAAGTTGTTGTAGCCACGCGGGATATTTAGAACCCGAATCGCGCCAACCGCGCGGATACCGGTGTGGATTGTGATAGTAGTGCTGAGCTGGCGTCACAAAATTGCCATTCCACTTCAAACGCGGCCCACTCATGCGATTTGGAATCCAGTGAGAGAACTCCTTCCCCGCACCTTTGGCCCCAGCAGCGAAAGGCACGCCAACGCTGATTTTTATCATGCCGCCCGCTTAAATGGTTGCCAACCCTCAAACAATAGAAACAACAACGCCCGTGCAAGACGGGCGCCGAATATCTTCAAAAAGGGGGTTAGCCTATTCCGAAAAGAGAGTCCCATATGTTTTTCAACCACGCCTTTATGTCGGACCAAGTCATTTTCTTCTTTTTAAAAGAAGATACCAGCAATGATCCGGTAAACCACACAACCAGGCCCAAACCCACGATGATTGTTATGAATTCATACACCGACATTAGAACCCCAAAGTTCCCGGTTTACGCAGAAGCTCGCCAAGCCTGGAGAGCGGAGCCTATGCTTATAAGTCGCTGCTAAATTTTCTGATCTCGTCGGCTGTCAGTTCGCTCTGGGATACGCACATATGCTTTTCGCCTGAAGCGGTTACAAAGTTATAAATATAGCAATCGTCATAGGGGCTATATCCGCCGCTGCTAAAAGTTACGGCATCTCCTGTATTGAATGCACAATTTCCAATCCTGATGTTTTCTGTCAGTCGATAGGCGACGCCAGGAATTAGGGAGATAGTCATCGTTCAATGTCCTGAAGGCTGAAATACATTGCGGTTGTTCGAAAAGAATCGGGTGTCCCCACCAGCGCTACGGGCATTCTTCGGAAGACTAAGATTTGTGGACATATCAGCCGCAGTAGAACGCAGAACGGAGACATCCTCTATCGTCACATGGCGTTGTTGTATCAACGATATTCGGAGCCAAACCGCCTTGATTCAAAGGATTGGCTCGATAGAAGTCCTGGGAAAGCGCATTTTCCTGGATAAATGATCCAGCCACGACGGGATGTCAAACGAGGTCACCGTGCTGTGGGGCGCAACGACTGGAAATACTCTGCATGCGACGCATCCCCAATACTGATGTTCAGCATCCCATTCTGAATAATCGGGTTGCCGCTAGCATCAAGCGTGATCAGCGTCTTACTTGCGTTAGGCATCACGCCGCCCTGCACACGGTACACAGTCGAAGTGCCGCTGCTGGCCGCAGCGTCAGCAACACTATTTGGCGCGACACTAAATCCCGAGACCTTTCAATGCCGACTTCTCCCTAATCGCATATTCCGCTCGAAAGATATCAACTTCAGAAAATAGCCCTGCTCTGTGGGACAACAGGAACACTAGAAGCTGTTCAATAGCTAACGTAACGTAAGCAAGAAGACCTTCTTCTCGCAATCGCGGATCGGCACTTGGATCATCAATCCCGTACCGCTTCTTCAGAACCTCTAATTCTGCCGAATCTCTCTTAAGCTGATCGGGCGCCAAAATCTCTCGAATAATTCTTACCGAATACTTCCTGCCGAGGTCATCTATAACGCGCGTAATTAGCGCTTGGGTAGTAGTGTTTTTCTATGGCGATTTCGATGGAATTTCTGCCGTCTGAAAAAATCACAGAATAGTCAGATTCTTGCAACTTCGCAAAACCAATTTTCGAGAACTCATTAAGAGCCGAGTTCACCGTTGTAGCATATGGTTCGATCATTATGTTCACCATTATGTTCACCATTAGTTGTGGGCCATCTTGCCCGTTGCCGGATCATAGTGATCGCCGTTTTCTGTGAGATGCTGAACTTCCCTACCGAAACCAGTGAGTGAGCCATCATCTCGATACAAAACATCAGCGGTTGGCTTGGTTGCGAGAGGAATCTCGCTAGCCCTTTACCGGAATAGCCACTAAACATGTTGATATAAATCTCAACTTTCTTCATTTGTAGATATGGGCGAGCGCGCCTATCGCCGACCTCATATCTACTTATGTCCTCTTGGCACATTTGAATCGTGGCCTTTACGTGCCGACGTTGTTGTGGATGTTGGTGACCTTGTTGGGGATCACCAGGGTGGTGTTGGGCTTGAGTTCTTCATTGCCCAGCAGGCCGTTCACATCGGCAATCAGGTACCACATGTCGCCATCGCCCCACAGGCGCAGGGCAATCAGGCGCAGGGTGTCGCCCTGCTGCACGGTGTAGGTGCCAGGGGCGGTGCCGGGATACAGGCTGTTGATGGGCCGATAGTTCTCGTCAAAGTCCGCCACGGCCACCGGGGCGAAGCGTTTATGGCTGTTGTCGCTGTTATTGCTGGCGGCATGCTGGGCCAGATCGGTGGCGTAATCCATGTTGTTTGAAACCGGTGTAACACTGCACTTGTTAGTGCAATTGCTGGAACACTACGACATGCCAGAAGTGTCAACGCTGGCTATCCATGGTTTGCTGGCACCATTGCAAACACAGCTTCATCAGGCCAGCCGGGGGATTGGGGCGTTGCTGTGAATGTGAAAAAAACCGGGGTGGGTGCCCCGGTTTTTGTTTGCCATGTCTGGCTGAGATCAGGTGGAATGGCACTAACGCGCCGAATCCACCATAGGTGTGCTACAGGCGTTATCGTAATTTCTCAATTTGAGAATTATAAATTTCTAGTGCTATTTTCTTTCCAAGCGCTTTATCTCCCGTATTAAAAGCGATAAGCATGTCCTTGATCTTGTGCTCTACCCATTCTGCTTTCTCTAAATCTCGTTTCAAGTTTACTTTGATTTCTGGCCATAGATCCATGATGTCTTGTGTCCAAGACACATAGCTGCGCCATGATGGAAATTCATCAGGAGCATAGTTAATTGCAGATACAATTGAACCGGCTAAATCTTCCAGTTTTTCTTTCAGGTTCATTGTCAATAGCTCCTGGTTTTTGGTTGTGGCATATAAGGCAAAATACTTGTGCGTGGAATCGCGTACGCGCCACCCAGCGAGGTTGGTCTGATGATCATCATGTTGCCTTCAGGGATGATGGTATTCCACTTTCTGATTTGCTCCGTATAGCCGTTCTTTCTTGCCAACGTTGTATCATGGAACAAGTTAGAACCCATCATTGCATCGGAAATACCATAGCCATCAACCTTGTTACTGGCAATGCGGCGATTAACTGCCCAGATACTAGAAGCTGTACTATCAGGGATGCCCTGTATTTTTGCAAAGACACGGAGATCATCTCTTACTTGCCTGTCAATAAATGAACCCAAGTCGCGAGCATAATTGCCTTTGCTCGTGGCCAAATCACCGGATGCGATCAGCTCAACGCCTTTTGTGTAAGCCGTATCCGTAGCTTTCTGGTGAATATCCAGCACCGTCTTCTCAAAATCCTGCACCGTCATCTGTGACTTGCCAATTCGGATGTCCTTGTAGTTGGCACCCCAAGTGTCGGTCAAGCGTTGGTCCTCAATGAAACCAGCAGACACCTTGTCCAGCCTGTCCATAGTGGCGCGGTAGTCGGGTACTTCCATACCGTTGCTGTTGAGTGCTGTGATGTAGCCTGGTACATCTTTTACCCCGGCTTTGGTCATCTGCTTTTGCCAGTCAGCGATTTTAGCTTCGGTTTGTAGCTGGTTGAGTTTGGCCAGGTCTTCCATGACGCCCGGGATTTCGCCCAGCAGGCCAAGCGGGTCGGCTGCTGCATTGAGTGCGGCATCCCAGTTGCCATTGGTGACCATCTGTACGGGTGCACGCATGGGGCCGCGTGCCGGGCCGCCGGCCTGGAACCATTCAGCACCTTCAACAGAGTCCGCCTGGGCTTGCTGGGTTTGCAGTTCCCAAGCCAGCTAGGCTTTGACTTCATCAATCTTGTTTTGATCAATTGTTGAAGCCGTCGTTGGCGCCGGATTACTACTGGCCATCCCCTCCGCAATCTGGTTCGACTCAGGACTCGAAGCCCCACTCCACCATGCAGGTCGGGGTGACGACAGTGATGGTTCAGGCATCAGCGTGGCTGTATCCGGCGGAGCATACGTTAACTCTCCGGTTGTTTGATCAATCTGGAATCCACCGACCGAATAAGGTTTTTCCAGATCGCTTTTACCCGTCGATGACTTCATGTTCATGCTGCTTTTGCCGTCACCACCGGCCTGCGCGTCTCCATCTGAAGTGACCTGTCCCGCAATCGCATTACCCAGCGCGCTTTGCACCAGTTGGTCCGTGCCGGGCCGATGCCCGGCTACCACACCCGCAGTCTCACCCGAAGCCACGCCAGCTATAAAACTACGCGCCAAGGGGTCACCGACGATCTTGGTCAGGGCCCCACCCACGGTCGACCCCACGTACGCTCCCGCGCCTGCTGCCGCTACGCCACGCCAGTCGAAGTGGCTCTGCAAACCGGTTGCCACCTCAAGCCCCTGCGTAATGGCGCTATCGGCCATGGCCATCACGATGGCCTGTTTTGCTGTCGCCTTCGCCGCGATATCTGCGAAGCTGGTAAAGCTTTGTGTCTCATGCAATACCCAGCCCATTTCGCGCCAGGCGACGGCGGCCAAGGCTTTGTGGTGACCTTCCGCGATATTGCGGAGGCGATCACCCAGGGCGACGATGAGGCCGACGCGCTCGATATGGCAGCCGACGTGCTGCTATCCGCGATGGATTTCTACTTTGACGACAAGCGCCCAGTGCCGATGCCGTCTGCGGCACTGCCTGGCGAACGTTTGATCGAGTTGCCGCCAAGCGCGGCAGCCAAAGTGCTGTTGCTCAATGAAATGCTGGCGCAGAAGGTCAGCAATTCAGAGCTGGGGCGGCGCATTGGCGCATCGCCGCAGGAGATGAACCGGGTCATCGACCTGAAGCACACAACCAAGATCGATACGATCTGGCGGGCGATGGCGGCATTGGGAAAAAAGCTGGAAGTCATTGCAAAATAGGCGGCATTTCGATGCATGCCGCTTTTAGCCTGAACGGCAATGACGGTCAGCCGATATGTCGTTGAGCGTGCCCTTTACTCATACCTTGATTAACTCAGAGTCCCCGCAAAAGCGGGTCTTCTTATGAAACAAATAAAAAACTACGTCGCCCCCTCCCCGGCCGATTTGCAGGCGCTCAAGGAAAAGTTGGGATTTACCGGTGAGCAAATGGCGGAGATGGCCGGGCTGGCTGGCAACAACCAGTGGCGCAAATACACCGGCGGCAACTCGCCGCGCGAGATGAGCCAGCACATGCTGTTCTATATGGCGGCGCTCAGTGTGCTGCCAGACCAGCAGCTTGAGGATGTTTTGCAAGCGATGCGCAGTATTGGCGCCACTTTCGATGGCACCTGATTGGCATACCCAACAATTTCGCTTTTGCTTCAAAAAAAACTACTTCATTTGCCCCTTGGAAATACAAGCGCCCGGTTCTGTGCAGCGCCGGTGCGAGGACAATTCCGCAAAACAACAGTCCCGGTTTTAGCCGGCAGCGTTCTAGCTATGCAAGCGCTCTACAACACCCTGGGTAATCAAATTGGGTTGCTATCAAGGCGTGGATGCTACGCCCCACTGCCTGGAAAACGACAATGCCTCTTTGTGTTGATTTGGATCGGGGCTTTGATTGAGCGCGTCCAGCACATAATGCTGCGCGCTCTTATCTCCCAGTGCGGCAGCTTTTTTCATCCAGGGGAGGGCAGAAATCTCGTCATTCCTGGCAATCAGGTAATACCCAGCCAAACGCTTCGTTGCATTCAGATCGCCTTTATTGGCCTGTGCGATTACCGCAGGAAGTTCGGTGGAGGGTATTTCATGAGTAATGCCAGGGCTAACTTCAGCCCGTACCGGCCGCAGATATCGCTCCCCTGTCACAAAGACGAGCAACAAAGAAACCGAAGCCAACAGAAGGATGCTCGCACGTTTGACACCAGATTCAGTCATTTCAAATCGCTCCAGTCGCCGAACTGACGCCATTCACCGAGTTCCGGGATATCCAATGTCTATTAGAGATGTCCGGGGATATTTCTGTTTTTTAAATGCCGCGTTTTCTGGCCTTCGGATGACTACCAAAGCTGGGGCTTAGGTAAGAGAACCGGGTGGGCCTAATGCACAGCAAAGTGAGAAGCGAACGGATTGTCTGCTCCCCCGTAATGCATCTTCAAGAATAACCGGCGCCCCGGGTTTCCATACAGCCTTGCGTGAAATGGCAGGCAACGTAGAGGCAAAGTCTGAAACCATCGCTGCCTTCCAGTTGTGGCCGCCAGAATCCCGCCTCACTCGGAGCGAGTTATCGGTAAACGCCGTAGAGAGTTTGCCCTTCCCGACCCCGCAGCCATGCGTATACACCGTGCGCAATTCCCCCGCGGTGAACAAGCCAATATTTGCCACCGTAACTACGCAAGCGTGAATCGCGCGCTAGCGGGCTGCTACATCAGTAATGATCGCGCTGCACCGCGTCGTGTCGCGGGGATGCAACTTCCGAATCCTCATCGTTTTGGTCGGATTCATCATCGACGACAGAGGATGCCGAGCCACGTCGAAGACCCAGGTTAACAACATAGGCCGCTGGCTTTAGCGTCTCGAGCTGATATACCTCAGATGCAAGTATGGGCAGCAAATACTCGGGGCCCGTTTGACCAAAAACGACCAGATAGAAATAGTAGGCGCTGGCCTTCTCTTTCGAACGTGACGTTTGATATTCGTTGTCCGAAAGGAAAAAGCGGAAGTCTTCGCTATTTGGCACTCGTCCAACAGCTTTTACTTCGATATATCGCTCTTCGCCAAGTCTGGTGTGCGAAAGAAAGTCGTATCCATAGCCCGGCCGATCGGTCCTGTTCTGCATTTCCGGCACAAGCGCGCTCTTGCCGTCTCTCTGCAGGCGCTCAACCTCCCAATTCCATGCAAATTCCTCAGCTTTACCCCCTATTATCCGCCGTGCCGCTTCGATCATTTCAAAATCAATCCGCCGCGGCTGCCGTGTTTTTGGTGGCTCGACAGCGACTGGCGGTTTCCCCAACGCTGGGCCAAAGGCCCAATACAGAAAGGACATGAATTTGGGATTACTCCAGGCGGCAGTGAGAGAGTTCTCCTTCTTGACGGTCAGCAAAAGGTGCTGCATTTGGGCGGTAGATTTCAACCCAGTCAATCCCATGACTTGCGCGAAACCCGAAATATTTTCGCTACTGCAAACGTTGACGAATTTGTCTGGAAAATAAAGGCTAAGGATCTTTGCCTTAAACATTTGTGTTAGCGGATTAGCATCAATCGCAGCAAAATCCAGAAGGTGAACAGGCGCGGCGCCTAATTGCGTCAATTCCAGCAAGCTATGACGAATGTTTTCCCATGCCTCTGGCAAAGTTGTGCCCCACCTTTTCACGAAGCGATACTTCGGCTCCATGTCTTTGCCCAGCGTTCCGAAATACACGCCGAACTTGCTTGACGTTGCCCCCTGAATGTTTGCCCAGTCTCTGGTTCGGCTCTCGACCCAATTACAGAAGCCATCCTTGGCGACCATTCCGACCACATATTGATCGAGGTCCAGCGTAGTGAGACTTCCCATGGGGAATCGCTGCAGGAATTGTTCTCGCACCGAGTTGCTTTTAGCTTCATTCTCTGTCGAATACTCTTCATTGAATGCGGTGACGAGTGCCGCGAAATCTAAAGGCATGCTTCGCTCCAAAGCGATAAGTGCTAAATATGTGTGTCGGGCTTATCTGGCAGATAAGGGATTTTTTGACGTCGGTACTGCGCTACCGAGCTGGCATCTTCGGCGCGCTCTGACGATGGAAATGCGATTGTAGGACTACACCTACCTTTCGTCTTCCATAAGTAACCGGTTACTTCTTTTTCGCAACATCACGATGGGCTGATGCCGTGGTGGGCAGTCGAGGAAAGCAAAATGTGGCGCGTATTGCTTTAAAGGGACTTCGATAGAATCCCCACCTAGATGGCGGCTTTCGGATGGGTGCCTTGATGCCGGGCATCGTAAAACAGACCGGCAAGCCGCAACCTCATCCGTGCGATGCAGGGAAAAGTATTAGCGAACAGGCAATCGGATCTAAATCCCGGCTAAATGCTTGAACGCTCTGCCCCCGCCCCCTCGCTGGTCGATGCGGCTGTCGACGGCGAGCAAATTCAGGTGCTGTTTCCAGCCCTTGGCCGCAGGCGCGGCAGCGCCCTAGGGTGCCGCAGCGTCCGGAGCCGCGGCAGCGTCTGCGTCGCGCTCGCGCTCGCGGCTTTCCAGCAACATGCGCACCAGATGTTCCGACCATGGGCGCGCGCCATTAAAGCCACCCAAGGTATCGGCTAGACCAATTTGCAATAGCGCGAATTTGCCGCCATCAACCCGGCTTTCCGGAATATTGGAATCGGGCCACCTTACGCAAATTTCATGGCAGCCATAGCGCTCGTTGCCTTTGATGCAAGAGACTTCGCAGCCGTTGTAAAGACTCACCGCGACATTGCGCGCGCCGTCGAATTCGAACTGGGGCAATAGCCCCAGGAAGTTGATATAAACTTGCATACAAATCTCCAGGTAATGACCTGGTGTACGCGCTTTAATCCGGATTAGATGCCAGTGTTTCGGCATTCTGATTAGCGGTTAAATAATCCCCGCATCGATCACGGCCAGGGCGGCCAGAATAGCGGTGCTCATTGCGCAAAAACCCCATCCCAGCAAGGCGCCCGCCCACCCCATTACTTCGTCAGATTCGTCGCTCATATAGTTATGATTCGTTGTGTTGACCCGAGTGAATTGTCGTCTGGCGCAATCCATTACAAAACCAGGTCGGGTCCCGAGGAGGCCGCCTGGGCTGGCTCTCCGGGCGCGGTCATTGCTGGCTTTTGCTCGGGATTTCGTTCTCAAACTGCGCGCCGTTGCCGTTACCTGCCCGGCCGACGCGATAGCCTACGCTTGTAATCGGGCCCGACCGCCCCTATTATTGAGCGACCACTCACTCATCGGTTTTGCCAACCATGGCGCGCCCACTTAGCGAAGACAAACAATTTGCCCTGCTCGACGCTGCAACGGAACTCGTTGCACAACAAGGCGTTGGCGCGCCGACGGCGCAGATTGCCAGGCAAGCTGGCGTGGCGGAAGGGACCTTGTTTCGCTATTTCGCCACCAAAGACGAGTTACTTAATCAGCTCTATCTCCATCTTAAAACCGGGCTATGCGCTGCCATTGCCAACAGCGATGTGACGACGGGATCGCTCAAGCAGCGCACGCATGCCTTATGGGATTTGTATATCGATTGGGGCATAGCGCATCCGCTGGCCAGCCGGGCGATGAGCCAATTGCATGTCTCCGACAAAATCCGCCCGGAAACGCGTGCCCAGGCACATGCGATGTTTCCGGATATCAGCGAGATTGTCGGCAAAGTATTTGCCGGGCTTTCCGCCGAACAATCGACGGCGTTTTCTGAAATGCTATTGGGCAATCTGGCCGAGGCCACCATGAATTTCGCTGCAAACAATCCGGCAGAAGCCCAGCACTACAAGGCGGCTGGATTTGCTTTTTTATGGGACGGTTTGTCGCATCTTTAAAAACCTGATGGCGCCCTATGAGTGGCGCCAAAAATGCATGTTTTAAATGAGTGAGTAGGCGCTTAACAATGGCCGCAAGCGCTATTCTCCGCCACCTGGAGCCTTAACAATGAACGCCCGTAACCCTGTCCAAGCCACCAGAACATCGCCGCGTTTCCAGAATGCCGAGCCAGCGCGTCCGATCAAATTCAGTTTTACCGATGTGTTTGATGTCATCCACAAATTGTTTTTCGATGCCAGCACACGCCCACCGGCGCCATTGCCGGTGGCATCCGTAGATTGGAGCGAATTTACCCAACGCGCGCCCACGCTCAAATTGATCTGGCTGGGGCATTCGACGTTTGTTTTGCATATGGCGGGCCGCACGATTTTGCTGGATCCGGTTTTCTCCGATTCGGTCTCGCCGATGGGTTTTGGCTGGAAGCGTTTTCAGGCGGCACCAGTGGCATTAGCTGACTTGCCGCAGATCGATTTCATCGTGATTTCGCATGACCACTACGATCATCTTGATGAAAAAACCGTGCGTTGTTTCGCCGACAAAAGCGCCGAATTTATTGTGCCCTTGGGCCTGGCAGACGTATTGCAGCGCTGGGGCATCGCATCCACGCGTATCAGCGAATTAAATTGGCATGACAGCGTGCAACGCGGTGATTTGCATTTTGTCGCTACGCCGGCACGGCACGAATCCGGCCGCGGTCTGTTTGATCGCGCACGCACGCTTTGGGCATCGTGGATTATCTCCACCGAACAAGAAAAACTGTTTTATAGCGGCGATTCTTCGTATGGCAAACACTTTGCCGATATCGGCGAGCGCTACGGCCCGTTCGACATTAGCCTGATCGAGAATGGGCAATATGATCTGCGCTGGGCCGATTCGCATATGCAACCGGAAGAAACCATTCAGGCCGCCATTGATTTGCGCAGCAAGCTATTTGTGCCCGCGCATTGGGGCATGTTTCAGCTTTCGACCCACGCCTGGGATGAACCGGTGCGGCGCAGCTTTGCCTTGGCACAACAGCGTGGATTGCCGATGGCGACGCCGAAATTGGGCGAGGTATTCAGCGCGGGCCAATTCCCGGTCTCGGCGTGGTGGCAAGCCGTCAAGCGGCCGGAAACCGCTGCACGCGGCTGCGCTTTATGGCGTTGCGCCGGGCAAAACGGTTAACGCCGCCCAGTCGGCACAGCGGTGAAAAGCGGCGCCCATCATGCCGCCGCTTTCCTGCGCCGACTCCACCATACTTCTCTCAGCCGGTCGTAGCCCAGGTTATACAAATAGGCATACGGCAAAAAGAACAGCAGCAATCCAACTTCCATCGCCAGCGCCTGCAGCAAAGTAATCGACAGCCACCACGCCGCCATAGGCAATACCACCGCCATCAAACCAGCCTCAAAGCCCAGCGTATGCCACACCCGCACCCACCAGGTCCGCTTGAAGCCCCAGCGCTGTTGCAGGCGATCAAATAGCGTGTTGTACGTCATATTCCACAGCGTTGCGGTCAGCGAAATTGCCAGAGTCAGCGTGCCCAACGCCAATGGCGGCTGGTCCATCAGCAGCGTGAGCGCAGGGACGCAGATCACCAGCGCGATCGCCTCAAAACAAACGGCATGCAGCACGCGCTCCAGCATACTTTTGTCATTCGACATCACAAAAACCCTACTTATTTGCAACGCTGGACTATAGGGCTTACATTTATGTCGATCAACCACCAATATCAAGCCACCGGGTTTCATATATGCAACGCGTCGACTGGGACAATATTCGGGTACTGCTGGCGGTAGTGCGCGCGGGCAACTTGCGCATTGCGGCAGAGCGCCTGCGCCTGAGTAGCGCCACCTTGTCGCGGCGGCTGGATACGCTGGAAGAACAGCTCGGTGGCAAGCTGGTGGAACGCACGTCCACCGGCTGTGAAGCCACCTCCTTGGGCCTGCGCATCGCGGCGTGGGCGGAACAAATGGAAGGCTCTGCCAACGAAATCCTGCGCGAGGCCGATACGCCGGAAGAAATCGAAGGCACGGTCCGGATTAATGCGGATGAGTGGCTGTGCTTTTTACTGACCTCGTTAATTCCGAGCATCCACCAGCGTCATCCAGCATTGCATCTGGAGATATTGGCCTCGCAATACCCATTTAATCTGGCCAAACGCGAAGCGGATATCCTGTTGCGCTATGGTCCGCCGGAAACTGGCGATTTACTGGGTAAACGGCTGGGGCAAATCGAATTTGGCTTGTATGCCAATCAGACTTATGTCGATGCCCATGCCGACGCCATTGCCCGGCGGCAATGGCAGGCGCTGGATTTTATCGGGCTGGATGAATCGCGCGCCGACCAGATGATGGATAGCTGGCTGAATGCCCTGCCCGGTGCGCCGCAGCCATGGTTGCGCGGCAATAACGCATTGAGCATTTATGACGGAGTGCATGCCGGCGCAGGATTAGGCTTGATGGCGGAATTTACCGCGCATATCAGCCCCTCGTTTTGCCGGGTGCTGGATGCGCCCGAATTAGCGCGCGAAGTCTGGTTATGCCAGCACCGCTCGCTGCGCGATAACCCACGGGTGAATGCGGTGATTGCCTTTCTGGAAGAAGTCTGGCCGGGATAAGGGCTGTACCCTTACTGTTTGATACGCTTCAATAAATACGTATCCATAATCCAGCCGTGCTGCGCGCGCGCAGCGTTTCTGACTTGTTCAATTTGCGCGGCAACGTCCTTCACCCGGCCGTGGATCAGAATTTCATCGGGCGTACCGATATACGCGCCCCAATAAATTTCATATTCGTCGCCTGGCACTTTGGTATAGCTGTTTTCAGCATCCAGCATCACCACCATGGCCGAACCATAGCCGACCATGCCGTCGGATAATCTGCGCCCGGTGGTAATTTCCACGGCACCGCCAATTTCGTTCAAAGGCACTTTATGTTGGGCGGTCAAAGCCTGAATGCTGGTAATACCGGGGATGACTTCATATTCCAGCTGCAGGCCACGACGCTGGATCAGTTGGTTCAGGATACGGATTGTGCTGTCGTATAAGGCCGGATCGCCCCAGACCAGGAATGCGCCGCATTGCCCGTCCGCTAATTCATCATTGATCAGTTGTTCAAACAATTCTTCTTTGGCCAGATTCAGATCAACCACCGCGCCGTGATAGTCGGGCACGCCGCGCGTGCGTTCCGGCAGGGTGGCCTCCACCAGGCGGTAGTCATGCTGCTGGATATAACGCTCGCAAATCTCTTTGCGTAACTGGGTCAACTTTTCTTTGGCGCTGCCTTTATCGAGGATAAAAAACACATCGGTGCGATTAAGCGCCTTTACCGCCTGCATGGTGATGTATTCCGGATTGCCCGCACCGATGCCGATGACCAGTATCTTTTTCATTTTGTTGTCCTGCTGCCAATCGGGCGTGGGCCCGCGGATTTAATCGGTTTTAGCCGCTTTTTCGGCGCGTTTTTTACGCTCGCTATAGCGGTCGGTCAAATACGGCGAGACCGCACGCGTCAACAAAGTAAATTTAAGCAATTCTTCCATCACATCCACGGTGCGATCGTAATACTCGCCCGGCAGCATGCGGCCAGCCTCATCAAATTCATTAAACGCGGCGGGCACCGAAACCTGATTCGGCACCGCCAGCATGCGCATCCAGCGGCCCTGCTGGCGCATCTGGTTAACGGCGTTAAACGAATGCACGCCGCCGCAGACTTCCATCACCGCCAGCGTTTTGCCTTGCGTGGGCCGCGTGCCACCGGCAAACAACGGAATCCAGTCGATTTGCGCTTTCATCACCCCGGTCAAGGCGCCGTGGCGCTCAGGCGAACACCAGACCATGCCTTCACACCAGCGCGCCAGTTCGCGCAATTCCAGCACTTTCGGGTGGTTTTCTGAAGCCTCGTCCGGCAACGGCAAGCCGCTAGGGTTGAACACGCGCACCTCAGCACCCATGGCGCTGAGCAAACGGGCGGCTTCTTCGCTCAACAAACGGCTGTAGGAACGCTCGCGCAATGAGCCATACAACATCAGAATGCGCGGCGCACGCGTGCTTGCGCCGGGCAGCAGCAAGGCGGCGTGCTCGGGGGCGGCAAAATGGTTCAGATCAAGGTGTGGCGGCAGTTCGGAATGGGTCACGGTCGGGCCTGAAGATCAACAATCAAAGAGGGAAAGCAGCCAGCGCCTGCGCCAGCCGTTGCCAGCCCGCTGCATCGGGCGGCAGACCAAAGCGCAGACTGGGTACGTGGTCAAAGCGGCGTACCCAGATGCCCTGCTCGGCCAGAAGGTGTTGCCAGGCGGCAGCGTCCGGCGTGCGCGTCCAGGCAAACAACGGCGTGGCGGCCACAGGCCAGCCACGTGCGGCCAGCAATTGCGCCAGGCGGGCGCCGCTCGCGCGCAATTGCACGGCGGTTGCAGTGTGCCAGGCATCATCCAGTAGCGCCTGGCGCACGATGGCGCGGGCCGGACCGGAAATCGTCCATGGCCCACGCAGCAAAGCCAGGCGTTGCAACACATCGCCCGAGGCCAGCACAAAGCCCACACGCGCGCCCGCCAGGCCGTAAAACTTGCCCACCGAGCGCAACACAATCAAGCCTTCCAGCGCGCTGTGGGCCGCCATGCTGCTGGCGTCCAGCGCATCGAAAAAAGCTTCATCGATAATCAAGCTACCGCCGCGCGCGCGCAGTTGCGCATGCCAATCCAGCAGTACGGCGCTGGGGTAAAGCTCGGCAGTGGGATTATTGGGATGGACCAGCACCAGGTGGCGCAGCGCGCTGGGCAATGCGCTGCCGGGTCGCAACACAAAGTCGGCATCGGCGGCACAATCAAGCACGGCAGCGCTTACAAAACGCTGCACCGCAAAGCCAGCGGCGGCGAATGCAGGTGCATATTCGCCATAGGTCAGCAGGCCAATGCCAACGGCACCCACCGGCAGAACGAACGGCAGCATCCGAATGGCCGCTTGCGTGCCCGCTACGGCCAGGGCTTGCGCTGCGCCATAATGCGCGGCGGCGATTTGCTCCAGATCATCGCCGTCGTCGGGCAAGCGCAACCATGCTGCGGCATCCAGCGCGGGCACTGGATAGCCGTGCGGATTGATGCCGGTGGACAAATCCAGCCACTGTGCGCGCGGGCGGCCGTACTGCGCGATGGCAGCGCCAAGATTGCCGCCATGCGCTACGGGGAAAACGGGTTGCAACATCGCGTCCTTTAACGGGGTCTGCATTTAGCGGGTGATTACAACAACAGCCAGCGCCAGCACGGTTTGCAGCGCCAACCACAGCAGAACCGCGCGTTTTACCAGATTTATCGCCCGAACTACATCCTGCGCTTGCGGTGGCTGGCCTTCTCCCAGCGTGGGCCGGGCTTCGATGGCACCGTGATACCACGCTGCGCCACCGCATAAAACCTGCAAACTCCCCGCCCCGCTTGCCATCACCGGCCCCGCATTCGGGCTGTCCCAGAGCGGCGCCTGTGCCTGCCAGCAACGCCAGGCGCTGCGCGCATTGCCGCACAAGGCATACGCCGCCGCCGTCAGCCGTGCTGGCACCCAGTTAAGCGCGTCGTCGATGCGCGCGGCGGCCCAGCCGAAGTGCAGCAAGCGTGGTGTGCGATAGCCCCACATTGCGTCCAACGTGTTGGCCAGCCGGAACGCCAGCGCGCCCGGTCCTCCGGCAAGCGCAAACCAGAACAGGGCGGCAAAAATCGCGTCATTGCCGTTTTCCAGCGCGGATTCGATGGCAGCGCGAGCTACGGCTGGCGTATCGGCCTGGCTGAGATCGCGGCTGACAATGCGTGCAGTCAGGCGGCGCGATTCGGCCAGATCGCCCGCCAGCAAGGCGGTGGCAATCGGGCGGATATGTTCGTCCAGGCTGCGTGCGCCCAGCGCAAACCACAGCAACAGTGCATGTAACAACCACGCCAGCGGCCACGGCAACAGCCAGACCAGCGCGCTGGCCAGCGCCACCGGCAACATCACCATAACCGCCCATGCGCCCACACCCGCTATCCGCGCCCTGACCTTCGCGCGCGCAGCGGGCTGCACCCGGTCCGGATTTGCGCTGCGTTCCAGTTTTTGCGCCAGCCCGCCAAAGCCCACCAGCGGATGCCAACGGCGCGGCTCGCCCAGCATGCGGTCTATGGCTACGCCCGCCCAGGTCAGGGCGCACAGGCTGAGCAGGTCAGGCCACATGGCGGACGGCCTCACGCGGGCGGATTAAATGAGGGATGGCATAATGCCGCAGGTTTTTACGCATTGCTTGATCTGAACGAAGGAAAGTCGAAATGTCCGGCGCGTTGATGATACAGGGTACGAGCTCCGATTCCGGCAAAAGCACGCTGGTGGGCGCTTTGTGTCGATTGGCGCACCGACGCGGCTGGCAGGTGGCGCCGTTCAAGCCACAAAACATGTCACTCAACAGTGCCGTCACCGTAGACGGCGGCGAAATCGGCCGCGCTCAGGCGTGGCAGGCGTTGGCAGCGGGTATCGCGCCCGAGGTCGATATGAACCCGGTGTTGCTCAAGCCCAATAGCGATATCGGGGCGCAAGTGATTATCCACGGCCATGCGGTCGGCAATTACAACGCGGTGGCGTATCACGCGTTCAAACCCAAGGCGTTGCAAGCGGTACTGGCCTCGTTCGGGCGTCTGCAGCAGCGCATGGATTGCGTGCTGATCGAAGGCGCGGGCAGCCCGGCCGAGGTTAATCTACGCGCCAACGACATCGCCAATATGGGCTTTGCCGAGGCCGCCGATGTGCCGGTGATACTGGTCGCCGATATTGATCGCGGCGGCGTGTTTGCGCAAATAATCGGCACGCTGGCGTGCTTGTCGGAGGCCGAGCGCGCCCGCATCAAAGGCGTCGTCATCAACAAGTTTCGCGGCGATGTGGCCTTGCTCAAACCGGGGCTGGATTGGGTAGAAGCGCAAACCGGCAAACGCGTGCTGGGCGTGGTGCCGTTTGTGCCGGGGCTGTGGCTGGATGGCGAAGACATGCTGCCCAGCGCGCGCCGTGCTGCCGCCAGCACGGCGCATGCGCTACGCGTGGTGGTGCCCGCGCTGCCGCGCATTTCCAACCACACCGACTTCGATGCGCTGCGGGCGCACCCGCAAGTGGACTTCAGCTATGTGCGAGCGGGCGAGTCGATCCCCCCGGCCGATCTGGTGATCCTGCCGGGCAGCAAAAGCGTGCAGCGCGATCTGGCCTGGTTGCGCGCCAATGGCTGGGACGCTTATCTGCAGCGGCATTTGCGCTATCAGGGCAAGGTAATCGGCGTGTGCGGCGGCATGCAGATGCTGGGGCGCGAACTGCATGATCCGCATGGCATCGAGAGCGAGGTGGTCACAACGGCGGGTCTGGGCTTGCTGGATTATGTGACGACGCTGGAGCCGGAAAAGCAGCTGATCAACACCACGGGCCAGCTGGCGTTTGCGGCAGCACCGGTGCGCGGTTATGAAATCCATATGGGCGTTACCCACGGCCCGGCGCTGGCCAACCCGGCGCTGTATCTGGGCGAGCCACCACGGCCCGAAGGCGCGCTGTCGGCCGATGGACAAGTGCTGGCGACTTATCTGCATGGTCTGTTCGATGCGCCCGCAGCGTGCGCCGCGCTGTTGCGCTGGGCTGGGCTGAACGACGTAGCGCAGATAGACCACGACGCGCGGCGCGAGCAATCGATCGACCAACTGGCCGACGCGGTCGAGGCGGCGCTGGATATGGATGCGATCTGGGCGCTGCTGGGTTAAGCCCCTGGCTTATGGGTGGGTCTCGACCCACCACGCAAAGTGGCATCTTGAGCCATCGCACTCCGAACTATCGGCTTTGAATGGTGGGTCGAGACCCACCCTATGAAAATAGCGCGGCGGTGAATTCGGGGTTGGAGGGCCAGTACGCGTGCATATACGACGCGGTGATCGGGCCATGCCGGTACCACGCCTCGCCCGCTTTGCCGCTGTCCGGGTTGGCGGCCACGCGCCACGGCAGCAGCGGCGTGGCGAAAGTGGAATAGTGAAAAGTATGCCCGCGCAGCACGCCATGCTCGCTGTCCACCACCTGCATCCCCAGCGCCGCAAAGCGCGTTTGCATGCGCGCCTGGCCGGGCAACAAGCCCAGCATGGCAACGCGATTTCCGGCCACATCGGTCAGCGCATCGGCCAGATACAGCATGCCGCCGCACTCCGCCAGCAACGGCCGCCCCGCCGCCACGTGTGCGCGCAGCGAGGCTGCGGTGCTGTGATGGCTGGCCAGCGTCGCCGCATGCAATTCCGGATAACCGCCCGGCAAGTACACCGCATCGCACGCGTCGGGCAGCGCTTCATTATGCAGCGGCGCAAAGAACGCCAGTTCGGCGCCCATGGCCCGCAGCAAATCCAGGTTGGCTGGATAGATAAACGAGAACGCCGCATCGCGCGCAATGGCGATGCGTTTGCCCGCCAGCAATGGGGGCACACGCGTCATCGCCGCGGGCGTGGCAAATTCCACCTGCGGCGGCAATTGCGCCAGCGCGGTCGTGGCAATGGCATCGGCGGCACGTTCAAGCCGCGCTTCCAGGTCATCGATTTCGGCCGGTTGCTGCAAGCCCAGATGACGTTCAGGCAGGCTTAACGCCGTCTCCGCCGCCACATGCCCCAGCCAGCGCAAATCTGCTGGCATGGCCTGTTGCAGCAATTCGGCATGGCGGGCCGAGCCCACCCGATTAGCCAGCACGCCATAAAACGGCAGGTCATCCCGAAAGTGCGCCAGACCGTAGGCGATTGCGGCAAAGCTTTGCGCCATACCCTTGGCGCTGATCACGGCCAGCACCGGCACGCCCAACGCGATGGCCAGATTAGCGCTGCTGGGCGTGCCATCGTACAAACCCATCACCCCTTCGATCAGGATCAGATCGGCCTCGGCCGCCGCTTGCGCCAACAACTGGCGGCAACCGTCCGCGCCCACCATGCCCAGGTCGAGGTTATAAACCGGCTGGCCGCTGGCGCTTTGCAGCCATTGCGGATCAAGAAAATCCGGCCCGGTCTTGAACACGCGCACGCGGCGGCCCATGCGGCGGTGATAGCGCGCCAGGCCCGCCGTGATGGTGGTCTTGCCCGAGCCCGAAGCAGGCGCGCTGATCAGCAAGGCGGCACAGCGGCTCATGCTTTAGAACTCCACGCCACGCTGCGCCTTGACGTGTTGTTCACGATAGGGATGTTTGACCAGCGTCATCTCGGTGACCAGGTCGGCCGCTTCGATCAGCGCTTCCGGCGCGTGGCGGCCGGTGACCACGATATGCAGCATCTCGGGCCGCGCGGCAAACACGCTCAGCACTTCGTCCAGCGGCAGATATTCGTATTTGAGTACCGTGTTCAGCTCATCAAGTATCACCATCTGATAGTCACCGCTGGCTATCATGCGGCGCGCTTCGTCCCAGCCTTTGCGCGCGGTGGCGATGTCTTTGCTGCGGTCTTGCGTATTCCAGGTGTAGCCATCGCCCATGGTGACAAAATCACAGGTGGCTACCGCGCCCAGAAAGTCGCGTTCAGCGGTATGCAACGCGCCTTTAATAAACTGCACCACGCCCAGTTTCATGCCATGGCCCAACACGCGCACCGCCATGCCAAAAGCGGCGGTGGATTTGCCTTTGCCGGTGCCGGTGTTCACCATCAGCAAGCCTTTTTCAATGGTGGCTTCGGCCTGTTTTTTTTCATGGCCGGCTTTACGGCGCTCCGTCATACGCTGATGCGCGGCGGGGTCGGTTTTCATTGCGAACTTCCTGTTTGAGCGATGGCAACAGTCACGCCATCAAGTCGAAATCGAGGTAACACCAAAGCGGCGCCGCCTGCCGCCAGCAAAGCACACGGCTCGCTGACGCCGTTAACACCCAGTTGCGTCAGCGCTGCGGCGGAGGGTATCCAGCTAACGGGTACGGCGTTGATTTGCGCGGCGCTAAACACCTGCAACGGCAGCGCGTGCTCGCGGCAAAATGCCAGCAAACCGGGGTGATGGCGTTTGCGTTCCAGCGTGGCTATTACGGCAATGTGCTCAACGCGAGCGTGCACGGCGGATAAGGCAGCGTGTACCGCCGCGGCAATCTGCTGTGCCGTGGCTGCCTGCCTGCAGCCGATGCCTACCGCCCATTTCCGCATATCGCGCCACACCCGCTGATGAAAAATTCTGCGCGCTGGCATGAATGGCGCTAGATACCCGCCCGCGCCAGCGCTGGTAGAATCATACCGTAACTATTACCAGACACGCCCGGCGCCCCGCCTGCGCCCGTCCCAGCGTGCCCCACCCCATCCCGGAGCTTTATTCATGCAACTGCGCAAAATTCCCGTCACCGTTGTCACCGGCTTTCTCGGCAGCGGCAAAACCACGCTGCTGCGCCACATCCTGCAACACGCGCAAGGCCAACGCATTGCGGTCATCGTCAATGAATTTGGCGAACTGGGCATCGATGGCGAAATCCTCAAAGGCTGCGGCATCGGCTGCGATGAGGCGGGCAACGAAACCGCAGGCCAGCTGTATGAACTCGCCAACGGCTGCCTGTGTTGCACGGTGCAAGAAGAGTTCTATCCGGTGATGGAAGCGCTGAATGAACGCCGCGAGCAGATCGACCACGTGCTGATCGAGACCTCCGGCCTGGCCCTGCCCAAGCCGCTGGTGCAGGCGTTTAACTGGCCGTCAATCAAGAACAGTTTTACCGTCGACGCCGTCATCACCGTGGTGGACGGCCCCGCCACCGCGGCCGGCCAGTTTGCCGAGAACCCGCAGGCGGTGGATGAGCAACGCCAGGCCGACCCCAATCTGGACCACGAATCGCCGCTGCACGAGTTGTTTGCCGACCAGCTTTCGGCGGCTGATCTGGTCATCCTTAACAAAATGGATCAGCTTGACCCGGCGCATGTGGCTGCGGTAGAGGCCACCATCCGCGAAGACATCCCCGCCCACGTCAAAATCGTGCGTGCGCAAAACGGCCAACTGGATCTGGCCACGCTGCTGGGGCTGGAAGCGCGCTCAGAAGACGGCATCGAGCAACGCCATGGCCATCACGGCTCGGCCGATGATCCGGACCATCATCACGATGATTTTGATTCGGTGGTGGTGCACGCCGAAACCCGTTCGCGCGATGCCACCATTGCTGCTTTGCGCAGCCTGGTCGAAGCGCACGACATCTATCGCGTAAAAGGCTTTGCCGCCCTGCCCGATGCGCCGATGCGCCTGGTCATCCAGGGCGTGGGCACGCGCTTTGACAGCTATTTTGATCGGCGCTGGCAAGCGGGCGAAAACCAGAGCAGCCGCTTTGTATTGATTGGCGCCGAGCTGGACCAGGCCACCTTGCAACAAGCGCTGACCGACGCGCTGGCCCACGCCACGCAAGCGGCCTGATCGCATGCATTTGCTGCGTACCACGCCAGGCGGTTTTGTTGATGACAGCGCGGGCGTCATCCGCATCGAGCAAGCGCCGGCGCAGATTGTGGTGCTGAGTTCGGCCGACACCACGCTGGCCCTGCTGGCTGGCGCGGTGGCGCGGCTGGGGCCGGATTTCCCCAGCGTACGGCTGGCTAACGTGACCTTTCTGCGGCAACCGGCTTCGGTCGATTTCTATATCGATGACGTGCTGCAACACGCCCAGGCCGTGGTGATTGATCATCTCGGCGGCGAGAGTTACTGGCCCTATGGCATCGAGCAAGCCATGGCGCTGGCGCGGCGCAAAACGCAGGCACTGGCGATGTTCTCCGGCGACTTGCAAGAAGACCCGAATCTGATCGCCAAAAGCAGCGTGCCCGCGGCGTTGTGCCAGCAACTGTGGCGCTATTTGCGCGAAGGCGGCGCGCAGAATGCCGAGGCGTTTTTGCGCGCGATTGCCTTCCATACCCTGGGCTGGGGCAGCGAACCGGCTGCGCCACGCGCCTTGCCCGCCGCGTCTATCTATCTGCCCGGTGTGCAGCAAGCCAGTGTGGCCGACTGGCAAACGCGCTGGCACGCCCACGCGCCGACCGTGGCGCTGGTGTTTTACAAAGCGCATCTGCAAGCGGCCAATACCGCCGTGTTTGATGCGCTGATTGATGCGCTGCTGGCGGCCGGCCTCAACCCGCTGCCGCTGGCGGTCACCTCGTTGAAGGATGCGATCAGCCAGCAAGTCAAGCGCCAGCTGTGCAATGAGCAGAATGTGGCGCTGGTGCTGAATACCACCGCCTTCGCGGCCGGTGCGTTGCAAACCGGGCCAGGCCACGATGACCCCGCCCCGCTGGATCTGTTTGGCGACGCGCCGGTGCTGCAAGTCATCCTGTCCGGCAGCAACCGCGAAGCGTGGCAAACCGACAACCATGGCCTGAACTCGCGCGATATCGCCATGCATGTGGCGCTGCCCGAAGTCGATGGCCGCATCATCACGCGGGCCATCAGCTTTAAAGGCCTGGCCTACCATTGCCCGCACACCCAGGTTGATGTGGTGCAGTACCAGCCCGACCTGGAGCGCATCGATTTTGTGGTGGCGCTGGCGCAGCGTTGGTGTCGGCTGCGCACCCAGCCCAATGCCGAAAAAAAACTCGCGCTGATCCTCGCCAACTACCCGATGAGCGAAGGCCGCATCGGTAACGGCGTCGGGCTGGATACGCCCGCTTCGGCGCTGGGCGTATTGCAGATGCTGGCGGACCAGGGCTATCAGATCGGTGACTTGCCACGTGATGGCGACGCGCTGATTGCGCAGCTTACCCAAGGCGTTACCAACGACCCCGACACCCGCGCCCTGCGCCCGGCATTGCAAAGCTATGCGCTCAGTGATTACCTGGCACAACTGGCGCTGCTGCCGCCAGAGATCAAAGCCGCCATCGACGCGCGCTGGGGCGAGCCCCACGCCGACCCCAGCTTGCGCCAGAACCGCTTTGTGATTGCCGGTTGGCGCTGCGGGCATGTGTTTGTCGGCATCCAGCCGTCGCGTTCCCGGGGCGAGGCCGATTACGCCAGCTACCACGATGCCGAGCTGGTGCCGCCGCATGCCTATCTGGCCTTCTATTTCTGGTTGCGGCAGCACTGGCAAATCGATGCCGTCATCCACTTGGGCAAGCACGGCAATCTGGAATGGCTGCCGGGCAAAAGCGTCGCGCTCAGCCCCGTTTGCTGGCCCGATCTCATCCTCGGCCCTTTGCCACATCTGTACCCGTTTATCGTCAACGATCCGGGCGAAGGCTGCCAGGCCAAACGGCGCGCACAGGCGGTCATCATCGACCATCTGATGCCGCCGCTGACTCGCGCCGAAAACTATGGCCCGCTGCAGGATCTGGAACGTCAGGTCGACGAATATTACGAAGCCTTGATGGTCGACCCGCGCCGCGCCCGCTTGCTGCGCCAGACCATCCTGCAGGCCATCAAGCACAACAAGCTGCACGAAGAACTGAGCATGGCTGCGCCGGACGCGGATGAGGATGCGCTACTGACCCGCGTCGACGCCTGGTTGTGCGAGCTGAAAGAAGCGCAAATCCGCGATGGTCTGCATATCTTTGGCGTATCGCCGCAGGGGCGGCAGCGGCGCGATACCTTGCAGGCTTTGGCGCGTTTTCCGGTGGGCGATGGCCAGGGCGCCAACGCCGGTTTGATCGCCGCCCTGGCGCACGATCTACAGCTGGGCGCGCAGTTTGATCCGCTACAGGCGGACTGGGCCGCACCATGGCACGGGCCGCGCCCCGCCATCCTGAGCAATATCCTGCCCGATGCCTGGCGCCATACCGGCGACACGCGCGAGCGCCTCGAAGCGCTGGCCAGCCACCTGCTGCAACAGCTAGCCGCAGGCGCGCCGGTCGACGTGATCGGGGCACAATCCAGCGCGGTTCTGGCCCGCGTACAAAGCACGCTGGCACCGGCGCTGGACGCCTGCGGCCCACAAGAAGCGCTACAGCTGCAACGTGGCCTGGCCGGGCGGTTTGTGCCGGCTGGCCCCAGTGGCTCGCCCACGCGCGGGCGGCCCGATGTGCTGCCCACCGGGCGCAACTTCTATGCCGTCGATACCCGCGCCCTGCCCACCCCTGCGGCATGGTCGCTCGGGGTTAAATCGGCGCAGCAATTGCTGGAACGCCACCTGCAAGATCACGGTGATTTTCCGCGTGCAGTGGGGCTGTCGGTATGGGGCACCGCCACCATGCGCACCGGCGGCGATGATATTGCGCAGGCTTTGGCCTTGCTGGGCGTACGGCCCAAATGGGCGCAAGGCAGCCATCGTGTTACCGACTTTGAAATCCTGCCGCTAGAGATCTTTGACCGCCCGCGCATCGACGTCACGCTGCGCGTATCCGGCTTTTTTCGCGATGCCTTTGCCAATCTGATCCATCTGTTCGACGCCGCCGTGCAAGCCGTGGCGGCGCTGGATGAACCCGAAGCGGTTAACCCGATCCGCGCCCGCATCCTGCGGGAACGCGATGCGCTGCAAGCGCAAGGCATGGCCGCGGATGAAGCGCGGCGCCAGGCCGGATGGCGCGTGTTTGGCGCGCGGCCAGGCAGTTATGGCGCCGGGCTGCAAGAACTGATCGATCAGCGCCAGTGGCACAGCGATGCCGATCTGGCCGCGGCCTATCAACACAGCGGCGGTTACGCCTATGCGCAACACAGCGACGGCGAAGCCGCGCATGCGCGGTTTGGCCAGCGCCTGGCGCAACTGGATGTGGTGCTGCAAAACCAGGACAGCCGCGAACACGATGTGCTCGATTCCAACGATTACTATCAGTTTCAGGGCGGCATGACGGCGGCGGTGCGGCATTTGTCCGGGCAGCAACCCAGCATTTATCACGGCGACCACAGTAATCCGGCCGCACCCCGCATCCGCACCTTGCAGGAAGAAATTGCCCGCGTTATCCGCTCGCGCGTGGTCAATCCCAAATGGCTGGATGGGGTAAAACGCCACGGCTACAAAGGCGCGGCCGAAATCGCCGCCACCGTTGATTATCTGTACGGTTACGACGCCACCGCGCGCGTGCTGGCTGACCATCAATATGCGCTGGTCACCGACGCTTATCTTAACGACGCCGCCACCCGCGAATTTTTGCAGCAGCACAATCCCCATGCTTTGCACGGCATTTGCGAGCGTTTGCTCGAAGCCATGCAACGCGGTTTGTGGCAACAGCCGGGCGCGTATCGCGACCAGGTTGAACAGCATTTACTGGCCAGCGAACAACAGCTGGAAGGACGCCTCTGATGACACTTTCCCCGGCCACCGTGGCCGCACCGCTGGCGTTTCCGTTTGCGGCCCTGATCGGCCAGACCGAGTTGCAACAAGCCTTGTTGCTGGCGGCAATCGACCCGGGCCTGGGTGGCGTGCTGGTGAGTGGCCCGCGCGGCACGGCCAAATCAACCGCTGCGCGCGCACTGGCCGAACTGCTGCCCGAAGGCCAACTGGTGACGCTGCCCTTGGCCGCCAGCGAGGATCGCGTGACCGGCTCGCTCGATCTGAATGCGGCGCTGCAAGATAACGCCGTGCGTTTTGCCCCCGGCTTGCTGGCGCGCGCGCATCAGGGCGTGCTGTATGTGGACGAAATCAATCTGCTGCCCGACGCGCTGGTCGATACCCTGCTCGACGCCGCCGCCAGCGGCATCAATACGGTGGAGCGTGACGGCGTGTCGTACAGCCACGCCGCGCGCTTTGCCTTGATTGGCACCATGAATCCGGAAGAAGGCGAATTGCGGCCGCAATTGCTGGATCGCTTCGGCCTGATGGTGCAGCTGGAAAACTGTTTTGATGCGGGCGTGCGACAACAAATCGTCAAAGCGCGCCTGCAGTTTGAACTGGACCCGGTGGCGTTTCGCGCTGGTTACGCCGAACTGCAACGTGCACTGACCGAGCAAATCCACGCCGCACGCGCACGGCTGAATACGCTGGCGTTTAGCGATGCGGTGCATGCGCACGTCAGCGCGCTGTGCATCGCCGCCCAGGTGGACGGCTTGCGCGCCGATCTGGTGATGTTGCGCGCGGCGCGGGCGCTGGCGGCGCTGGAAGGCGCGGCGGCGATGACGCTGGCGCATGTTGATACGGTGGCGCCGGCGGTGCTGCGGCATCGGCGTGGTCATGACAGCGCACCACCGCCGCCTGCGTCATCGCGGCCACCGGCTAGCGCGGCCGCCACGCCCACTGAGCCGGCTGCGGCTGAAGGCGATTGGGGCTATCTGCCGCCGCAGAACACCGGGCTTACCGCCGTTAAAGCGGTGCTACCGCTGTCGGCAAAAAAAACCTGAGCCATCGAAGCAAAGCCGCCGCTACGGTGCGTAGCGGTGCCCGGTGGCAACAAGGCAAAGGTAGCGTGCGCGCGGCATATGGCGCGGCCGGCCCACGCCTGCACTGGCCACGCACCTTGCAGGCCAAGGCGGGTGCGATGCTGGCGGCCGAACACTTGCGCTATCAAGCGCAACGCGCGCCTGCAGGCGTGCTGCATTGTTTTGTGCTGGATTGTTCGGCGTCGATGTTGCGCGGCGAACAACTGGCGCTGGCTAAAGGTTGGTTGGCGTCGATGTTCGATCAGGCGGCGCAACAACGCGCGATGGCAGCGCTGATCTGTTTTGGCGGACAACAGGCCGACCTTCGCTTTGGCCCGGCCGTGCCGCGCTGGTGGAACGAACGCTGGCTTGCGCCGTTGACGGGCGGCGGCGGCACACCTTTGCGGCTGGCGCTGCACAAGGCCGACGCGCTACTCGCCCGCGCCGCCCGGCTGCACCCGGCGCAACAACGGCATCTGTGGCTGCTGACCGACGGCCGCAGCACCGAAACGCCCAGCCGCCCCAGCCACGCCGATGAAATCCACATTGTGGACTTCGAAACCGGCCCGCTGCGGCTGGGCCGCTGCGCCACGCTGCGCACAGCGTGGAAGTTGTAATTCAGCCACCGCGCTTCATAGGGTGGGACTCGGCGTCCCCGTCATGACCCACCATTCAAAGCCGCGAAGAAGAACATGCCCTCTCCTGCTTGACGGCTTTAGGTGGTGGGTCATGACCCACCCTATGCATCGGGGTTGGGGTACCAGCGGGGGGTGTAGGTCCATTCGGGGCTGTGGCCGAGCTGAAAACGGCGGGTCATGGATGAACCGATCAACACCATGGTGCGCATATCCACGTCGCTGGCTTGCAGTTCGCCCAGCGTAAGCGTGCGCAGCGTGCCGCCGGGGCGGCCGATGTCGCGGCCCAGTACCACCACGGTTTCGGGGCGACGATGGCCGCGCACGATGTCGAGCGCGCGCTCCAGTTGCCACGGGCGCGCCCGCGAAATCGGGTTGTAAAACGCCAGCGCCAGATCGGCCGCTGCCGCGTGCGCCAGCCGCTGTTCGATCACCGCCCACGGCTTGAGATTGTCCGACAAAGACAGCATGCAGAAGTCATGCCCCAATGGCGCGCCCGCCACCGCCGCGGTAGCCAGCGCTGCCGAAATGCCGGGGATGATTTCCAGCTCGATGCCACCCCAGCGTGCGTCCTCACTGGCTTCCAGCGCTTCCAGTACCGCGGCCGCCATGGCAAACACGCCGGGATCGCCCGACGACACCATCACCACCCGCTTGCCCGCCAGCGCCAGTTCAAAGGCATGGCGTGCGCGCTGCATTTCTTCGCGGTTGTCCGTGCCATGCACAATCTGCCCGGCACCAAACGGCCCGGCCATTTTGACGTAGGTGTCATAGCCCAGCACATCGGTGGCCTGATCCAGCGCCAGGCGCGCGGCGGGGGCCAGCAGATCAGCACGGCCGGGGCCGAGGCCCAGCACGCTGAGGCGGCCGCGCGGGCGGCCGATCTGCTCGATGTCGATGGCACGCTCGGCCAGTAGCACGGTGACCGTGGCATCGGTCGGGGTCAGCGTCTGCATGCTTGCCAGCGGCAGCACATCGGCGTCATCGAGCAAACGTAAGGGCACGCCCAGGGCTTGCGCCGCTGCGGCGGCCAATGTGCTCGACAAATGCAAAGGCAGCACCAGCGCCGCCAAGGCCTGCGCCGCCAAGCCGTGCGTCGCCAGCGCCGCTTGCACGCGCGCCACCATATCTTCTGTTGAAGTCAGTACGGCCAGCACGCAACGTGGATGGATCACCAGCTCATTGCGCGCGCCTTGCCATAGATAGGGGCTCAGGCGGATGGCGTGATCTGCGGCATCCTGCAGCGGCAATTGCGCCGCAGCCAGCCACGGCATGTCGCCCTCAACCCGTGTAGCCGCACCAGCCAGCAGATCGGACACAAAACGTTTGCCCTGTTCCAGATCCGCCAGTGCATAGCCCGTTGGCGGGTTGAGCAAACACGTGCCAAAGCGCAGTTCGCCGCTGGTAGTAATCGCGGGCGCCACCGCCAGCGCCGCCGCCACCCGGCGTGCCAGCACATTGGCACCGGTCAGCCCACCCAGCAAAGGCACCACGGCGCTGCCGTCCTCCGCCACCGCCAACACCGGCGGCTCGCTGCCTTTGTTGGCCAGCAACGGCGCAATGCAGCGTATGACTATGCCCGCCGCGCACAAGGCGATGATGGGCACGTTGCGCGCATACAGCGCACGCAAGTGGCCACTCAGATCGGCATACGCCACATCGGCCTGCACGCGCCCGCTGAGCGCATGCACCTGCGCACCCGGCAACGCCGCCTGGATACGCCGTGCAGTGGCCAGCGCGCCGCTACCCAGAATCAGCACGGCGGCGCCAGCGAAGTCCTGTTCTAACCGCGCCATTTCTGCCCCGGCACCACCAGCAAGGAAAAATACGGTGACGCCATCGGCTCCACTTCATCAATCGGCACGATGCGTTGATTGGCCATGGTGGCGCGTTCTACATAAAGCGCGCGTTCGGCCAGGCCCAGGTCCTGCAGCACGCGGCGCACTTTGTCGAAATTGCGCCCCAGCTTCATGATGACCGCCGCTTCGGCATCAGCCAGACGCCGCTTGAGTTCCGCTTCGGGCAGCACGCCCGACAGCACGCTCAAGCTCTGATTGCGATACACCAGCGGCACGCCCAGCACCGCCGCGCCGCCGAGCATGGAACACACGCCCGGCACCACTTCGGCCGGATAGCGCGCGGCGAGCCGGTCGTGCAGATACATATACGAGCCGTAGAAAAACGGATCGCCTTCGCAAATCACCGCCACATCGCGGCCCGCATCCAGCTGCAGCGCCAGCTGTGCGGCCACGGTGTCATAGAAATCGGCAATCACGCTTTCATAATCCAGCGGCGGGGCCAGCGCTTCGGTGGTCACCGGATACACCAGCGGCACTTGCTGCTGCGTGGCGGTCAGATGTTGTTCGATGATGCTGAAGGCATTGCCTTTTTTGCCTTTGGCAACGAAATACGCCACCACCGGCGCGGACTGCAGCAAACGCAGGGCTTTGACGGTGATCAGCTCCGGATCACCGGGCCCGACGCCGAGGCCGAGCAGACGGCCCAACTGAGGTGTGCTCATTCCGCCTCCGTCGCCAGCGCGTTGACGGCGGCAGCGGCCATGGCACTGCCGCCACGGCGGCCCTGCACCACTACAAACGGCACGCCACGGCTGTTGGCGGCCAACGCGGCTTTGGATTCGGCCGCGCCGATAAAGCCCACCGGAAAACCGAGGATCAGCGCCGGTTTGGGCGCACCGGCATCCAGCATTTCCAGCAGATAAAACAAAGCGGTGGGCGCATTGCCAATCACCACCACGCTGCCCGCCAGATGGGGCCGCCATAGTTCCAGTGCGGCGGCGGAACGCGTATTGCCCAGCTCGCTGGCCAGGCCCGCCACTTGCGGCTGATTCAGCGTACAGATCACCGCGTTATCCGCGGGCAAGCGCGCGCGGGTAATGCCTTCGGCCACCATGCGGGCATCGCATAAAATTGGCACGCCCGCGCGCAAAGCCGCGCGGCCCGCGGTACCGGCGCCTGCAGAAAACGCCAGGTCTTGCACCACGTCGGTCATGCCGCAGGCGTGGATCACGCGTACGGCCAGTTTTTCCAGATCGGGCGGGATGGCGCCAAGGTCCGCTTCGGCGCGGATGGTGGCAAACGAGCGGCGATAGATTTCCTGGCCGTCGCGAAGGTAATCGAGCATTAAATCAATCCGGGTTGGGTGGGCTGCGCATTCAGCATTTGCGCGGCCTGGGCTAACGTTATGGTTGTTGCATACGGCGCGCCAAAACCGGCAGCTCCGTTGTATTGATAGAGGTCGTAATGACCGTCCGCCACGGCCAGTAGCGTCCACGGCGCGCAATGTGCGGCGGCGCAAGAACGAACACAGCCAGTCAGATGCACCGCGTGCGGCTGGTCCAGCCAGCCCGCCAGCGTGACGGCATCGGCTTTGACGTCGGCCAGCGCGCGCTTGCAGCCGCTGCGCCCGGCACAGGCAATCAGATGCGCCAGCGGCGCGCTGCGCTCGGTGAGCAAGCCCAGCGCTTGCCACTGGCGCTGCAGCTGCCGCGCGCGTGGCGCGCTCAGATCGGGCAGCAGCACGCCTTGCCATGGGGTCAGATGCAGAATGCCGTCGCTGGCATCGGCCAGTTGCCGCAATTGCGCCGGGTTCAAGCGCCCCAGCGGCCATTGCGCGCCGAGATAGTACATCGGCGCTGCGGTCAGCGTGTGCGCTTGTGCATGGATGCCGATGCGGGCCTGAGCAGGCGTGGCCGGGCGTTGCCATCGCGGCGGCATGGCGGCGGCGTCCAGCGCAAACGGCAGCTGCGCTTGCACTTGCTGCAACAGCGCCGCGCCGCCGTGGGTGGCCAGCACATCGCGCATGCGATGTTGCTGCGGCGTCGCCAGCGCCAGAAAAGCGCGCAGCAGCGCCAGCACCACCGTCACGGCCTGTTCGGCCGGCACCACGGCCCATACCGGCGCGCCATGGGCGGCATCCGCCGGGCAACCCGCCAGCCCGAGCGCCATGCGCGCCGCGCCGCGCTCGCCAGGCAAGGCGGCCAGCCAGACGTCGTGCGGATGATCGATGGCGGACAGGGCCTCGCCGCCATCCAGCAGCACACAGAACTTGGGCGACAGCGCGGCAAATTGCGGCTCAGCTTGCAGCGCTGCCAGCAATTGCGCCGCCAGCGGGCGCGTATCGAGCATGGCGGCCGCATCGCGTCCAGCCAGCGGGCTGATCATCACATTGCGCACACCGTCGCGCTCGGCCAGCGAACCGGCGCCGTCTTGCGGCCCCAGCCCGGCCGCCAGCAAGGCTTCGATCAAGGCGCTTTCTGCGCCGGGCCGCACGCCCCGGATTTGCAGATTGGCGCGGTTGGTGGCCTCGATCACGCCACTGGCAAATTGCGCCGCCGCGTCGGCCACCGCGTGGGCCTGGCGGGCCTGCAACACGCCCGCCGGCAAACGAATACGACACAGGCCGCCATCGCCGGTGGGCACGATATTAAGCAAGCCCGGGCAGGCGGACACACGGGGTGCGGGCGGAGCAGCAGAAACAGCAGGCGATGAGTTCAAGAAAGCACCGGATTGAACATGAAAACGCAAGCGCAGCGCGGGCTGGCGGCGGGCGATACGATATACTTGCGGCCTGATTTGCAGCGGCAGTCAGGCTGCGGTCGGGCTGGCTTGCTATGTTATGCAATTTTGTATGTCACGTCATCGCAGTGCCGCCAGCCCGGCGCCGCAAAACAAGGAAAAACAAGGCATGAGTGCGTGGTTAACCGTGGTGGGCATCGGTGCTGACGGCTACGTCGAACTGCCGCGCAGTGCCCGCCGCGCTTTATGGCAGGCCGAGCTGATCATCGGGTCCGAGCGCCAGCTGGCCTTGTTGCCATCGCGTTTGCCCGCGCAACGGCTGAGCTGGCCGACGCCGTTTGATCTGGCGCCCGTGCTGGCGCGGCGCGGCACTGCGCTGTGTGTGCTGGCCAGCGGCGATCCGATGTTTTATGGCGTGGGCGCCAGCCTGGCGCAACACGTCGCCGCCGACGAGATGCGGATTATCTCGGCGCCCTCTTCCGTGGCGCTGGCAGCGGCCCGGCTGGGTTGGCCGCTGCAGCATTGCACGGTGCTCTCGCTGCTGACGCAACCCCTCGCCAGCCTCAATCGCAATCTGTACGCCGGGCAGCGTTTATTGCTGTTGAGCGCCGACGGCCATACCCCGGCCGCCATCGCGCGTCATCTGCACGCGCTCGGCTTTGGCCCCAGCCGCATGACCGTGCTGGAACAACTGGGCGCAGCGCAGGAACGCCGTATCGATGCCCAGGCGGCGGACTGGTCGCTGGCCTGCACCGCCAAACTCAATCTGGTTGCGGTCGAACTGATCGCAGAAGGCGACGCGCGCAGCTTGCCGCTGACGCCGGGCCTGCCCGACGAGGCCTATCGCCATGATGGCCAACTGACCAAGCGTGATGCCCGCGCGATCGCGCTGGCGCGCCTGGCGCCGCGGCCCGGCGAATTGCTATGGGACGTGGGCGCGGGCTGTGGTTCGATCGGCATCGAGTGGATGCGCAGCCACGCCAGTTGCGCCGCCATCGCCATCGAAGCCGACCCGGGCCGCCAGGCTTTGATCGCGCACAATCGTGAGCAGCTCGGCGTGCCTGCACTGAAACTGGTGTGTGGCCATGCGCCAGCGGCCCTGGCCGGGCTGGCCGCGCCCGACGCGATTTTTATTGGTGGCGGCGGCAGTGGTGCTGGCGTGTTGGCCGCGTGCTGGCAGGCGCTCAAACCGGGCGGGCGGCTGGTCGCCAATGCCGTCACGCTGCAAGCCGAAGCGGCGCTGCTGGCGTGGCGGGAACAGCATGGCGGTAGCGTCACCCGGCTTGCCCTGGCACAGGCGCACCCGCTCGGCGGCTTTGATACCTGGCGGCCCGCTTTGCCGCTACTGCTGTACGAAGTGCACAAGCCGCACCCGGATGTGACCGCATGAATATCCTTTTGCTGGGTGGCACCGGCGACGCCTTGCAACTGGCGCGCCAACTGGACCCGCGCACCCTCTACAGCCTGGCCGGGCTGGGCCGCGTGCCGCAGGATTTGCCGTGCCGGGTGCGCGTCGGCGGCTTTGGCGGCGCCGCTGGCATGGCGGCATTGATCGCCAGCCACGCCATCGGCCTGGTGTTCGATGCAACACATCCCTATGCCGCCCAGATCAGCGCCAATGCGGCGGCGGCGTGCGCGCAAACACAAACGCCGTATTGGGCCTTGCGGCGCGCGCCGTGGCAGCCCGGCCCCGGCGATGACTGGCGTGAAGTGGACACCTGGGCCGAGCTGATGCAGGCGCTGGCGCGCTTTCGCCGACCGCTGTTTACCTCGGGCCGCGAGCCGCTGGCCCATCTACACGACATCCCGCCGCACCAGCACTGGTGGGTGCGCTGCCTCGACCCCCATCCCGGCACCGCGCGCGCCGACATCCTCGCCGTACGCGGACCATTTACGCTGGCAGGCGAACGCGCCCTGCTACAGGCGCATGGCATTGACGTCATCGTCAGCAAAAACAGCGGCGGCAGCGCCACCGAAGCCAAGCTCCAAGCGGCACGCGAACTGGGTTTGCCAGTGCTGATGAGCCGTCGGCCGGCCCTGCCCCCGGCCGAGCGCGAGTTTGTTGATGTGCCGGGCGCCCGCCAGGCGTTGACTGAATTTCTGAACGAGCATTCCGCATGACTGTTTACTTTATTGGCGCCGGCCCCGGCGACCCCGATCTGATCACCGTCAAAGGCCAGCGCCTGGTACGCAGTTGCCCGGTGATTCTGTACGCCGGCTCGCTGGTGCCGGCCGAAATCCTTGCGGGTCATCAAGCGCATCAAGTGGTCAACACCGCCGAGCTGACGCTGGACGCCATCATAGATCTGCTGGCTGCGGCGCATGCGCGGGGCGAAGACGTGGCGCGCGTGCATTCAGGCGATCCGGCCTTGTATGGCGCCATCGGCGAGCAAATCCGCCGCCTCAAAGCGCTGGATATCCCCTACCAGATCATCCCCGGCGTCACCGCTACTGCCGCCTGCGCCGCAACGCTGGGCGTGGAACTAACGCTGCCGGGCGTCTCGCAAACGCTGATCCTGACCCGTTACGGCAGCAAATCAAAACTGCCACCAGGCGAGCAGTTGGGCGACCTGGCGCGGCATCAGGCCACGCTGGCCATCCACCTGGGCGTGCGCCACCTGGCCGCCATCGTGCAAGAGTTGTTACCGCACTACGGCGCGGCTGGCACGATTGCGGTGGTCTACCGCGCCAGTTGGCCGGACGAAACGCGGGTAGTCGGTACGCTGAGCACCATCGTTGACCAGATTGCAGCAAGCGATATCGAGCGTACTGCGCTGATTCTGGTCGGACGCGTGCTGGATGCGACTGATTTTGCCGATTCGACCCTGTATGCGGGCTGAAATCCTGCGCTGTCATTGCCCATAAAAAAACGGGCCCGATCCAGCTGGATCGGGCCCGTTCTGATCTACGCGCAGACGGTTAATGCGCCACCGCTGGCGCGCGCAATTCGCGCATTTTCTGCTCAGCCAAAACGCCAAACAGCAAGCCCAGCGTGGTCCACATCAGGGCCTGCATGCCCAGTGCAGCAATCCGGAATTTCCACAGCAGCACGGCCGGGAAAGCCGCGGGTACTTCGTTGAAATCGGGCAGCAGCGCCTGCGCCACGCCGATGATCACAACGAATAACAGCCCTGCCAGCAGCGAGGCATTCCACCAGCCCAAGGCCTGGGCCAGCGCCTTGCGCACGCTGAGCGCCGTCACCATGGCCGCCAGCGAAATCGCGATCAGCGCAAAGAACAAGGCGGTGCGCATGCCGATGGTGTCGGGATCGCCTACCGCTGGCGGATTGGCGGGATATTTGAGATTGGGCACGATGGTGAGCGCAACAAACCCAGCCAGCGCCATCCACGCCGCCAGTGGCCGCGCCTGCAATTTGCTGCCGCGGCCGTAAATCAAAGCAAAGGTCAGCGCAAACAAACCGCCAAAGGCCGCGCCATACGTCACCACGCCGGTGAGCAAACCGACGCCGGCCTGGGTTGCGCGGCTAACCAGTTCCGGTTCATCGGCTTCGCCGTCGTGATGATGTGAGTGCGCGTGCGCTTCTTCAAACGCGATGGCCTGGTTGACTTGCGGTTCGCCCGCAACACGCGCAAAGCCAAACGTCAGCAAGCCTGCGACCACGCCCGCGAGCATGCCGCGCAGCAATAATTGACCGACCATGATGTCCTCGGCTTAGTGGCAGGGAAAGCCGAGCAAATGGCGACCGTCGTGCACAAACTCGTGAATATAGGTGCCCTGGAACAGCGCCGTGGCACCTTGCTCGCTGCCGACAAAATACAGCGCTAACAAGGCCAGCAGGCCGCCAAACACGGCCCAGGGCAGCCAGGCGCCCAGCGGAATCGGGGTGGGCTCGACCACGGCCGGATTGAGGATGGCTTCGCTCATAAATCTCTCCTGAATTGCAAGCTGGGTAAACATCACGTCATTGTAGTGATACGAAAGACGTTTGCCTTTTGATTTTGCGGGCATTCTAATGGCGCGCGAAACTTATCGGAACTGAATTCTTTTCACACGGCAACGCGCCGCTTTCACCTTGTCCGGAACCGCCTTATGTCCACGCGTTTGCACCTGTTCAGCCTTGCCGCCAGCGCCGCCGTCCGCACTGCTTGTTTTCCGGCCGATGAGCCGCTGGACGAACGCGGCCTGCGCGAGACGCGCGCCAGTGGCCTGATCGAGTGGGTGCCCGCCGCAGCCCGCGTGGTGTGCGCGCCGTCCGCACTGGCCGTGGCCACCGCCGCGGTATTGCCACACGCGGTGCACATCGAACCCGCCCTGGCCGACGCCGACTATGGCCGCTGGCGCGGTCTAAGCCTGGGCGAGGTCGCGCAGCGCGAGCCCACAGCCCTGGCGGCATGGCTACGCGACCCGGACGCACGGGCTGGCGGTGGCGATTGCTTTGGCGATGTGCTGAGCCGGGTCGGGACATGGCTGGACGGGCTGGAGCCGGAAGCGGCTGATATCGTCGCGCTGACCCATCCGGCGGTAATCCGCGCCGCGCTGCTCCACGCGCTGCAAGCGCCTGCGCACGCTTTTGCCCGCATCCAGATTCCGCCCTTGCGGCGGTTTGAACTGCGCCGCGCGGATCAGGGCTGGCATTGGTGGCCCGCCGCATGAATAGGGCAGCGCGTCGCTCACCGCCATGATATGCAGATCGCGACGCAGCAAGTCGCGCTGCGGCATCGGGATGGCGTGGATTGGTCTAGGTTTCAGGTAAGCCGCGTGGTGCAACTACTAGCGGATAGCCCGATCAACCGCCGAGACCATCATGCTGCCACGTCAGATATACACCGCCCTTGCCCTTGCTCTGCCCGTGCTCGCCCACGCCGGACCGCGGCTGGATGACAACCAGGTCAAGGCGCTCAAATATACGCAGCGCCTGCTGGTGCTGGAGCAGAACGCACATTTTGTGCTGGTGGAAAACCAGAGCGACCCGGCCGACCATGACAAATCCTGCGCCTGGAAAAACGTCGCCAACCAGCGCGCCTATGTGGAACTGCAGGCGCAGCTGTATACCCATCTGGCCAAACCCAGCGCGGCCTTCTTGCGCTCCTTGCGGCCCTTGCAACAGCAACTGGCATCCAGCCGCGCCGAATTTGCGGCACAGCCCATCCCGGTGCGCGCCGATGTCAAACCTGATCTTTGTCTGGATGTGGATCCGATCTATCTGGATGTCTGAAGCGGTGGCGAGCTGGCATCGCCCGCCGTCAAACCATGTTCCACCGCATACACCGCAGCCTGTACCCGGCTGCTCAAACCCAGTTTCTTCAGGATGTTCTGCACGTGAATCTTGATGGTGCTTTCGGCCAGATCAAAACGGCGAGCGATCAGCTTGTTGCTGGCGCCCAGGGCCAGACAGGACAGGATTTCGCGTTCGCGCGGCGTGAGTTTTTCGTCGCCGCGCAGCGCGACGCCTGGCGCCGGGTTGACGCGTAATTGCTGCACCAGCTTGGCCGTCATCGCCTGCGCCACCACGGCCTCCCCGGCATGTGCACGGTGGATGGCGTTGATCAGGTAATCGGCATCGATATTCTTCAGCAAATAGCCACAGGCGCCCGCACGCAAGGCGGTGGCCAGGTCGTTAGCGTCTTCAGACACAGTCAGCATCAGCACGGCCAGCGTGGGCGTGGCTTGTAACATCAGCTTGAGCGCCTCCACGCCGGACAGGCCCGGCATGTTCAGATCAAGCAGTACCACGTCGGGCTGCAAGCCATGCGCCAGTTTGATGGCCTCCGCGCCATCCCCGGCCTCGCCCACCACGCTCAGATCGGGGTGGCGGCCGAGCAACAAGCGCATGCCGCTACGAAACAAGGTGTGATCATCCACCAGCAAAATGCGGATCGCTTCAGTCATGCCGATACGCTTCCGGGAGCGGCGCAGGGGTTGGGGCGGCACTGCTGCCGGGCAGGGTCAGCGCCACCGTTACGCCAGCGTCGTTGAATACATCCAGTTGCGCGCCCAGCCGCTCGGCCCGTTCCTGCATGATATGCAGGCCGACGTGGTGCGCAGCGGGTTCGCCCCGCCGTGCCGGGCTCAGGCCGCGGCCGTTGTCCTTGACCACCAGGCGCAGCGGACTGTCGTTATGCAAGCGCACCTCTACCGCCGTGGCATGGGCGTGCTTGCGCACATTCGAGAGTGCTTCCTGCACGATAAACAGCAGCTGCAACTGCGCGTCGGCCAACAAGGGGCGGCCCTGCCCGCTCAGTGTCAGCGTGCTGGCGATGCCGGTTTGCTGCCGAAACTTATCGAGCACCGTGCGCAAGGTGCTGACCAGATCGCCCGCCTGCAAGCGCGTGCGAAAGTTGAGCAGCAGTTCGCGCACATCTTCGTAACTTTCGGTCACCCCGGCGCGCAACAGCGGGACAGCGGCCTGGGCCTCATGCAGCGCGCCCCGCTGCAGCGAGTCGTCCAGCATCTGCACTTGCAGATTCAGAAACGTCAGGCCCTGGGCGATGCTGTCGTGCAAGCCTTGTGCCATCAAATTACGTTCTTCCGAGACCGCCAGCTCGCGTTCCCGCGCGGCCAGGCGCAGGTTTTCCAGGGCGATACCCAGATGCTGCCCCAGCGTGCTGAGCAGTTGTTTCTCGCGTTCCGGTAGCGCGCGCTGCTGGGCAAAATGCAGCGTAATCAGGCCCAGCTCGGTGCCCCCTGCTGCCACCGGCACGGCATACACCTGAGCAAAGCCGGCTTCGGCACAGGGCAATTGCGGCTGTACCGGGTTAAAGCGCATATACACGCTGATGGGCTGGCCGCCTTGCGCCGCACCGCAATGGCAGTCTTGCGGATGCCGACACCGTTCGGCATCGCGCAAGGCATCCGGCAGGCCGATGCTGCTGGCCAGCCATGCGCTGTGTTGCAAAGGATCAAGTACGCGCACGCTGCCGGCAGCGGCATCGAATCCGCTCAACAATCGTTCCAGCACACCACGGCACAGCGCGTGCGCGGTTTGCGGGCGATATACAAAAGCGACCACCTCATACAACAAGGACAGCTCGCGATTCTGCGCATGCAAGGCGGCGGTTTTGTCGAGCACGCGCCGCTCCAGCGTGCCGTAGGCATCGGCAAGGCGGTCGGCCATATGGTTAAAGCTTTGCTGTACTTCGCCAAACTCATCGCGCGTTTCCACCGGCAGCCGCACGGTAAAGTCCTGCGCTGCCATGCGGGCAATGCCGTCACGCAAGCGCGCCAGTGGCCGGAAAATAAGCAGAAACATCAGATAGATTTGCGTCAGCGCACCGACGATGGCCAGCGCGATCAAAAACATTTGCGACACACGCAGCCACAGGGTGCGCCGCGCACTGAATTGTTCGATGGACAAAACCAGTTGGTTAACCCGCTCAACAAAGGGCTCCAGCTCGGCTGCAAAATCACCATCCTGCGGCACGGGGTGCCCATTGAGCACCGGCACGATCCAGCGCGTGGACCAGCGCTGGTAGTCGGCATCGATCCGCTCAAACTGCTGCCGTACGCCCGGGGTTGCTGGCAAATACAGCGGGCGCGCCGGGTCTCCCGCACGCAGCAGGTGCAAGGTCTGCTGGAATTGCTGGTGTTCTGCGCGCAGCGCGGCGATGTGCGCGGGGTCTGGCGCATTAAGGTACTGCTGCAACAACAGCGCCACATGATAGCTGCGCATGCGCAAACTACCGGCGGTGTTGATAGCCGCCCCCGCGCCTTCCAGCTGTCGCGACAGATACAAGGTAAAGCAGATGGCAGCCAGCCCCACCACCAGTGCGCTCAGCAAGACAGCCAATACCCGTGCCGACAGCGGTCGACGGCGCGGCGCAGCGCGGGATGCGGGCATGAGGTGAGGCGGCGTGAGCATGCGAGGAGTCTGGTCCAACCGGGCGTGGGCGCAATCTGTGGCGCGAAGGTCTGCCAGCATAGCGGCGCTGGCGCCCGGTTTTATTGTCCGTTCGCAAAGCATTGCGTTACCGCGCCAGAAAACGCGCCGGACGGCGCGCCCGCGCTATCGGGACGATATGGCGCGGCCGCTTGCGCTTTCAGCCGCCGGTTTGCGACATAAAACGCATGACCTGGTGCGGCGCGGCGTTGAAATCATGGTTCTCCGGCTTTAGCGCAATCGCCTGATGGATGGCCGCGTCCAGCTCGGCATCGGACACGTTATCACGCAACAAAGGCGCGAAGTCGAATGTCGCGCTTTGGCCCAGACACAGATACAGCGTGCCCTCCACCCCTAACCGCACCCGATTGCAACTGGCACAAAAGCATTGTGATAACGCGGTGATAAAACCGATCTGGCCTGCGCCATCCGGCGTCATCCAGTAACGCGCCGGGCCTCCCCCCAACTCCTGCGCCACGGCGTGCAGATCGAAGCGACGAATCAGGCGCTCGCGCACCGGCTGCAGGTCAAGAAACTGCGCGCTGCGACCGGTATCGCCCATCGGCATGGCCTCTATCAAACGCAGGACCAGGCGCTGCGCCAGGGCAAACTCAGCCATGCGTTCAATTTCGTGCTCATTCACGCCCTTCATGGCCACCATATTCAACTTGATCGGGGCAAACCCGGCGGCCACCGCGCTATCAATGCCGCGCAGCACGGTATCGAGCGTTGAACGGCCGGTGATGCGGGCGTTACAGGCGCTATCCAGACTATCGAGGCTGATATTGAGCCGATCCACGCCCGCCTGGCGCAAAGCCAGCGCATGGCGCGCCAGTTGCGTGGCATTAGTGGATAAAGACAGGTCATTCAAGCCGGGCAAGGCTTTAAGCCGCGCCGCCAGCTCGGGCAGATTGCGCCGCAGCAGTGGCTCGCCACCGGTCAAACGTACGCGCCCCACACCAAGCCGGACAAAAGCGCCGACCACACGCTCGATCTGTTCGAAACTCAGCCAGTTGGCGGGTTCTTCAAAACCGCTAAAGCCACGCGGCATGCAGTAAGAACAGCGCAGGTCGCAGCGATCCGTGACCGAAACGCGCAAGTAATCGATACGCCGTCCAAATGCATCGGTCAGCGCCGGTGGGCGGATGAGAGCGGGCACGGGGGACGGCCCTGGCATGGCAGGCATGGCTTTGCTCCGGAGTGAGTGACGGGAATGTGACCAGTTGTTGCAGTTCACAGGGTGCGCCGAGCGCACTGGTTTGCCCGGTGCTCAACGATCGCGGTCCCGTTGCCCGTTGCATTACCCACCGCGTCATGGCCGTTGGCCAACGCTGGGCGTAGAAGCGGTCGGGTAAGGCACATATGCCTACCCCTGTGAGCATCTTGCGTGCGCTGATCAGCCGCAGCGCGAATGCAACGATGCTAGGTGGCGGCAGCGGCGCCCGGTATTAGTCAGTGGGGCCGCCGTGGCGCGAAAAACGGTCTAGCGCAGACTAGTCCTTGTGGGCAGGTTGCGCCGCCATGCTGCGTATGCCCGCCAGGATGAGTTCCAGTCCGCTGAGAAAATCGGCGCGGTCGTCGTGGTTGCGCAGCTGCGCTGCCACGCTGCGGGTAAACGGAAATTCGACGGCGTCCAGCTGCGACCAGGTGGTCGCCATTGCATCCAGAAAATGCGTGCGATCGTGCTGTTGCGCCTCGGCCTGCTGGGCGTTGGCCGCGTTCTGGCCGCCCACGCCAAAGATGTAATTGAGCAGCGTGCAAGTCACCACCCAATGCGCCGCGGGCGGCACGCCCATGGCGCTGACCTGCTGGCCCAGCCGTTCCAGAATGCGCACGCCCGGCAGTTGGCCCGGCGCTTGCGCCAGCGCGGAACCCACCCAGGGATGGGCGTCGATGGCGTCAAACAGGCCGGACGCCACTGCACGGATATGCGCGGCCGGATCCGCACCCACCGGCGCGGCATACAGCGTGCGCGCAATCACGCCATCACACGCGGCGGTGAGCAGATCGCTCTTGTTGGCGATATGCCAGTACAGGGCGCCCGCGCCAGTGGCCAGCTGTTCGGCCAGGGCGCGGAAGGTCAGGCCGCTTTCACCGTGCCGATCCAGCAAGTCGATGGCGGCTTCGATGATGCGTTCCCGCGAGAGCGATGCATCGCGTTTGGCGGAGGAGCGTGGGGTTTTTTCCATGGCGCATCTTGACACAACTAGAACAACGTTCCAAGAATAGTAATGGAATGACGTTCCACAACAGCAATGCCGCCTGTGGTGGGCAACGTCGACGCGACAAGGATCAATAATGAGTACTTCCATTGCAATTATCGGCGCCGGCCTCGGCGGCCTGACGCTGGCCCGGGTGCTGCATGTGCACGGTATCGCCAGCACCATCTACGAAGCGGATGCGTCGCCTGAAGCGCGAACCCAGGGCGGCTTGCTCGACATCCATGATTTCAATGGCCAGATCGCGCTCAAGGCGGCCGGTGTGTATGACGCGTTTACCGCAAAAATCCATGCCGGCGGCCAAGCCACGCGCGTGCTGGACGCGCAGGGCACCGTGCTGTTTGAACAGGCCGATGACGGTAGCGGCGGGCGGCCGGAAATCTTGCGCGGGGATTTGCGGCAGATCTTGCTAGATTCCCTGCCCGAGGGTTGCGTGCGCTGGGGCCACAAGCTGGTGGCGATCGAGTCTTTGCCGGGCGGCCGCCATGCGCTGCGTTTTGCGCATGGCGCCAGTGCGACCACCGATTTGCTGGTGGGGGCGGATGGGGCCTGGTCGAAAGTGCGGCCCTTGCTCTCGACCCAGCAGCCGGTGTACTCCGGGCTCACCTTTGTCGAAACCCGGCTGGACGACGTCGAGCAGCGTCATGCTGCCACGGCCGCAGCGGCGGGTCGGGGCTCGCTGTTTGCGCTGGCGCCCGGCAAAGGCATTCTTGCTCATCGTGAGCCGGGCAATATTTTGCACGCCTATATCGCATTGCAGCGACCCGAGTCCTGGTTTACCCAGCTTGCAACAGCGGATGGCCCCGGCGTACGCAACTGGCTCGCCGCCGAATTCAAGGACTGGGCACCGGCGCTGACCGCCTTGATCACCGACAGCGTACACACCCCGGTACTGCGCCCCGCTTACACCCTGCCCGTGCTCCATCGCTGGTCGCGCGTACCCGGCGTGACCTTGCTGGGCGATGCGGCGCATTTGATGGTGCCGTCGGGCGAAGGCGCCAATCTGGCGCTGTACGACGGGGCCGAACTGGCACGGGCGCTGATCGCCAGCCTGGACGATGTAGAAGCCGCGCTGGCCGCCTACGAAAGCGATATGTTCAGCCGCAGTGCCGAAGTTGCGCGCGAGGCGGAAGAACTGGTGCAGGCACTGTTTGGCCCCGATACGCCGCGCAGCCTGGTCGGCATGTTCAGCCAGGCCATGGGCCTGGTCTAAACCAACAGCGGGCTGTGGCGCCAGCGCCGCGCGGTGCCACAGCCGTGCTCGCTGTCTGGCGCCAGCCTTATTGCAGCAAGCGCGCCAGCCAACTGCGTTTGTGCAGGCGCGGTTGCACGCCGCGCGCCAGAAAGAAATCGGTATAGCGTGCGTCGCCTTCCTGGATATGGTGGGTCAGCCAGTTGCGCAAGAAATGCAGCAGCTCAAACGTCACCGCCTGCCCTTCGGCCACGCGCTGCTGAAAGCCATGCAATTGCTCGATCAGCGCTTCGTGCTGGGCTTTATGCGCGTCGTAATCGGGATAGCCCATGATGCGCATCAGGCTTTCTTCCACGGTGAAGTGGATGCGGGTGTAGTCGGCCAGTTGGGTCAAGGTGGCTTCGACCACTTCGCGGCCGTGGTGGCTGCGGATGGCGTCGTGCAAGTCATTCAGCAGACTGACCAGCACTTTGTGCTGCTCGTCGATTTCTTCGATCCCGACCGAGAGGGAGTCGTCCCAGACTATCAGCATGTAGGCAGCCCTAAGAAAATGCCTATTCTGGCATTCATGCCGGTGGCATTTTTTGCGCTGGATCAAAGCGCGTCAGTTTGGTGATGGTCCGTGCTTACGGCCGCCAGCCCAATGCCGACGCGGCTGTAGGTGCAAGCTGGACAAATGTGTAACCAGATGTCGGTTGATACAAAATTACCGCTCGTGTCACAAACATTTCTTTTTTTGTAATCTAAAGTTAGTGGTGCCTCATTACCTTTCCGGAGCACCAAAAACATGCGTCCCCTACTACTAACATTGCTTGCCGCGCTGGCTGCCAGTCCGGCGATGGCCAGCATCAGCGAAGTTTATCAAGGCACCGGCTACACCATTACGCTGACGGCCAGTGACTTCAACACCGACGCCAACTTCACCGACCAGGATCTCAGCACCAATTCATCGGGCTCGCTGGTGCTGACGCACGCAGACTTTAGCGGCAATACCTTCTCCGACAGCGTGCAACTGAGCATCAGCATTGCCGCCGGTTACAGCCTGGTCTCGGCCAGCTATGCCGATATCTCGCTGGATGCCTCGCCCATCGCGGCAACAGCCGAACAACCCACCCTCACCGGTTCGCACACCTATAGCGCAGCGGGCGCGGCCAATGACAACGTCAGTTTTTCGGATAACTCCCTGATCACGACTTATGGCGGCTTTGGCAATACCGTCGGCTCCAGTTATGTACTCGGCGCTAACCTGGTCACAAATGACTGGACCAGCAGCAACGGGATTACCGGGCTGACCTTGAACACCAATTACCTGATTGCCGTGCAGACGCCGGGCCAGGTGTTGACTGACAACACCGGTTATAGCGAATTTGATTTCCTGGTATTACCCACCACGCCAGTGCCGGAGCCCGAAACCTGGGCCTTGATGGGTCTGGGTTGCGTGGGCGTGCTGGCGCGTCTGCGTCGGCGCAAGGCGGCGCAAGCGCCTGATGTGCTGCGCATGGCCTGAGGCATACGCCCACATCAAACGCGCGGGGCCTGCGGGCCTCGCGTTTTTTATGTCGATGCGGGTACGCGGCCAGCGGCAGGGATCGAAGCCTGCACCCTTGCACGCAAGGGACGACTGGCGTCGTGCGTGTACCATTCCGCGACGCTGGCGGCGCTTATTCTGCCACACGCAGCCGCGCGGTCAGGACGTTATATTCAGTGCGCCATTGGCAAACGCTTCCGGGTTATGCCCCACCGCTTGCACACTGATGGAGTACGCGGCCAGGTTGCCCAGATATTTGCCCTGACTGGCCACCACCTGGCCCAGATTGCTACTGAGTGGCTCCAGCAGATTGGTGGTCAGCGCCACGTTCCACGCACAAAACTGGCAGGCGGCTCCGGCAAAGACATTGTCGGTGACGCTCATGCTGCGGAAGGTATCCGCCACCTGATGCGTTTGTTCCAGCACGTGTTTGCTATTGGCCAGAAAATCCGCGCTCAGCGCCATTTGCCAGACGCGGCAATTGCGCAGCCGCAACAGACCGCGCGCCGGCAACCACGAGAGCGAACCCGCACGCATCAGTTTGTCGTATTGGTTGAGCACCTGAGCCATGCTGTTGGCACCACCCACCGTATCGCCATACAACACCACCGAGCCCGCAATGTCGCTATCCGCCAGCAAGACATTGGCTAGCCCATCCAGCAGCGCCAGTGCCACGCCGGCTTGCGAAACAAACACCGCGTAGCGCAGAAAATCCACCGCCTTGATCAGCAACTCAGTGGGGGCTGGCACGCCGAGCGAACTGCGCAAGAACAAGGCGGTGCTCAGCTCGTTCAATGCACCGATCACCTTGAGCGGCACCACCGCATGATCCGCGCGGATGGTCTCGTTAATCTGGCTCTGCAGCGCCGGTGACTGGTTGTTGGCATCCAGTGCGATATCTTGCAGCGGCTTGACCATCTCGGCGGTCACCGGCAGCCACGGTTTGTTATCAGCGACCGTTGCCTTGAACGCTTCCAGCAAAGGCATTTTGCCCAGCATGATATCGATCAACGCGTAGCCGCTGCTTTGCCACGGGCGCAAGTTGCAGCCTTGCACAGTGATCTGCGACGCCCCCGCTACGCTGATCAGGGCACTGGCGCTCGATTTGACGCCGTTTACGCTCACCTGCTCCAGCCGCACCTGGTCGCAATCGACAAAGGTCCACGGCACACCATCGCCACTGCAGCTTGCGTCAAAATCTTCCAGCCCGACCGAGGCGTAGCCGCTAAATTGCATACCCAGCGCATCCATCTGCAATTGCGAGCCCGGGCCAATGCCGTGGATGGCCAGATGGGTTTTGTTATCCCCGGTCAGCGCCACCGGTTTGCTCAGTACATGCAGGCCGGGCAGCAAGCACAGGCAGACATCGCTGCCAGGCTTGCTCAGTTCATTCAGCGCCACCTGCAGATCGCCATATTGCCCGCCTAATCCTACCGTGACGCAGCAGCCGCCGCCGCCACCGCCGCCTTTGGCGCACAGCGCATCGATGGCGGCTTGTACCGTGTTGATTTTGGCGGCGGTCATATCCGGGCATTTAGCCGGGTCATACGCCACTTGGGCCGCGACGGCTAACTGCGCATTAAAGTGGATCTGGTTGTATTTGCCCGCGACGGGCGCGCCCGAGGCCAGCAAGGTGGCGACGCAGGTTTGCGTCAGATTGGCCGAATTGGCCAGCGACCATTGCGTGCTGGCAATGCCGTCGCTATTGGTGGTGGCCGTTGCGGTCAGGCCACCACCAGTCACACTGCCTTCAGTGACACTAAAGCGCACCGCCGCATTCGCCACCGGAAACTGCCCGTTGAACACCGCCACTTCCAGTGGCTTGAGCAGCGGCACCGCCGTGCCGGTATTCAAAGGATCAGGCAAACCGCTCTGGCCATCACCGCCCACATAAAACAGATTGGTCAACTGACTGAGCGCAGGAAACAGCGCGCGGCAATCGTCCAGCCTGGCCCAGGTGCCCGCGGTGCAACTGAACAGCGCCAGCTTGCCAAAGGCGCGCAACGGCCCTTCCGGCAGCTGGAACACGGCGTGCCCGCTGGCGTCCTTGGGCCATTGCACGTCGGAGGTGGCGGTGCGCGCCGGAATGGTCCAGTAATCGCCCACCCGGAAGCCGCCCTCCACCAGCCGCACCTGCACGCCGTTTTCCAGCGCGGTCCAGCCGTCGTTGTACGCGGCCGCCGCCGTCTGCGCTTTCAGCTCGACCAGATCATCCCAGCGCCGTACGCGCGGATTACTGGCAAACAGGCCCTGGTCCAGCGCGCCGGTGGCGCTGGTCAAATCCACGGTAACCACATTGCCCGCCGTACGCGTCACTTTGACCAGGGTGCCGGCCAGGCCGAGCAACTCGTGCGTGTCGTCAAAAAATTCCACCCAGCAGCCAGCGCTGATACTCAGATAAGCATCGCGGCCGATGCTGGCCACTTCAAATTCATTGGCGGTAGGGTCATTCAGCCAGCGCACCACCGTGCTGACGATGCAGCCGTTGTCGCGCGACCACTTGAAGCGTGCCTTGCCCCCGCTGCTGCCATCGTCATGAATTTCCACGCGATACAACTGGTTTTCCAGGCTGCGATAGCCCGCCTCGGGCGTGAGCAGACACAGGTCGGTGCTGGTGGCACCGGGCTCGGCGCGCGCGCCCAGCGTGCCAGCGGGGGCTTTGATCAGCGCGTCCCACGCTGGTAAAGCGCTGGCGCAAGTGGGCGGCGCGGCGCTGGCGCCGAGGCCGAGCAATTTGATTTGCCAAACCAGTTGATCGCGCGTCGCCGAATCGGGCCCGCCCAGCGCCACCTCGCGAATCAGCGGGTCTTCCAGCGCAGTGATATGGCGTAACCAGGCTTCGATATACGCCACATAAACCCCATCCGCCGGTGCGGTGAGTGCGCCGCCGCTGCCGTAATTCTGGATACTGCCCAGCGCGGCGGCGCCTGCCGGCGGCAAGGCCAGATGGTTGCTACTGGCCACGAGGATGGGCGAGACATTGCCAGGCAGGCCGGGCTGCTTGATCAAGGTGGCGGGGGCGCTGTTTTCGCAGAGCAAGCCGTCCAGATAAATACGACCGGGGCTGATACTGATATTGCCGGCGGTGCCGACCAGTTCAAACCCGTCCAGCGCCAGCGGCACCGCCAGCGCGCCCAGGGTATCGCGCGTTTCGGTCTCCAGACGGCGACTTGTAATGGCGTTCTGTTCGTTCCAGTCGGCGTCCAGTTGCACCCGGCCTTGTTGCATCCGCACGCTGCGATAGTGCTGCGCCGGTTGGTCGGTAGAGCGTGTCAGATCAGCTTTCATGGTGTTCGTCCCAAGGCAGAGTGTGGCCCGATTGCAATCAGTTCACGTAGATCACGCCGGCTTCCAGGCCAAAACGCAGATATTCATCCAGCGCCTGGCTCAGATTGGCCTCGCGCTGTGGTTGCTGCAGCAAATTCCACACGCCCATTTCGGCGCCATCCTCCGCCCCGGTACGGATCTCGGATGCGGTGGCCAGCCGCAACTGCGTATAGGCGGCATGTCCATAACTGGTTGAAGTGAACGCGGGCGTAACGCGGATGCTTTCCACCAGCGCGGCGGCATTGCTCAGGCCTTGCTTGACCAGATCGGGCTGGCAGCGATAGCGGCTGGGTGTTTTGGAGCCGAGCGGGATATAGCAGAAACGCACGCAGCCATCCTGCTTGCGCAAGATATCCAGCGTGTCGGTAAACAGACTGTTGCCCGCCGCCAGTTGCGTGGCCACGGTGGTGCCAAACACGGTGCAGCGGTCCAGGCTGAGCGCGGTATCGGGCAGCGCAAAAGCCACCCCGCCCAGGCCATCGATGATCGAGTAACTGGCGCTCACCCCACCCAGCGCTTTATTGGCCTGGATGGCACCACAAATGCAGGCGTTGAGCGTGATCTGCACATTGCTGCCGCTGCTGCCGCCATGGCTGATGCCGCCGCGCCCGGGTACCAGCGTGCAATGGCGCAAGTCGATCTGGTCGAGTGCACCTTCCAGCGTGAGTTTGCCGTCCAGCAAAATGCCCGACAGCGTCAGATGGGTACTGGCATTGCCTTTCAGTTTCCAGTCGCCATACAGCACCGGACGCCGCCCGTTGTCGGCTTCGATCGCCAGCCAGGTATCGGGTATGTCCAGGTCGGGCGTCAGCGCCTCGGTATGATCGACCGCGTCGTCGTGCAGATAAATCAGCGTGCGGCTGCCACTGGCCAGCGCGGTCAGGGCGGCGCTCAGGCTGGCGTGATCGCCCGGCACATGCCACACCACCTGAAAGCGGGCAGGATCAAGCAAGCCCAGCGTCGCATCGTCTTCGCCCACCCCGGGGCGACGGTCATACGGCCCGGCACCGACATCGCCAGGAAAACCATAGGCGTACGACACTTCAATCCGGGTCGCACTTTTGCCACTGGGCAAAGCCACGCGGCCCAGCACCGGGTCAAAGCCAATGGCAAACTGCCCCGCCGCCACTGCGGCCGCTTCCGGAAATTGCTGCGTGCTGCCATCAGCCCGCGTCACCGTCAGTTGCGCGGGCGGCCGCTGCCAATCATCCGGATCGGCGGAACTGGCTTTGCTGAGCAAGGCCAGGTCGCACACCACCAGCCATTCTGCCGGCACTTCCACCCCATCGCGCCAGATGCGCAGCACCGGCTGTTCTGGATCAAAGTAGCTGCGCGTCAGCGTTTGCCCATCGGCCAACGCCTGGCGCAAGGCCGTCAGCTCGGCATGCAGCACCCGGCGCGACAAGGGCTCGGGCACGCTCACCGGCTGAGCCAGCTGCGTGATATTGGCCTCGGTTTGCGGCCGGTTATAGAGCTGGCCTTGCGCTACGGTGGCGTTGTCGGCCGGGCCGTAGCGCAGGGCATCAAAGTAATAGCGCCCGGCAGCGCCCACCGCTGGCGCTGCGGCAATCCGTTGCAGCGCATAGGCCTGCAGGCGCCACAAATACAGGCCGATATTGGGCAAGTTGTAACGCCCGGCCGAAAGCGGCCGCACCTCGACACTATGTGCCGCCGAGTCAAACGGCCCGTCGATGCGTTCCAGTGGCAGCGCATTGCGGATATCGGGCGTGCGCAGATTTTGCAAGCGGGTGTGATTCAGATATTGCGTGGTGCCCAACAGCTGAAAAAACTCCACCGCCCGCGCGCGCCAGCCGGTGCAATCAAAGGCCAGTTCTTCCAGCACCGGCACCGTGCCTTTGCGCCGCCGCAAACGCAGCGTGTTGGCCACCAGCGCGCGCTGGCCAAAGCTGTGCGTGCCACTGACCGCGTACAGCCCGCGCACGCCGAGCAAGTCGCCGATATAGGGAATCAGCCAATCGTCGCAAGTCTCGATAAACCAGTTGTCGTAGAGCCGCGCAATGTCCTGGTCCAGCAAATCGCCTTGCGCCGCGATGATGTCGAGCAAGGCACGCAAAGGCCCGCCCATGGCCGCATCGCGTTCGGCATAAAACGCCGGCAGGCGCGCAAACAGAAAATCGGCATCGATCGTCATACGCTCAGCTCCGTCAACACGATGTCGGTGGGGTCAATCAACAGCAATTGCGCGGCGACGATCGCATCGCCTTCACGATGTGCGCCGCGGGCGCGCAAACGGCCATCCGGCCCGGCCACGCTGGTGCTGCCCTGGCGCAGGCTGTTCAGATCAATCCGCTGCACCCCGGTCACGTTCTGCATCGCCGCAACCACTTCGCTGCCACTCAAGGATTGGCCGTAACTGCGTGCGGCAAAACCGAACTGCGTTTGCAAGGCGGTTTTGATCGCGGCCAGTACCGCGGCGCTGTCGTAATCGGCTAGCACGCGCACACCGGCACTCAAGCCAAACGGCAATTGCGTGCCAGGGGCCACCCGCAAAGCCTGGCCCGCTGGCCGCACCGCATCGATGGCGGCGGTCAGGTTCAGATACAGCGCCGAATCGGCCGCAATATCAGCGCCGTCGCTGCCCATCACCGTCAGATGCACCAGGCGGCCTTCGCCATTCCACAGCCACACGGCTTGCGCCTTGCCTATGCCGGCAAAGGCGGCGGCAAAATTCTCGAAGTCGGTCAGCGACACGATGCGATCCAGCGCCAGCACCGTCAACGGCGCATTGGCGCGGGCTTGTTCGCCTTGTTCCGGATCGGTGCCGCCGCTGGCCGCAATCGGGTTGACCACACCCTTGACGCCAAGCGCCCGGCTTAACAGCAGATTGATCTGGCCAGGCTTGAGATTGCCTGGCGTACCGATGCCGACGCGGTAAGTGGCCTGCACATTCATCTGGCCACTGGGCAAACGGCTACCGTGGACGCCGTCGCCAAACTGCAAAGTAACGGCCCCGTCGTCACCACGCCGCACCAGATAAGCGCGATCAGTGGGGCTTAGCTCGCCCAGATGCGCGGCCTCGTGCCAGAGCAAATCATCCACCCGTACTTGCAGGCTGCTGGCGATGCCGGCGGCGGTGCTGGCCGAGATATAAGTCAGCGGTGCCTGGCGCAGATTAAAGCGCTGGAAGGCACTGCCGCCATCGCCGCTACCCACCACTTCGGGCTGGATTTGCATCTGTTTGCTGTCGCCGTGGCTGGCGGGCGCCACATTGGCATTGATGCTCACGCTGAGCGGCAGATAGGCATAGAGCAGATCGGCCGCCAACGTCAGTTGCGTTACGCCATTGGCCACAGCCACGCTTTGCAGTTGCTGAACTTCGCTGGCGGCCGTCAGCGCCACGTCGGCCACCTGGCCATCGGCAAAAGTTAGCGTGGCAGAGACGCCATCGCGCTTGAACTCCACCGCCGCCAAGGCATCGCCGGCCAGCAAGCGCGTACGCGCAGCGGTGTTGCCCGGTGCAGCGCTCAAGGTCTGGCCGCTGATGGCCAACCACGCCCCCGCGGCCAGATCCGCTTGCAGACTTTGCAGCTTGAGCACATGCCCGCGCACCAGCCCCGACAGCGGTTGCTGCGCCCACGGCAAGGGCACTGATTCGCCAAACACGGCGGTATCGCGGATGCGGTTGTTGAACACCGCGTCCAGGTTTTCCCCGCTCAACGTCAGCCGACTGGTTTTGCTGCTCAGCGTAAACGCGGTGCGCGCCGATTCGGCGTTTTCAACAATCTGATACAGCTCCTGGTACTCCGGCACGGCCAGCACGGCCCAACTGCCCGGCACCCATTTGGGATAGCTGGCGTCCAGATGCACCGAGTGCACATCGCTGGGGTACAAGCGGTTGGCCGGAATCACCGCGCGCGCGGTCAGCGGGCCGGACCATTCCAGCACCAGCGTGCTGGGGCCGCCACCCTGAAAGTACTCGACCACAATCGGCACCTTCTGCCCCGCGCTCAGATTATTGGCGGTGCCGCTATAGGTAATCGGCGATTGCGACTGCCACGCGTTGACCAGCAAGCTGCCGTTGACCCACAGGCGCACACCATCATCCGAGGTCACAAAAAACATGAAACTACCGCCGTGCGGCATCTGCACCCAGCCGGTCCAGCGCGCGCTGAAATTGCTGGCTGGCACGCCACTCGGCCACGGCAAGGCGGGCGTAGCGCCGGTATTGAAATTGAGCTGTGCATCTACGCGCGCAAACAGCTGCGTCTGGAAATGCGTCACGCCGTCGTCCGAGTAATACGTGCCCTGCAAGCCGGTGCCCGCCGCCGTGGTATCGCCGGGCGGATCCGAGATTTCGCCGAGGCTGAAGCCGGGCCATTGCGGATGTTCGGCTATCGGCACATTGGGGGCCGGCGTGCCGGCGGGCGCGGTATCGATGCCCAGGTAGGTGGCGCGCAGGCTGGCTGGCATGGCACGCCAGTCGGGCGCGCTCTGGCCAAACAGCGCGGCGCGCGTGCGCAAGGCGTAGCAACGCGGGTTGGTATGCGCCGGTTCCACATGCGGCGTGACCGAGCCTAACGGTCGATCCAGCATCACTACCGAATACCCCGCCAACGGATCAGCCGAGGCCACGGCGGGCGGCACCACTTTTACGCTGCTCACGCGCCGGATATCCCAGTTTTCGCTGCCGGCGTTGTTCAGGCGCTCGTCCCCCACAATCAGCACCATATCGCCGCGCGCCAGGCCGGTGTTTTGCCCTTGCAGATACAGCGTGCTGCCGCCCCATTGCGGCAAGGCGTCCTGCCATGCCTGCACCGCCAGCGCATTCCACGCGGCATACGCTTGCAACGGCGCCAGCGTCTCGAACACCTGCGCTTGCTGATCTTGCTCGGGCACGCTTTGCGCCTTGGTGCCAGCGTCGATGCGGGTGCTTGCTGGCGCGCCCGGTGCGGTTTCCAGCGTAAAGGCCAGATAGGTGGATGCCGCCACGCCAGGGCGCAGTTCGTAGCCTATCTCGCGGCCCAGTTCCAGCACCGAGCGGCGCTCGGTGGCGGTGCGCAAAAAGCCCTCGTTGATGATGCGTTCCTGATAAAAACTCAGCACATCCAGCACCGCCGCCCACGCGCCGAGCAGCGCCAGCGCCGGGTCATCACTGGCGCGCGTGCTCAAGCCTTGCAAGGCCGCCGGGCCGCTGAGTTGGGCGCGCTGGCTGGCCAGAAAGCGCCCCTGGGTGCCCACGCGATACAGCAGCGCGGTCTGGCCCGGTGGGTTGAGCTCATCAACGGGCGTCAGCGCCTTCACGCCACTGCAGCAACCACAATCGGTATCGCTCACAGGCCACCTCGCATATCCAGCGTCAGCCGACCGTTTTCGGGAAAGTTGGGGTCGTTATCCAGCCGCAAGACTTCCAGCGGCTCCACCAGAATCTGCCCCGCCGCAATCTCGCCCGCCGCCACCTTGCCCCAGCGCTGGAACTTGAGCACGCTGATCGACGCCACCCCGGTCACCGCCTGCACGCTGGCCAACAAGGCGGACAAAGCCAGCGCCTGGCCAAAGCTGAAGCGATCCGGATCAAAAAAGCCGGGCTGATTGCGATCATCCAGCCCGGTGCCCAGGCGCTTGAGGATGGTGGCTTTGACCGAGGCGGCAAAGTAGCCCGGCAACACGCAAATCTGCAGCGAAATATCCAGCGGCACGTAGACCGGATCACGCAGATCAAGGTCATAGCCCGCCAGGCGAAACCCTTCCAGAAACGCCAGCAGATCGGTCCGAAACGTCTCATCCAGGGCCACACCGCCCACGCGGTCGACGCTGATAAACACCGTGTACCAGCTGCCCGTCCAGCGCAGGCGGGCGGCGGCGCGTTGGACTTGCGGATGTTGCTCGGCGGCGCGGGCGTAATCGTCTGTGGTGACCGCGCGCTGCTGGGTGCGGAATGCTTCGGGCGCGTACAACTTGATGGCATCGGCGCTCTCGGCTTCGGTGCCGCCGCTGGCCGCCAGCGGATTACGCACTGCATGCACATACGGCACCAGCGCGGCGTTATCGCTGACCAGGCGGGTGATGCTGTCGGCGCCCACGTTGCCCGGCATGCCGCCGCCGAGGCGATAGCTGGCCAGCAAGCGCAGACCGCTGGCGGGCAACTGGCCATTGCGGCCATCACCAAAGCGCAACCAGGCGGTGCCATCGGCTTCGGTTTCCAGCACAAATTGCTGGGCAAAGCGGTCGCTGCCGAGCAGATCCAGTTGCGGCACCCACGGCAGCGCGCCGGGCGCGGCCTGGTCGCCCGCGCTGGCCGCATCATCGGCCCGCAATTCCATGCCAGCAGGCAGCGCGCTACGCGGATCTTGCTGCAAGGCGCGGGCGGCGGACCAACCTGCGGCCAGTGCGCTGGCCTGGCTATACGGCTCGGCCCAGGCAATGCCGGTTTCTTGCAAACGCGGGCGGTAACGGCCGCTTACGGGCACCGCGTCGGGCACCAGCGCCTGCCATGCTTGCGTCATGCCGTGGTCAGCCAGCACCACATTGCCACGCGCGACGGCGATGGTGCGCACATCGGTGGCGCCGCCCTCGGCAAACTCGGCGCGTACGCACAAGGGGAATGCCAGCGCATCGTCGCTATGCCAACTCACCAGCAGCAATTGCTGCCCCCCCAGCGGGTCCGCGCCCACCTCCACCCGGGTTAACCGCACCGCGCAGCGATGCGAGGGATCGGCGTCGGCAGCGATCCCGGTGGTGGGGCTGCAGATTTCTTCAAGTACCAGCACCATGCCCGGCGCCAACGCCAGTTTGGTCGGCGGCGGCGTAGCCGGCGCAGGCACTGCCACCTGCACCAGCGCGGCGCTGGTGCTGCCCTTGGCCAGGCAGAAATGCGGATCGCCCCAGTCGTGAATTTCAATGCGGCTCTGTGCGGTTTGCAGCTTGATCGCTTCCAGCGTTTCGAACACCTGGGTGCTGCCATCCGGCAAGCTTTCGAGCGCTTTGCGCGCAACAAAGGCGGCGCTGCTGTCCCCGCGCGACAACAAGGGGGTGCCGGCGGGCAGGCTCAGGCCATCGGCGTTATTGGCAATATCAAAGGTGACAAACACGCGGCTGTTGCAGCCTTCGTGCACGCCGTAATCCAGCAAGCGCGCATGGCGGCGCAGCGAGGTACGGCGGCGCGCAGTGCCCAGATAGGCTTCGGTGCCGACGGCATCCTGGGCATAGCTGAGCTGATCGCCGACGTGCGCCAGCATTTCCACCAGCGCAACGGTGAAATCGGCTGGATGCGTTTCGTTAAAACCGGGAATCAACTGGCCCATGCGATCCAGCATCAGGCGGCGGAAACTTCCGTAATCCTTGGCCAGGTAATCCAGCAACGGCTCGGGCGGCACCACCGGGCTGCAGACGTGGTCGCTGGTGCAATCAAATTCGTTGGGGCATTGCACCTTGAAGCTGAAGCGGATGCTGGACAGCAGCGGATCAAACGGTGGGGTAAAGCCCGCGGGCACGTCATCGGGCGCGGCTGGGTCTTGCAGGACGAACTGATACCACGAATAGTCACCGGCCTTGTCGACCGTTACTTTCAATTCGTTGCCGGTTACTTTGACATCGATGACCTTGATGCCACTGATGCGCACACCGCCATCGATGCGGCAATGCGCTTTGCTTAGATCAGGTGACGCCGGGTAGACCAGCACCACTTTGAGCACGGTCTGATCAGCGCTCGTCACTTCAAGGTAATCAATGCCGGTGAGCGTGGGCGACGGCAGGTCCTTGAGCAGCTGCAGACGCGTGCCATGGTCGGGGCGGAATTCGCGTTTCATGCCAGCTCCCTCGCATAGCGTGCCAGTTGCCGATCGCGGTCTATGCGGGTGATGTATTGCACGGTGACGTTGAGGGTGGCGTCGTCGCATTGCACGCTGACGGCTTCGACCTCGATCAGCTCGCCCAGCCATTGTTGCAGCGCGCCTTGCACGGTCATCTGCACGGCAGCGCTGAGGGCGTCATTGTTGGGGGCGAAGGTCAGTTGCAGCAGGCCGCAGCCAAAGTCAGGGCGGTTGACGCGTTCGCCGGGCACGGTAAACAGCACTTGTTCGATCATGTCGCGGATGTGGTCGTCGCCAAAGACTTCGGCGGAGCGGCCGCGAGTGTCGATGCGAAATGGAAAGGCGAGCGACATGGTTCAGGTTCCTGTAACGCGCATTTGCGCGACCACGGGCATCAGCGGCGTGCCGGTGGGGGTGCAGAGCGAGGTGCCGCTGAACAGCAGCACGGGTTGGCCCCCGGCCAGCACGCGGGTTGCGCCGACCAGCCATTGCGCGGTGACGCAGGGGCCGTTGCCAGCGGGCGGCGGCGGCATGGCGCAGCCCGCCACCACCCATGGTGCGGTGAGCGTGGTCACCGGCTGGCCCGAGACGGTAACGCGCGGGAATGGCGAGGTGGGGGTGGCCTGGCCGCCGTGGGCGCAGAGGACGGTGGCGCCGGTGTGGAGGATGAAGCCGGGCATGATGTGTCCTTTTTTTGTGGTGCTGGGAGAGCTTGACCGCTTGTGCTTGCGGCGGATGTTTTGGTGTTCGACTTTGCCTGACCTGAAACCCTTAACCGCTTGAGCCTGCGGCGCATGTTTTGATGTTCAGCTTGCGCTGAACAAACCC